>JAMOTN010000031.1 GCA_027062325.1 bacterium
AAAGAGGGTGATGGGATGAAGGGAAAAACTTCTCGAAAAGTGCGCCTTGATAAGGCTTTGGCTTTGGCAGGATATGGAACTCGCAGACAGGTAAAAGAGCTTATTAAAGAAGGCTTGGTTTCTGTGAACGGAGAGATTGTTAAGAGAGTGATTGATGTTACACCTGATGACTTTATTGAAGTTGATGGAGAGGTATTCCATCCCCGACATAACATATATGTTGTTTTGAATAAGCCAGCAGGTTACAGCTCAAATGCGAAAGAGTACAACAGTTGCTATCAGTTATTGGATGTTCCCTATGCTTCGCGCCTTAAAGTGGCTGGGAGATTGGATGTTGATGTTGAAGGATTGCTACTTCTCTCTACAGATAATGAGTTCATTCATCGCATAACTCATCCTAGGTGGAAGGTAGAAAAGGAGTACTGGGTGGTGTTGGATAAGCCTTTGGATGAAAGGGCTGTGAGGCGTATAGAGAGGGGAGTTTACATAGGTGGTGGAGAGAGGGCAAGGCCGGCGAAGGTTTTTGAAGAGGATGGATTTGTGAGAATAGTTGTTACAGAGGGGAAATATCATCTGGTTAAAAGAATATTCTTAGCTGTTGAAAGGCGTGTTTTAAAAATGAAGAGAGTTAGGATTGGAAGCTTTAGACTAACGGACCTTGAGCTTGGAGAGTGGAGAGAGCTTACAGATGATGAGATAACTATTCTAAAGTCAGATGTGGGTTTGAGTTAGGTATTGAGTCTGGCAGAGGTGGATTTGGTGTTGGAAAACTTTGTTCACAATTTGATCTATTCAACTTATAAGTTTATAGACAGTTGGGGATTATGGGCGTTGTTTTTATTTTCAATAACAGAAAGTATTGTGAATCCTGTGCCGCCCGATGTTTTCTTACCATTTGCTGCCTCTAAGTTTGGAGTTTTGAAAGTTACTTTTGCTGCTTTAGCTGGAAATTTGATTGGTGCCATCATATCTTATGTAGCTTTTTATTACTTTAAAGATCACTTTTCCAGTATGTTGCTTAGAAACAAATATTATTTAAGAGCAAGGCAACTTTTGGAAAAGTGGGAAGTAACAGCTGTTATTGTGGCTGCTTTGACACCCATTCCTTACAAGTTGATGTGTTGGAGCGCTGGTTTTTTGGAATTGAACTTTGTAAAATTTATAGTTGCTTCAATTTTAGCAAGGGGATTGAGATTTTTTGTGGTTGCCTCTGTTGGGAGATGGAGTTTGGAAGCTTTTATGACTATTTTGAAGGAGGGATAGAATGTGCCGCTTAGAGTTACTGCGGGGCTTTTTAGAGGGAGAAAATTGGAAGAGTTCAAGGGAAGGGATATAAGGCCTGTTACAGCTGTGGTAAGAGAGGCATTTTTCAACATTGTTGATGTTTTTGGATTAACTTTTCTAGATTTGTTTGCGGGAACGGGAGTGATGGGAATAGAAGCATTGAGCAGAGGGGCAGAGTTTGTAGTTTTTGTGGATGCAAATCTTGATGCTGTAAAGCTTATAAAAAGCAATTTAAATCGCTGTAAAGTAAGCGAAGATAAGTACACCATATTGAAGATGAGTGTTTCAGATTTTTTGGCTTCACCGGTAAGAAAAAAATATGATGTTGTATTTTTTGATCCTCCTTTTCCTGTTGGAATGTGGTATTCTGAATTGGCTTCTTGTGCGAGGGTTGTTAACAATGATGGAATTGTAGTGGTTAAGAATCATAAGACCGAGTATTTGCCTGATAAGTTAGGGCTTTTGGAAAAAGTTGATGCTCGAAAGTATGGAAGTAGTGGTTTGACATTTTATAGATTGATTGGACAATAAATAAAGATAGCTGTTTTGGAGAGAATATGTGGGGGTGAGTTCAGTGCCGACGGTTGTATATCCAGGAAGTTTTGATCCAGTCACACTGGGGCACCTTGACATAATGAAACGCGCGGTGAAGATATTTGGCACTCTTGTGGTTTTAATAGCTAATAATCCATCTAAGAAATATACTTTCTCTGCTGAAGAAAGGGAAAAATTTATAATTAAAGCTTTAGAGGAAGAGGGGATGAGCAATATTGTTAAGGTTGAAGTTTTTAACGGCCTACTGGTTGATTATGTGAGAAAATTTGGAGATGTGGTTATTATAAGAGGTTTAAGAGCTGTGACAGACTTTGAATATGAGTTTCAGATGTTGCTTGCTAATAGAACACTTTGTAAAGAATTCGAGTTGATATTTCTACCAGCCAGTAATCGTTATCTTTACCTTAGCTCTTCTATTGTTAAGGAGATAGCAAGGTTTGGTGGTGACATAAGTAGGTGTGTACCTGCTTCTATAATAGATTTTGTTATGGAGAAATTGAGAATTAATTAGTATGATGAAGGTGCTGCTTATGGGCACTAGATTGAGTAATTTTATTTTGCTTTTTTGCTTTTTTATTTCAACTTATGTTTTTGCTCAAAGCTTAAAATATCGGGAAAGTTTTGTATTGTGGGATACTTTTATAAAAGTTGGAGCTAGTTTTAAGCCAGCTTTTGATGTTGAAAGTTTTTTGAAAAAATGGGAAAATGAGTTTTCCCCGGAAAAATTTAAAGCTCTTGCAGCTACAAAAGAGATATTGCTTAGTACTTCTGAAGCTAGAGTTTTCAAAGAGGCTGGAGGCTTTGTTGATTTAACAAACGGCTACTTCGATCCGACGGTTGGAGTGCTGTCTCAACTTTGGGGATTTTGGAGTGGTAATTACAGAGTTCCTAGTGCTCATGAGATAAAAAAGGCTTTGAGTTTTGTTGGATGGCGTAAATTGGTAAAGATTGAGAGAGTATCGTCAGGTTTATGGAAGGTTGTCAAGAAGAGAGGGGTGATTTTTGATTTTGGTGGAATAGCAAAAGGTGCTGGGATTGATATGCTAGTTGATAAGTTGAAAGAAGATATGCGTTCCTATGATGTGTTTTTTGTTGATGCTGGTGGGGATGTGGTAATTTGTGGAAAAAAATTGTGGCGGGTGGGAATAAAGAATCCCCGAGGAAAAGGTATTGCAGGAGTTTTGGAGTTTGACTTGAGTGAAAAGGAGTGTGTAGCAATTGCAACGAGTGGGGACTATGAGCGTTATTTTGAAAAAGATGGTAAGCGATACTGTCACATATTTGATCCTCGAACGGGATATCCTGTGATAGGACCTGAGAGTGTAACAGTTATAGCTAAAAATCTAACAAAAGCAGATGCTTTAGCAACGGCTTTTTTTGCAATGGCTAGCTGGGAAGTTGTAAAGAGAGTAGCTGATAAACTTAAAGTAGGAGTGGTGTGGATAGGAAGTGATGGTAAGATGATTGAAAATAATTTTGCAAAACCCTACTTGAAAGGAGTAAAGTTTTACACCTCTAAAGATTGGATATTGATAGTTATATTGGCAGTATTTTTATCGGTGGTGTTATTTTTATCTTGGAAAGCTGGAAAGTTTGGTGGCGTTGGGAAGATGAAGCCTTCTAGAGCGGTGATTTTGACGCCTTATGGAAAAAAGGTATTTGAACTTCCTCGAGAGGGGAAAGTTGTAATTAAAGGTAAGTTAGGTGATGTTAAGCTCAAATTTGATGGTTATAGGGTTAGGGTTATAAGTAGTAGTTGCCCGGATAAAATATGTATGAAACACGGTTGGCTTGAAGATGTTTTTCCGCGTGATTCTATAATATGTGTTCCTAATGAAGTGGAGATTAGATTGGAAGGTGTAGGCAAGGATATAAATGATGTTGATTTAGTGGTTAGATAATTTGGAGGATTGCAAGATTTGGATTTTAAGTGGAAGCGATTAAGTTTTGCAGCGATTGTTTTGATGTTGTTGGTTATTTTAGATAGATTTACTTCATTCTATATGCTGAGATTTGGTTTATCAAATCTTGTGATTTACTTGTATTACGATGTGTTTTGGCAACTTGTTTTATTCAAAGCACTGGTGGTTTTTATTTTTAAAGGGCCTTTTGTCTCATTTGTTTCTTTTCTTGCTACTTCTATTTCTGCTTTTGTAGTTGTCAAATTGTTGCAGGCAGGTTATGGTTCAGTTGTGAGTTGCGTTACAGGTAGTGTTTTGCATACATATGTTCAAATATTAGTTTTTCAAATTTTTTTGTTCAAGTTAGGGTTTTATATTGAACTTTTAGCGTTTGGAATGTCAATTTTGACAGGGATATTGACTGGTTTAATATTGCCTAGGCTGGAGTTGTATTTACAAAGATGATTGGAGTGGAACGTGGAGCAGTTTTTTTAAGAGAGGTTATAATAAAACTTGGAGTTTTTATATGTTTTGGGGGTATTTTTATGAAAAGTGTACTTCTGAGAGTCATGGCGTTGACTTTTACGATTTTTGTTATTTTTAGTTTTTCCGAAAGTTTGGATGAACTTTATAAGAGATATACCTATTTAGTTAACAAGGCTTCAGAGGCTGTGGGTGAAGAAAAAGCAGAATTGGATGAGCAAATACAGGAAGTTTTGAAGAAGATAAATGGCGTCACTCGTGGAGTAAGTAGAGTGGCTACTGAAAGTGTAAGAATACAGCAAAAAGTTTCGAAGTATGGCAAGGTTGGTAAGAAAGTTGGGGAATTTTTAGGGCAAGTTAGTGTTTTTGCAGGAAATCTTACCAATATTTTGAATAATGTTCAAAATGTTATAAGTCAGGCAACTTTGGAAGTTGAAGATGCAATTGCATCTGTTGACGTTTCAAGTTTTGGAGATGTGAAAAATTTAGCGAATTTGATACTTCAAAGTAAGTTGTCAGAGGATATTATTGGGAAAATAGTTGATCAGCTATCCAGTCCAAGAGGGAAAGAAATCCTTGCTAAATTACCCCCCTCCCTAAAGAAAAGAATAGAAAAGAGTTTGAAAAAGGAGATAAGAGAAAACTATACTTCTTACATTGGAATAGAAAGACCTTCTTTTTTCAAAAAACTTTACCTTAAAGTGAAAGAAAAATTGGGCAAGCTTACGAATGAAGATAAGTTAATCTTGGCCAAAGAAGCATTTGATAAAGGTGAATTAGACAAAGCTATGAAATATTTGAATGAACTAGAAAAGGCAGGTTACGATGCTCCTCAGCTTTACTATTTGAAAGCCTTGATATATGAAAAGCAAGGGAGAACGGAAGATTCCATTATATACTTAGCCAAGTTTATAAAGTATGCAATTACTAAAAAGAGTGCAATGGTTGCGGCAGCTATTAAAGATGAGAGTTTGTTTGATAAGTTGATGGAGAAGCTGTTTGCGTATAAATCCAAGTATGATAAGTACATAAAAGATCCTAAGTTGTTTAAGGTAGCTGTTCAGCGTTTCTTAAAGTCGGGAGATAAGAAGAGTTTTAGAAGATTAATAGCTCATTTAGGTAATAAGAATGATATAAGAAAGACGTGGAAATATATTGCTCAAATGTACAACGATTTTAAAGCTCAGGTGCGTTCCAACCAAGTTCCACCTCAGCTGAAGGAAGAAGTAAATTGGGCAATAAACAATTTGAGAGTACTAAAATACAGGGTTGAGAAGGCAGTTTTCTATACAGAGGAAAATGTTACAAAGGATCGCTATGTTGTATTTGTATTGTTTGATGGTTTGAGCTGGCCTCTTTTAAAACGTTTAATGAGGGAAGGAAGGTTGCCGTTCCTAGCGAAATTAGTGAGAAATGGAATGTATTCTGATAACTGTTTGACAGTGGTTCCTTCCATGACAGGGCCGGGACATATTGCATTTTACATGGGGGTATTTAACGATAGAATGGGAATACCGAATTTGCGCTACTTTGACAGAACTTCGAAATCTTTGAGAAACTACATTGGATTGGATATGACTACTAGCAATGTAGATGCTTACAGATATGTGCCAACAATATTTAGGCAGCTTGGTTATCAGGCAGGAGTAGTAGGTGAGATGTTTGCGCCGGGGGTTAAAGTATTCAGGAATATTCCAAAGGTGGAGTTTATTTTGGCAGCTGCTCACACATACAAGGCTTTCTTGATAATGGATAAGGTTAGTTTGAATGTGTTTAAAAATTTGGTAAAGGTTGGGGTGGCATTTCATAATTTACCCCACTTTATAGTGCTTTACTTGCCGGGAATTGATGAGACTAGCCATAATTATGGATGGGGAAGTAAGGAATGTATAGATCACTATACGAATATAATAGAGCTAACTGCGAAAACAATTTATGATTTGTTTAATGAATCCGGGTTATGGGATAAGACCATAGTTATTTTCTCTGGTGATCATGGACAGCAGAGGAGTAAGGAAGAGTTACCAGCTCATAAGTTTTTTGAAAAGTTTGGTTTAAAAGGTTTGAACCCGAGCCTTACAGATGATTTAAAGGTTAAGTTCATGCTTGATAAGTATGATGTGGTTCAACTACCTACTGGAAATGCATGTATGAATTACTACTTCAAAGATCCGGTGACTGGAAAATGGGACAGCATAGTTATGGGTAAGCAGTTGAGAAATTACCCCACTCCTAAAGGAAATACTGATTTGGTAAAAGCGGTAGTTGATGCTTATAAAGATGCGATAGTGTGTGCAGTTTACAAGATATCACCTGTTAAGTTCGGGGTTGTTTCGTATAAAGGTGAGGCTGTTATAAAGGTGAGATGGGCGTTTGGTAAGACCTTAATCAAATACGAGCCGATTACTGCTAATGTTTTGGAAATACCAAGTGAGTACTGTGGACGTTGGATGACAGATGATAGCTGGTTAAAGGCTTCTTTGAGATTGAAATGGCCGGGAGCTGTTGAAGGAATTGCTCATTACATGATGAATGCATATTCGCCTGATTTGGTACTATTTGCCAACTACCGTTCTTTTGGTTGGCAGCATTACAAAGGAAATCACGGATCTGTTGATCCTGAGAGTATGAGGGTTCCAATGCTAATATTCGGTGGGGCTCCAGAAGTGAAGCGTGGTGTAAAGATAAAGTATTGTCGCACAATTGATGTCTATCCTACAGTTTGCAAATTGCTAGGTGTAACAGTGCCTTCTGGTATTGATGGAAGGGATATATTTAAGCGTCCGCTTGAAAAGGCAACGGATTTCTTTGCTACTCAAGAAGCGTCAGTAGGTGATGGGTTAGAGGCGACGGTGGTTCGTGTGGTAGATGGTGATACCCTCATAGTTAGATTGGCTAATGGGAAGGAGGAAAGAGTGCGACTTTTGGGGGTTGATACACCTGAAAAGACTCAACCTATGGGCCAACTTGCAAAAAAATTTACAGAGGATATGGTATTGGGCAGAAGAGTTGTTTTGGAGTTTGAAAAGAATAAAAGGGGGCGTTATGGTAGGCTTTTGGCTTATGTTTGGATAGATGGGGTGCTTTTGAATGAAGAGTTATTGCGTGCTGGTATGGCTTATCTTTACGTGTTTACTAGAAAGATGAAGTATTACAGTCGTCTTGTTGAGGCTCAAAAGTTTGCAAAAGAAAATAAGCTTGGTGTATGGGGAGGAGATTACGAGAAACCTTGGGAGTATAGGAAGAGAATTAGAGGGGCAAGGTAGTTTTTAAATTAGTTATTTCAATAAGGTATTTAGTAGGGGGCTTTTAAGCCCCCTTTTGTTTTATTCAGATTTTTTGTTCAATTTACAGCGGCCTTTTTTATTGGTTAGAATAGATAAAAGTTCGATTTTGTATGAGGCTTATGGAGAGAGATAAATATGGATAGTGTAAAGGTAGCGGCTTTTGACATTGGAGGCACGTTTGTAAAGTGTGCAAAAGTTGAGGTAAATGTTAAAGATTTTACTTTTAAAGTGACTGAGTACAAAAAGATTAGAAGCACTGTTATGTTTCTTGGTGAGGTTGAAGTGCTTATTGATAAGTGGAAAAGTGATGTTGATGTTGTGTCTTTTAGTGTTGCAGGTGCTGTGCGTGATCCAAAAGGTGTTGTATTTCTTCCCAATATGGGATTGAGAGTAAATTTTTACGAATTTGCTCAAAAAGTGGCTCCGGGCCACCAAGTATTTATTTTAAATGATGCAGATGCTGCAGCAATTGCCTGTTGGCAAGAGGCGGAGAAGCTTGGTGTTTCAAATTACGCGACAGTTGTTTTGGGGACAGGAGTTGGAGCAGGGATTATTCATGGAAAGAAATTGCTTTCTACAGGAGCTGGTGAAATTGGGCATATTGTGGTGGAGAAGAACGGTTCTAATTGTAGTTGCGGAGGTAAAGGTTGCCTGGAGACTGTATGTTCTACAAGGTTCTTGGAAAGAGAGGCATTTGCCAGATTTGGTGTTAGGTTGACTCCTAAAGAATTATTTGAAAGTGATATGGCTTATAATTTGGCTAATGAGATGGAAAAGATTTTAGACGATAACGTTTTGATTTCTCCTTATGAATTGAAAAGAAGACTTACTGTTAATAGATTGGCAAGCATTATTTTAAAGTATATAGAAAATTTAGCAATTGCTATGGCTTCTACTGTAAACTTGCTGGCACTTGAGGCTGTGTTTTTAGCAGGTGGGATAGCCAGAGGTGTGAAAAAATTTGAAAAGTTGCTCA
>JAMOTN010000032.1 GCA_027062325.1 bacterium
CCCAGTTTCCAGTGTTCTTCGATGCTTCATTTAGGGAGAATATGTTTGTTGAAGAATGGAGCGAGGAGATACGAGAAAAACTGGAAAAGTTGTTTATGAGATTTGAGGTTTATGATAGGTTTTCAAAATACCTTGAAAATCCTGATAGTAGGTTCTTACCTGAGAGGTTTTCGGGAGGTCAACTTCAAAGACTTGCTTTAATAAGGGCACTGCTTCTAGAGAGAGAGTTACTGTTGTTGGATGAGGCAACTGGAAATTTGGATTCAAAAACAGAAGAGATGGTTTTGAGCTATTTAAAACAAACTGGTAAAACAATCGTTTTTGTTACGCATAGGTTAAAGGCGTTGGAGGTATCTGATAGAATTTACAGGGTTGAAAAAGGATATGTTTTTGCAGAAAAGTGAAGGGCTGGCTTGAGTGAAAGGATACCCCAGCCAGCCCTGATTTTTCAGAATTTTACTTAATGCTGTTGTGAACTTTACCAGGACAGTTTGATAGTTTTCATCTTACCAAAGGCGTCCGCCGAGAAAAATTTGTTGTCTCCCAAGTAGTACAGTTTTGCAATGTCCTCTACTTTTCCAGAAGCTTCGGGAGTAAGTTCACTGTTCTTAATAGTTGCAACAAGTAGTTTACCAAACATAATATTTACAATGACCTTGTTTGTTTCAAGTTCGTATATATCTGCAACTATGAGGTTTTGAAGAGCATCTTTAAAATTCATTGGATCTAACTTCGTAATACTTCCAAATTTAAGATTACTATATGGAATAAATGCTAGGTTTCTATATTTTTTGTACTCTTCTCCATGAAAACTCAGTAGCTGATCACTTTGCATTAAAGCTAGCTTTTCACTTTTTGGAAGAGGTGTAATTTTTCTCGCATAAGAGGCTAGCTCAATGACTGTCCATCCTTTTTTGTCGTCAACAATTAACCACCTTTTATAAAGATCAGTGTTGCCTACAGTTTTGCAATCATCGCTAAAATCTGAGGGAAGCGCAATAGCTACAGAAATAGGAGCTTCGTAACCGTACTTTGGAATAAAGTTTTCTATCTTGGTTAACTTTAAAGTGTCCAAAGACATGAGATAAGTTGATTTTTCATCGCTGTTGTAAAGAATTGCATATTTGTTTGTAGAAGTTAAAGGTGAAGTGTCTTTTGGAAGCTTAATTGCATTTTTGAATTTCAATTTTGAATCCAGAGCTATGGCGTATAGGCTTTCTTTGTCAAGTTTTTTTCCATCAATAATAGGGGCAGTTTGCCAGCTTGTTTCGACTAACAATACGATTGATGGAATACTTTTAATATCAGTGTTGACTACATTCGGAATGTATAAGTTGCGGATAGTTAGATCTGAGCTGAAATCCCTTGAGACACTTTGACTGGTTAGTAAATTATAAAACTTGAGTTTTTGGGAGTATTGTACTGCTAGCCATGGTCCAAAGCTGGCACACGCTATATATTTTTCAAACTTTTGATCTTTCTGAATAATTACTGCGTCTGGAGTAAAAGCACCTATCAATTTGAAATTTAGGTTTTTATCAAATTTTTCGAGGGAGTTTGAAGCAAATGAGAAACTTTTCCATTTACCATAGACATTTGATTCTTCGCGGAGATAATCGCTTGAAGAAAATAAATCTGTAGATACTTCGATTTTTGAAATATCCTGAACAGTTATCTTTTTCAAATTGAGCTTATCTAAAGTTTCACCAGAAAGTTGTTGACCAAGCTTTTTGAAGTCATTAATACTCATTCCGCTTTTTTTTAGAGCTTCTTGAGCTGCTTTATAGCGAGCTGAGGCTTCTTTGGTGATCTTTTCTTTTTGAGTAGTTTCTGTGTTAGAAGTTGAAGTTGGATTTGAAGGGTTTTGGGAAGCGCCGCATCCTGAAATTAAAAGTGTAGTTCCCAATAGTAGTAAAATAAAGTAACTTTTCATAAGAATCCCTCCTTGAGATTAAAAATACTGACCTTTTCAAATTCTAACAAAATTTTTGAACTAAATGTAGGTGATAAGTGTTGTATAATCTTATAAACAAGGCACTTTCTAAGGAGGTGTTGAACATGGAGTTGAAAGAGTATTTGAGGCAGAGGTTGGAAGAGCTAGTCAAATTGAAGGCTGAAAGTTTGGAAGAGAGACCGGTTGCAGACTACATAATATCTTGGGCAAGGGAGAAAGGCTTTGAGGTTGTGGAGGATAACGCCGGCAAGATAGCAGGATCAAATGCTGGTAATGTAATAGTTAGAAGGCCACCACGTGGCAAAGATAAATGGGTTATGTTATGTGCGCACATGGACTCGGTGAAGCTTTCCGGTGATGTAGAATACGTATTTGAGGGAGATGTTATGAAATCTACGGGAAAAACTATACTTTCAGCAGATGATAGAGCAGGTATTGCTGCCATTATGTACATCTTTGAGAATGCGGATAAGTTGGGGATAGATGTTGGACTTGAAGGTGTTTTTACCATAGCAGAAGAGATTGGATTGATTGGAGCAAAGAATTTAACGGAGAAGTTGAATTCAAAAGTTGGCTTTGTGTTGGATAGCGAAGCGGATCCTGGATCGATAGATGTAGTAGCTCCTTATCACGATAAGTTTGAAGCTGTGTTTAAGGGTAAAGCTTCTCATGCTGGTGTTGCTCCAGAAGAGGGAAAGAGCGCAATAGTTTCTGCTGCTAGGGCTATTGCTGCTGTTGAGTGGGGAAGAATTGATGAGGAGACAACTTGCAATGTGGGAACGATCAGTGGAGGAGAAGCAGACAACATAGTTGCTCCTTCATGTAAAGTTACTGGAGAAGCACGTAGTAGAGATGAGAAAAAGTTGATGGAACTTATGAATAGGATAGAGAATGCTTTTAAGTCTCAGGAATGTGAAGTTGAGTGGAGACACGAGAGAGAATACGATGGATACAACCATTACGGTTGTGAATTGGAAAGTGTGTTTAAGGAGGCTGCACAGGCTGTGGGTGTTGAGTTTAAGTGGGTGCCTACTGGAGGAGGAAGTGATACGAATGTTTTCAATGCGCGTGGAGTGAAGACTTTCAATGTTGGTATAGCTATGAAAAAACCTCACACTAATGAGGAGTACATTGACTTATCTGAACTTGCTAAAAGTACAGAATTTCTAATTGAGATATTGAAAAGAATTTAGTGCTGTATTTCATTGGGAGGGAAGTGCTTTGAAAAGTTGGAAATTTTTAAGGAGAATGAAGATATATGAAGGAAAGATTAGTCGTTTTTTTCTAGATGAGTGGGAGGTTGATGGCAAGGTTTTATTGTTTGAGGTTTTGGAAGCAGGAGAGGCTGTGGCGGCTTTACCTGTGGATTGCTCAGGAAAGGTTTATCTGATAAAACACTATCGTCCAGTTGTAGGACGCTACTTGGTGGAGATTCCTGCAGGGCGTGTTGATGAGGGTGAGGAGTATGAGTTTGCGATTAAACGGGAGCTTGAAGAAGAGATAGGTTTTAGAACTAACTTTCTAAGGAAAATTCACTCTCTTTATCCTTCGGGAGGAATACTCAAAGAAAAGTTGCATGTGTTTTTGGCAATAGGAGAACGTGCTTTTGAAGTTAAGCATGAAGATGCTGAGGATATAGAGATACTAAAATTTGATTTAGAAGAGCTTGCAGAGAGGGAATTGACAGAGCTAGGGTTAGGAGAAGATAGTGTGGATGGTAAGACATTGTTGGTTTTGCTTTGGTTGAAGGTGAATTTTGGACAAATTAGAAGATTGTTGGATGAAAGTTGTAAATAGAATGGGAGGATAATATGGAGCTCTATACGGCGTTTTGGTTGAGCTGGATGCTTCTGGGATGTCTTGCAGTTGTTTTAATGGTGTTTTTGGTAAGGTATTTTAAGTGGAGAAGATTAGGTTACAGAGATGAAATGGTGGAGTTGTTTGCAATACTAAAAGACAATTCTCAGGAAGCAATTACCATAAAAAAAGAGATATTTGCTAAAGTGGGGCTTAATCTAAAGGATGATGAGGTTAGGTATCCTGCAGTTGAGAAATACTTTGAGGAGTTGGGAAGGCGCTTGTTGCTGGAGCATTTAAGAACCGAAAGGAAAGATGAAGAAGTTGTTGTTCAGGAGGGAAAGGAAGGTGGGTAAAGAGGATATATTTTATGTTCTTGTTGGATTTGTTGTTACGGTACTCATACTTATTTGGTTCAAGGGAGAGAAAGAGATTGATAGGATACAAAAGCAGTACACACGGACTCTTATGGAGATGGATAAAAATTCCAAAGATAAGGGTTATATGCATTCGTCTGTTGGAGTGCGCTCAAGGAGAATTGAAGCTTCTTCACTTAGGCAGGAGCAGAATTACTATTGGAATATGAATCTTTTGGAGAAAAGAATAAATTTTATTCAAAAAATTCAGAAGGCAAACAAGAAAAAAATGGGCTCTGCCACTTCTACTGGTGGCATAAATGATGTTAAGTTTGCTAATGAGTGGGAGAGGCTTTATTTTATGGGAAAAGTTGCGTTTTACAATGGGGATTTAAGAACAGCACGTTATTACTTTGAGAAGTTGGCTAAAGGGCCAGAGAATTGGCGGCAGAAGGCAGAACGAGAGCTAAAGTTTATTAAAAATTGGCCCAAGTGGAAGGGAAAATTCACAGTTGAGGAGATATACGGGGTGAAGAAAATTGGGAAGGAGAGTAAGTAGTTTTAAAGGACAAAAGGCTTTTACTTTTTTGCAGGTTATGCTTGCAGTTGCAGTTGTTGGTGTTTTAGGATTGGGATACTTTTTGATTTACAGTTTAAACTTTAAGATGAGTGAGTGGATTGAGGCTAATACTTTAGCTTACATTGCTGCGGTTAATGTTTACAACTACTACTATCCCAGAGTTCCGAATGCTGGTGTTATAGATGATCCGAATATTCTGGGACGAAAGTTTGTAGTTAAGTACCGAGGAAAAGTTGAAATTAAAGTATCGCATATAAGTCAACGAATAGCACGCGTCAAGTTAATGGTTAAGTGGAAAGTTGGCAGAAAAAATGCTCAAAAGACGCTAACCTATGCGGTTGCAACTATTTAAAAGTATGTGCCATGGATTGTTAGAGGTGATTGGATTGAGAAAAAACTTAAAGTCTTTTACACTACTGGAAGTTTTGATAGCTGCTGCAATTGCAGCGTTCATGATAGCACTTGTATTGGGAATATGGAGAAGACAACTCCATCAAAGTGCGTTTTTGCAAGATAGATCTGAGAAATTGGCTGAACTTGAGCGTTTTGTCAAAGATTTTGTTGGTGCGTTTTGGATGACACAGCCTCCTGTAGTTATAGATAAGAAGTTGTTTCTTGCAAATTCTGGGGAGGCGAAGGGTGGTTGGGCGGGGGCCACTCTTATTGTTACTACAGCCGAGATTCGGCTTCTTGGTGGGAGGGTGTTTGGAGATAAAGAATTAAAAGCAGAGGATGTGAAAGTAGTGTTTAAGCAACCAACTTGTGAGATAGATTTTTATGTGAATGGGAAATTGAAGAGGAAGGTTAGGTACAAGAATTGGAATATTTTATTCGAAAGACACGGAAAATTTTTAAAAGTTAATCTCTATTCAAAAGATATGAGAGTTGAGTTTGACTATCGAATACCAATGTGGTTCAACTAAGGAGTGGGATCTGTGAGAAAGGTTGTGGTTCTTCTTGCATTTTTGGGAGTTGTGGTAGCTGCTAATTTCGAAGATTATCTCAACTTGATTGATAAATTGGTTAAAAGAGGAGATTACTTGGTTGCGGAGAGGCTGCTTTTACCGTTCAGTTCTGAAAATGATCCAAGAGTGCTTTATAAACTTGCAACTATTTGGTTTTTAGAGGGGAAGTTTTCACAGGCAGAGTTAATGTTAGCTTCGCTTCCTAAAAAGGATGCAGAGATTTATCTTATGTTGTTTGAGATATACACGTTTGAGAAAAACTATGTGAAAAGAAAGGAAATTTTGGAAAAAATGCCTAATTCTGCAGAAAAGTTATATTGTGAGGCTTATGTGGAGTATGAAAAAGGCAACTACGCGAGGGCAATTGAGCTTGCAAGGAGAGCTTTGGTGTGGGGAACAAGTGCTGGTGTAGCAGAAGGGGCTAGCGTAGAGGTTAAGGCGGGTAAGGTGATAAAAAATGAGCGGATGAAGAATATGGGCGATGCCTATAAAGTGAGTGGGAAGCTTTTGAGAAAGATTAGAAAGCTTATGGCTGCTGCGTATTACGAGCTTGGGGATTACGAATCTTATCGCAGTTTAATTGAACAGATGGCACGTGTTTACAAGTTCAAAGCAAATCCGTGGTTGGATGTGATGTTGTTTCCTGCTGATTGGAGGAAGTGGATGGCTGTTGGGGATAGGTTTTTGGAAAAAGGAGATGTTGTGAGGGCATTGTATGCTTACCGTATGGCTGCAAAGCTTACTAACAACCCTGAGGTTTTGTTTGGTCTAGCCAATCTGAATTGGAGGTTGGGAAATAGAAGAAAGACTGTGATAATCCTAAGAAAACTTTTGAATAGATGGCCTGATTGGGATAAGGCGATTGAGTTTGCAATAGAGGTGGCGGTATCCATTCCAGATGTTGGATGGTTGAAAGAGGTTGACACGTTTGCTAAAGAGGCAGGGAGCGACTTGAAATATTTGAGTACTGCTTTCTTGGATATTTTTTATGGAAAGTACGAGGACGCTGAGAAAGAACTTTCTAAGGCAAGGTTGAGTGCTCTCTACTACTTTGCTAAGGGATTTCTTGCTTTTCAAAGAGGACTTTATCTGGAGGCATTGAATGCTTTTGATAAAGCTGGGAAAAAGGGAAAGTATTGGAAAGCACTTGTTTTGACTAGAAGCGGAAATGTGGAAGAGGCGTTGAAAATTTTGACTGAAAATGCTGATTTTACAGATATAATGTGGCGAGAAGCGTTTTTGCGAGTTGTTGAGAAGATGCCTCCTGAGATTGCAATGGAGTATGCCAAGGTGTTTGGTGGGGTAGTTGGAGGAGATGTAGGGGGAGCAGTAAAGGTTCTTGGAGAAGAGGAGGTAATTGGAGCTAGAGATATGCAGATATTATCTGATAGATCTGGGATAGGGGAAATTTTGGTGGGAGAGACTGTAGAGGTTGGAGAAGATAGTGATAAATTTGCTGTATTTGGAGGTGTGGGTGCTGACAAAAAAAAGAGAGGAAAGAATAGGGGGAAGAAGAAAAACAGGAGTGGTAGTGGAAATAGTAGAGTAGGCAAAAAAGGAGCTGGGGAAAAAGGTGGAAGTGTTGTGGAGAGAAAGATGTATCGTGAGTTTTTGGATCAAATTGAAGATGTGGCAAAGAGAGGAAATGTTGAGGAGTTTGAAAAGCTGAAAGAATACTTGCCGTACAGTTTGAGAAAATTTGCTGAGTTTGTTTGGATGGTGGACAATCTTCCTTATGGAAAGGTGGATATGAATCTTGCAAAGAGTGAAGGAGGAATAAGGGCAGTCGGAGAGAATGGGAAAGGGCAGGGAGATGGAATAAGAAGATATGAAGGTGAAAGGATGGATGTTGGGGATGTAGAAGCGTTTATAAAGGAGAATGAGGTATATCTTGCTGGGATTGATAAGTACTGGTATTACAAAGCTCTCTATTACCTTAAGGTGTTTGCCACCGAAGAAGCAGAATTTAGCATCTTGGTTGCGGATAAATTGGGATTGGATGTTGGAGTTTTAGAAAAAGAGCTTCAAGGTTTGAGTAAAGTCAATGATTACGTAGCTAAGGTTTACTCCGAAGAGTTAGATGGTGTGGCTTGTATTGGCATATTGAAAGAGCTTTATAGTTTGGAATTGGGAGAAAGAGAGGATGATTACAGGCGTGTGATTGAAAGAATGGGAATTGCATTTCAAAGAGCAAAGAAGACTGCTTTGTTCAAACGTGATAGATTAGTAGTAAAAGCATTTAGGGCTCTCAAAAATGCTGATCTTGATGGTGCAAAGAGGTATTTTGAGGAGGCGAAAAAGTTATACGGTTTATTTAAAGGTGAGAAGAAAGTATTTGAAAATATAAAGTAGTGGAATGGATATGGAGTGATAGTATTTTGACAAGGTTTTTTGTGAGGTGTAGAGTGCCTGGATGGGCTTTTTCAGATAAAGAGCTGGTATTGGAAGTGGATAAAGGAGAATTTGTATTACTTGTGGGTGAGAATGGAATTGGAAAGACAACATTTTTGCGTGCAGTTGCAGGTGTGAATGATGTATTTGGAGAAATAGAATGTGTGGAGAGCAAAATTGATGTGGAGAAAGATAAAGGAGTTTTTTTAGGATTTGTATGGAATGAGGAGTTGTTTGATAGGAGATTGAGTGTTCAAGAAAATTTAGAGTTGTGTTTTGGTAGAGAGTGGGGAAAGGTGTTTGATGAGTGGAAGCAGAGAGTTGGATTTGATATAACGCCTAGTATGTTATTTGGAGGATTATCTAGGGGTGAGAGAATTTTACTTGAGCTGATTCGTGAATTAGAGATGATGAGAAGGGAGGGTATTGAACTGAAAAAAAGTGTTGGTGTTGAGGGTGGAGGAAAAAGTGTTGATTTTAAGAAGAAAGAATTGGTTTTGTTCGTTGATGAGGCTTTTGGAAATTTAAGTGAAGAGTGGTTGGATGAGGTATTGAATGTTTTAAAAGAGAGGTATGTAGCGTTAGTGTTAGCCTCTCATAATAGAGCTAGATTTGAAAGTATTATGGACAGAGTGGTAGAGTTTGAGGAGTTGCTCTGTTATGCTAGCAATTAGGCTGTTAATTAATGACGATCTTGATGATTGGATTTAAGTAGGGGTGAACTTAATGTTTTTAGATGTTGGATTTTCGCTGGAGAGAGGATTAGTGGGAGATAAGAATAGAGTTTTGCGAATAGAAGAGGTAGCTTATTGGAGAAAGTGTCAGTATTTTTGGAAGATGTGTGCAGAATTTTTTACAGGAACTATGCCATGGCTTGAGGAAATTATAGCTTCTACTGAAACTGTAGTGCTTAGTGAAGAGAAGTTTCTCAGGAGGACTATGGCGATTACAGAGTTGCTTTATCGTCAGGGGGCTGATTTATGGAACGTTGCTACTTTTGGAAGAGTTGTGATGAGAAAGGGTGAAGCTTTTGGTAAGGATGCGTTGGCAATGTTTTTTGAAAAGAGTGGTTCTCTTTTACAAATATTGATTCCTGAGTTGTTTAATGAAGTTGAGAAGCAGCTGATAATAAACTTTGCTTATCACATTACGGGAGGGGTTGTATTTGAAGTTGTAGAAATAAAAGCAGAGGTTAATTCTGAAGTTTCTAGAAAAGGCATAGTAAAGGAAAATAAAGCGTCTTTCAGAGTTGTAAATCGTCAGGAGATGATTTACCGTCCTGAGTTTGATGATGAGTTGGAGGACATTGTAAGAAGAATTGGCAAAGCTTTAAGTGGTAACTGGATATTTGAAAATGTTGGGGGAGTTAAAAGGTGTGCTGAATGTGTTCTCAAAAATTCATGTGATTGGGATTGGAGGAAAAGTGAGTTGTGGCGTTAGGGGTGTTTGAGTTTGCAGGAATTTTTGGGGAGGGATAGTTATGAAAGTTGTGGTGAGTGGTATAAGGCCAACAGGACCGTTGCACATAGGGCATCTTATGGGGGTGCTTGATAATTGGAAAAAGCTTCAAGGGGAATATGAGTGTTTCTTTCTTTTGGCGGATTGGCATGTGTTGACTGATAGGTTGAATACCGCAGAAGTTCCACAAAATGAAATTTTGATAACTAAACAGATAATTGCTTCAGGGGTGGATCCTGAGAAAGTGGTGCTGTTCAGACAGGCAAAGGTGAAAGAACATGCTGAGCTGTTTTTGCTGTTTTCGATGGTTATAACGGTGCCATTTCTTGAGAGAAATCCTACTATAAAAGAAATGCTTGCAGAAAGGGATATACCTTTGTCATTTGGATTGATGGGGTACCCTGTTTTACAGGCTGCGGATATTTTGCTTTACAAAGCGGAATATGTTCCTGTTGGTGTGGATCAGTTACCCCATCTTGAGTTGACTCGTGAAATAGCTAGGCGTTTTAATCGTGCTTTTGGAACGGATTTTCCAGAGCCGGAGCCACTTCTTTCAAAGACTCCAAAGCTTCTCGGAATAGATAATAGAAAGATGAGTAAGAGTTATGACAATGCAATATGGCTTAATGAAGATCCAGCTGATATAAGTGCCAAGATATCGCGCATGGTTACAGATCCGGCGCGTGTTAGAAAAAGTGATCCAGGACATCCTGAGGTGTGTAATGTGTTTTCCTGGCATAAAGTATTTAATACAAATGAGGTTGCCTCTATTGAAGAGGATTGTCGTCAAGCAAAGATAGGTTGTGTTCAGTGTAAAAAGAGATTGGCTGAGGTGATAATTGAATTGACAGAGCCATTTAGAGAGATAGAAAGT
Organism: bacterium; assembly: GCA_027062325.1. Lineage (GTDB taxonomy): Bacteria > JAMOTN01 > JAMOTN01 > JAMOTN01 > JAMOTN01 > JAMOTN01. The sequence continues at coordinate 10,376 of JAMOTN010000032.1, forward strand.
AAAATTTCTGATTCCGATGTGGAAGAGATTTTGAGACGTGGGGAGGATATAGCGCGCCAAAGGGCTCGAGAAGTTATGGAGATGGTACGAAAGCTTGTAAAAATTGGCTAAGGCAGGAGATCTTTCGGTGAAATGGGATTTTTTGCCAGAAGATGTTGATGTTTTGTGGAAGACTTTGAAAAGCGGACGTGTGTCGCTTGAGGAGTTGCGTGTAGATGTTTTAATGGATGGCTTGTTGAAGCTGACACAGGTGGGGGCTGTTGACTCTTTTCGCTTTACTGAAATAATGCTTTTGTTAGTGAAGCTCATTTTGCTTAAGTTGCGCCTTTATTTTCCAGATTTGTTTAGCGTTAGAGTTGAGAGAAAAGAGGTTGAGAAAGATTATAGGTTAACGTACTTGGCTCTACAACTTGCTCGTATTCATGGTGAAAAGTTTTATACTTCTATAAAAGTTAAAAGTAAGAAAGAAGTAGTTGTTTTAATGTCTGATTTGTTGAAACACATATTTTCTTTGAAAAAGGGGGATGATGAGTTAGAGGAGATAGAATATGAATGGTTGGGATTTGAAAAGGCACTTGAGATTTTAATAGAGCTGATAAAAAGGAGCAGGAGTGTTAATATCAAATTTGAAGATAAAAAGCAGGCTGTTGAACTGTTTGTGACTCTTTTAATGGCTATAAGGAGTGGCGAAGTTGGATTTGATAAGAGAACTGGAGAAGTTGTTGTTAGAAAAGGGCAGGGTTAGAATAGAATTGTTGCTTGATGAGTTGAAAAAGAAGTTTGGAGGAGAGTTAAAAGTTGAGGATGTAAAAAATGCTGCACAAAAGCTTGATGAGTTGTTTTTAAAAGAAGGACATCCTATACGTGTTCTTATTGGAAAAAGATATGTTGAATTGGTTGTGGAGGGAAGTGGTAAGCCTCAAAAACTTCCTGCAAGTTGCTATGAGGTTTTAGCTGTACTTGCGATGTATGGGAATTTAACGCGCTCGGAGATTGAGAAAATAAGAGGTGTGACTAGTGCAAAGCCGATAGCGCGTTTATTGGAGCTTGGACTTATTGAAGTGAAAGGAAAGGTTGAAGGGATTACTAAGGATTACTACATTTATGGATTGAGTGATGAGTTTTTAAAAGAGATGGGTTTTTTGAATTGGAAGGAGTTTGAAGAGTTCAGGGGTGCGATTGATGATGAGTTGGGAAAAAGTTTGAGTGGTGATGAGGGAGTTGATGGGTCGAAGGATGGTAAGGATTAGGTGGTTAATAAATTTTGAAATTGGGTTTAACAAACCAGGGAAGTGAATGGTGACTTTTTCTCCATGTTGTAATCCATCTTTTAGTTTGAGGGTTTGCTAGGTTACCGGAACCGGGGTTGATAATTTGGTTGTTGTCTTTTAAGCGAAAGTGCCTGTTTATTATATCCAGCTCAATTTCTCGTAAATATTTAGCCACAACGCTGGCTGCCTTGACTTCTGCAAATTTTTCATCGGCTTTTTTTTCGATGAGGAGCTTTGAGTCTGGAATGGTGATACGTTTTTTGTTGATTCCAAAGTCATCTATTACGAATATTCTAGAGGAATTTTTAGGAAGTAGCTTGCTCACATTTTTAATTAAATTGTACACTTCAAATGTCAGTATGGTGTTGTAATTACCTATGACGAGTTTAGCTGGTAGTATTCTGTTTGCTACTACGAGTTGGGAGTTATTTAGAATTGTGAAAAATTGTTTTCTCCAAAAATTTATGGAGCGCTTGCCGGATTTTGTGTTTGCAATTTCAGATGGAGAAAGCTTGCAGTTAACAATTGCAACTTGCCAGATACTTCCGAAGAGTTCGCCTTTTCCTGCTTCATCCACTCCTATTGTGAAGTTGTATTTCTGCTGTAATGGTTGATTAGGTTGAGCTTGTATTGATGGAAAGTTTAGTATGGAGTGAAACTTTTCCAATAGCTCTTGTGAGTTTGTTGTTATTGAAAAACTGCTGTCTTTTTTGTGATATATCACTACTGTTGCTCTATCTTTCTCGAAACGGGCAAATTCCCATACAGAGTTTACCGAAAGTTTAGAAAAGTTTTTGCTGATAAGAAATTGGATAATCTTTTCAATATCTTCTTTAGATAATTTTTTAATTGATAACATACCTATCACCTTGTTTGATAAAATAAAAAAAGTGAAGTTTTTGGGTGAGTTTGGAGGTGATACTTGTGAAAAATTTTAACAAAAATTTATTGGTTGTCGCTGGAGTTGTGCTTCTTATTCTTGGAGGGTTGATCTTTATTTTTAAGGGAGGTAAGAAAGGTTTGGAATTGGGAATAGAAAAAATTGCAGAGGTGCAGTTCAAAACTCCTTTTGTTTTGAAGGTCGGAGAAGATTATGTTTTTAAGGGAAAACTTTATATGCCTGATGTTTTAGATCCTGAGTATGCTGAGTACAAGGTTATAGATCTTGAGAATGGCAAAGTAAAAGCTTATAAGATAGAGGCTGATATTGATAACTCTATGGCTTTTATAAACTTTTCAAACTTTGGCGCGGTAGAATTTAATTTGGAACTTGATGATGCTACTCAAAGCACTTTTGTTCTTTGGAATGGTGATAAAAAGGAGTTTGGAGTTACCAGTTTTTCAGATAATATGGATGCTAATAAGATTGACATGTTGGGAGCCACGGTTGTAAATGGAGTGGCATACTTTAGTATGCAGGATGGAGTTTGGGCAGTTGATCCTGAAGGAAATGTTAAGAAGTGGGAGTATGGTGGCTTGAGTATTTACAAGGAAAATGAAAAAGTGAGATATGTGATTGGTAATAAAACTGTTGCAGAGAAGAATTTTGGATTTGATATTGGTAATCTTTCCAAAGATTTTGGGGAAAGGCAGCAAGGTAGATTTTATTTTGGGAGAGTTAAGCCTCAAAAAGAGGAAAAATTTGAGTTTGTTTCCTATCGCGTTTTTAAAAGTAGTAAAGGATATACTGGCTATGCAGCAACTACTGGAGTTTACTTACTTAGCAGTGATGAGATTATAACGGGATATGGAACTAAAGTCCTTGTGTTTTCAAGGGATGCTCTATTTTTGAAAGTTCTAGACTTTTCTTCAGTTTTTAGTAAAAAAATGAAAAAGTCCACAGGAGTTGTAAAGGTGTGGGATACAGTAGTAACTTCAGAAGTTGCCTACTCGGTAAAAGATTTAGCTGGAAGTGTAGTGAAATGTTCTTTGTTAAGCGCGAAGAAGGTGAAAGGTAAAGGTGAAGATAAATGTATTGCTATCCTTGGTTTGGTGACGGGGGATAAAAAGCTTGTGGTATTGAAAGTGGTGTTTTAGGGGGGCTGGTTATGAAGTGGATTTTGCCAATACTAGTTGTATGTATGATTGCTTTTGCAGAGAGTGAATTTGATTTTAGTTTTGATGAGAGTTCGAATTCGAAGAGTGATTCAGCCCAAGTTAGAAAAGAGGTGGCTAATAAAAGCGATAGTCGGGTTACTAGTCAGCCTAATAACGTAAAAAAAATTAAAGTTGATAAAACTTCTATTGGTGTTTCTAAACTTAACTCTACTCCTAAGAAAAAAGAAAAATCTCAACTTGAGAAAGTTGATTTGCGGGATTTGATGTATGTGACTGCAATTAAGAGACTGTGCACCAAGCAGCCTGAGCTTTGTAAGGGTTGCAAAGAGTGTGAAAAAATTGTGAATCTTAAAATTAAAAGTTACGAGGATTACGTACAAAACGCTGAATTGATAAAAAAAGCTAAGGAGATTTACACGTCTTTGAAGGCAAGGAAGGAAAAAAAATTTGAAAATAACTATAGGTTTAAAAAACTGCTTAGTTTAGTTAAGAGGTTAAAGGAGGATGTCTTCAAACTTACTCAGACGCAGGTTTTGGGTATCCAAAATGAGTATGTTGATGGAGGTTATGAATACGTTATTAATAACTTGCCGCGTGCTGAAAGGATGGCAATAGATTTGGAACTTGTATATTACACGTTAGATTGCATGGAAAAGTGGCTTGTTAGAAAAAATATGGTTTTGGTATTGAAGTTAAATAAGTGGTTGGAAGAGTATGTTAGTAATTTGCACAGTGAAGTTGTAAAAGGAGTTGTGAAAAGTTTTTTGGATGAAGTTAAGGGGTTGCTTGCTGAGTGATTGGTTAAGTAAGTGGGAGGGAATGAATATGAGAATATCAGTTTTGCTAATTTTAGTGGCTTTTTTAACTTTGGCTAATGGAGTTGCTGAGTTTGAAGAGAAGCTAATTGCAAAGTATCATTCGATGCTGGATAGCTTATTCAAAGGTATGCACTACGTAAAAACTATTCAGAAGGATTATTTTGGCCGCACTTATGAAAGTTGGGAATCGGTTGGCGAGCCTGATAGTGAACTTGTTAGACGAAAAATTGATGCTTTTGAAGCAAGTATTCCCGAGAATGTTGTTTACGAGTATTATCTTAATGATCCTACAAATATAACAAGAAGGACGTTTGAGTGCTTGCCTTTGGTAGTAGTTATATCCCGCCTTGCAGCAGATGATATGAGAGTGGATGTATTCGATCAGCTTTTGGCTGTGGTTGATTCTTTATATGAGGATCCGTCTGAGAAGGTGTGGAAAGCATGGGCTCCCTATGACTATTACAGGTACAAGGCAGCTCAAAAGGTGGGGTTATCCTGGGATAAAGGGAATATGAATTATGAGCAGGTGTTTTTAGTAATAGGTTTACCGGCTCTTGTGACCAATCTTCTTGCTATGGATGAGGAAGGGTGGGAAGATGCAATTTACGATAAGGAGTTTAAGTTGCCCGTTAAAATAGGCTTTGAACTTTCGGCTTCAAAGGATTACTTCTTGCCTTCTGAGTTCAGAAAAAGGTTTCTTTACTACAATAAGCATTATCTGAGTATAGAAGGTATGTGGAGAGGTAGGAGAGCTCGATTAGAAAATTTTAGATTGCAGCTTAAACCTGTTGTGAAGAGGGCAATAGTTAAGGTGATGGCTCGGAAAGTTGAGGAAAAAGGGAAAGAAAATTTATTGGAGGTATGGGCTTACTGGAAGGATAAAAGAGGGGAGGTTCATAATTTGTTGCGTGGACGTGTAAATAAAAAATTTTTCTATTCGAAATTTTTAAAACAGATAAAATTACTTGAGAAGCTTGCTAAGTCTCCGGATAGCTACATAAAAGTTACATATGATAAAGAAACAGGTCGTGTTAAATTGGATGTTGATCCGAACTTGAAATTATTTGTAAGGGAAATGATGGGAAGTGGAGAGAAAAGAAGTCGTGTGACGTTTATACTCGATTGGCATCCACGTTTTATATGGGATGTTACTGCAAAGAAACTTAATGATAGGGGAGTCGAGTTAAGGTTGTGGTTTGATGATAGAATCAAGTATTTTGCGCGTGCTAGAGATGTGAAAAAGGCTGATAAGGTGATGAAGTGCTATGCAGCAACTTTCTCTCCTGTCAATGCAGTGTTTGAACGTTATGAACTGTGCTCTCAGTGGTTTGAAGACAGTGTTGATCAAGCAGTTGATGAGTTGATAGGAGCTTTTGTGGATATGCTTGAGGTAGATGAGAATACATCGGAAGGAGTTGAAAAAGCTTGGGAAAAGGTTGCAGATAAGATAAAAGATTCAAAACAGGCTAAAAAGATAAAACAAGCGTGTAGGCGTTATTTGAAGCGCTTGAAAGTAAAAAATCGCGTGTTTCTGATGAGAGTTAAATCTGTTCTGGTGTATCTGCTTGGAGAGCTAAAATTGGTTGTTGCTGATGCAGCTGGAGATGCTGCGAAAGAAAAGGTTGAGGAGTTTCTGAATGCGATTAAAAATAGGACAAAGATTACTGAAAAGCTAGGGAAGGCTTTAAAAGGTGCTATGGACAAGGATAATGTTGAAAGGACTAATAATGCTTATTATAAGATTGAAAGAGCAGTTTTGAATGGAAGGACACCTAGTATTGATTATTCAGAGGTTGGAAGAAGATTACGTGAGATATTGCAGAAATATGAAGAAGAAAATATTAAAGGGGATACTTTCGAGTGGTTTGATTTTGCTCAGTCGATTGGTAGTAGTATGGAGAGTGCACAGGAAGAGTTTGAAGATAATTTGGAAGAGGTGTTTCCGAGTAAGCAGTTGGCTGATGAGTTCATGGATGCTTTTGAAGAGACTCCTTATTACAAAGTGGTTGAGATGTGGGGATTGGTTGGGAAAATATTGGCTAAGGGGTTTGCACTGTTAAAGGTTTATCAGTCACTTCAGATGCTTAAAGATTATGCTCATTTACGTAGTATGATGATGGGTGAGATGTGGAGAATATTTGTGCGCGGAAAGTGATGGGGGTAGAAAGGTTGGTGGAATAGTATGAAGTTGCCTAGAGTTGCAATAGTTGGTAGGCCAAATGTTGGAAAGTCGACGTTATTCAACAGGATATTAGGGTGGCGTAAGTCAATAGTTACAGATATAGCTGGAACTACACGCGATAGAACACAGGATGTTGCAGAGTGGGATGGTGAAAACTTTTTATTGATAGATACTGGTGGTATAGTGCCAGATGCAGACAGTGAACTTGAGGAATTGATTACCCATCAAGCTTTAATAGGGGTAGAAAATGCTGATCTTGTCTTGTTCGTGGTTGATGGGAGAGAAGGGGTCTTGCCTACGGATGAAGATATAAGGGATATACTCCTACGTTATTCGAAACCTTATGTAGTTGTTGTAAATAAGATGGAAGATAAGATAAAGGATGAGAATTTGGCTGAATTTTACATTTTAGGTGAGGATGTAATAGGAGTTAGTGCAGAGCATGGCCAAAACATTGGGACACTTCTTGATAGAGTGTTGGAATTGATTAAGAAGTGTGGTTTGAAGGGGAAGGAAGAGTTGGAAGAGGAGCTAAAAATTGCCATTGTGGGACGCGTCAATGTTGGAAAATCAACTTACTTGAATGCGGTTGTAGGTTACTCACGCTCTGTTGTATCTGAGGTTGCTGGAACCACCAGGGATGTGGTAGATGAGATAATAAAAACTCCATATGGAATAGTGCGCCTCCTTGATACAGCTGGGATCAGAAAGAAACCGAAAAGTAGCATTGAATTTTATGGAATAAGAAGAGCTCAGAAGGCGATTTACAGAGCAGATGTTGTACTTTTTATGCTGGATGCAACAGAAGGGGTAGTTTCTCAGGACTTGAGGATAGCAGGACTGATTCAAGAGGCTGCAAAGCCTGCAGTTGCAGTTTTTAACAAGTGGGATTTGACGGATAGAGATGATGCTACTGTGAATAAATTGAGAGATGAATTTCGTAGTAGATGCTATTTTCTATCCTATTTACCGCTATTTTTTGTTTCTGCAAAGGATAGAGTGAGAGTATTTAAACCAATTGCTAAGGCTTTTGAAGTTTATGAAAAGGCAAAGCAACGTGTCCGAACTGCAGACTTTAATACGTTTTTGCAAGATATAATGTTTGGCTTTCCAATGCCTTCTAAAGGGAAAAGGCGTTTGAAGGTATTGTATGGTACGCAAGTTGCCACGCTTCCACCGCGGTTTGTGATATTTGTTAATCATCTGGATCTTGTTCAGCAAAATCTTATTAACTATATTGAGCAAAGAATTCGTGAGGTGTGGGATTTTGAAGGAGTGCCTGTGTTGTTGAGTTTTAGACAAAGGAAAAGATAAGGGGTAAGAAATTGAATATATACAAGGGGGGGAATTTTATGGTAGATGTCAAAAGACAGTTTACGGAGCTTTTGAGTTATCATGATGCCTATAAAAAGATGAAGGAGATTGTTAATAGCTGGAGAGAGAATGCTATAAGAGATATAAAATTGAGAAGGATTTTGGGTCTTGAAAGTGTGATTTCCATCTCTGAAGGTGTGGGTGGCTTTGTAGCAGAGGATGTGAAAGCCCCATTTGATTTTCCGGTTTTTAACGTCTCTGGAGTTGATGGATGGGCAGTTTCAGGAGAAGAAGAAGGAAAGTATCGTGTAGTTGGGGAGATAATGGCAGGGGATGTTGGAAAGGAGATTAAACTAAAAGCAGGAGAGGCATGTTGGGTTGCGACAGGAGCTAAAGTTCCTGCGGGGACTGTGCGTGTGGTTATGAAGGAACATGCAGAAGAAAGCGATGGATATGTTTGGGTGCCAGCTGGGAAAAGGGGTGATAATTTTGACAGGTGCGGAGATGACATACGGAATGGAGAGCTTCTTTTGAGGAGCTTTGATGTTGTTAGGACAAAGGATTTACCGATTCTTGCAAACTATGGAATTTTGGAGTTGAGAATCTTTAGACTTCCTGTGGTAGCTTTTGTCACGGGAGATGAGCTTTTGGATCCGCGGCAAGCAGATGAGAAGATTTTGAAAATGGGAATGGTGGTTGATGTTCACAGTACGACTTTGAAGAGTTTAATAGAGAGAATGGGTTATTCAGCTGTAATTGAGCGTGTAAAAGATGTAAAGGATGAGTTTAAAGAAAGAGTTTATGCAAAGTTATGTGAGGGATACAGGTTATTTGTTTCTACGGGAGCTGCAAGCGTTGGAAAGAAGGATTTAGTAGTGGAGGTTATAAGCGAGCTTGGATTTGAAAAGGTATTTCATGGAGTTAGGCAAAAGCCGGGTAAACCTACAGGTCTTTATTACAATGAACGAGAAAATGCAGTTTTTTTGGTGATTCCTGGAAAGCCTTTTTCAGCTACAATGGTTATGCACACATTTTTGGTTCCAATGCTCAAGATGATACGTGGTGAGGTTTTTAGATTTGAAAAAGCACGATTATCGGAAAGTGTTGAAGTTAAGGGAAAGAGAGCTGAATGGATCCCTGTTATAATTGAGGATGATGAGTATGAGGATATAGTTGTGAGACCGCTTGCTTTGAAAAGTTCCCTGTTTTTGTCAAATTTGTTTTCTGATGGAGTGATATATGTGGAGAGTGGTGAAAGATTGTCTGCAGGGGAAAAAGTAATATTTGTAAAGTGGCTTTAATCTGCGGTTTAAATTTACAGCGTTGCATATTTGGAAGGTGGAGTTTGTGAATGAATACTTTTTGAAAGCGGATGGAGAAAGTTGGGTTTTGTTGACTGAGAAGCTCCTACCTTATAGAAAATACAACTCGTTGTTAACAACTGATGCGGGTTATCCATGGGGAAGAGTTAACTGGATATACTCGATGCGTTTTAAAGGTGGAGAGAAGAGAAAAATTTTGGTTCAATGTGGGAGAAGACGACTTTTAGGAGAGGGTTTTGAAATACGGCTTCATGAGAAAGCAGTTGAGATAGTGTTTACTGAAGATGTCGATGTGTTTTTTCAGTTTGCCTTTTTTACTTTTCATGAGCAGAATTTGCCTGGGAGCGATTTTAGGTGGCAGTGTTCTTACATAGATGGTGGCGTGGCGCGGGAAGGTGTTGGAAGGGTCAGATGGAAGTTTGAAGGGTTGAAGGCTAGTTTGTCAAACAACTGGTTAATTGTTGAATTTCCCGAAGAGAAGAGAAGAGGTTACGAATACATAAGTTGGCTTTGGGAGGCTCTTAGGCTAAAGGGAAGAGGAAGAGTTTTGTTTTGGGTGGAGGATGAGGGAGAAAAAGATTTGCAGGCTACGGTTTTGTCTGATGAGATATTTTCTAGTAATGAGGGACTGAGTCGTGGGGATATTGTTTATTCTTTTTTGACAGATGGATTGGTAAATGCAGGATATCCATGGTTTGAGGTATGGGGAAGAGATAGTGCAATTTTTGGGATGCAGATTCTGGAATCTGGTTTTGAAAGAGAAGCTTTGAAAATTTTGGAAGAGCTGATTAACAACTCATGGAAAGGATTAGTTTGGCATCGGTTTTCCTACAAAAGAGTTGCTTCTTATACTTTGTGTGCAGATGCTACTTTGTGGACAACTTTATTTGCTGAGAAATTATCGCGTGCGTTGGGAAATGAGAGTATAAAGGGATTTGTTGAGTTTTTTGAGGAAGTTTTCTCGGCCTATTGGGAAGGGTGGCACGATTGGAGGGCACAAGATATTTTTGAGTTAAAGGAAGTAGTGAGGGATAGAAAGAATAACTATACTTGGATGGATACTCCCTACGTTTACAGAGGGAAAAGTCCAATTGAGTTGAGTTTTTTATGGTTTGAATTTGTTAATTGGTTGAGGGAGTTGGATAAAATTGGTTATGTTAGGTCTTCTAAAGTTAGGGACAGGTTGAAATTATTATATGATGAAGAGCGCTGGCTGAAGATGCTTTGTGATTTGTATTTTGTGAATGAGAAGGGTTGGTTTGCAGATGGGATTGATTGGAATGGTGATCAGCTAAAAATTTTGCGTCCTAATCAGTTCATGCTACTTAAAATGGATAGAGTGTGCAGAGAGAAAGAATTTGAAAAAACTCTTCTTGGGAGCTATAAAAAGGTTAGGGATTTGTTAGTCAGGCCCTTTGGAGTGTTGACACTTGCCCCTAATGAAGAGAATTTTATTGCAGAGCCGGCTTATGCAGTATCAGAGTTTGATAAAGCTTATCATAATGGATGCGCATGGCCTTTTTTGGGTTGGTTTGTCAATGAAAAGGTGGATGAAGAATTTTTAAAGGAGCATCTTTCCAACAGTGGGGTTGGTTTTGTTTCTGAAGTTTTTACTCCGTCTGGTGAAGCTAGAGGTTGTCCTTTTCAAGCTTGGAGCGTGTGGACTTTAATTCAATAATTTTTTTATAATCAAGAATAATTGGGGAGAATGTAGTTTTCTTTTGCTTCAGCAGGAGGGAGGGGCTATGGAGTTTGTAAGGAGAATTGTTGAACATCCAGTTTTGGAATACGAGAAGGGGAAAAAGATAAGATTTTTCTTTGAGGATAGGGAGATAGAAGCTTTTGAAGGGGAAACTATTGCAGCGGCTTTAGAAGCTGCAGGAGTGCGATGGTATAGGGAGACTGCAAAGTATGGGAGAAAAAGAGGAATATTTTGCGCTATAGGTAAGTGCTCGTCTTGTTTGGTGGTGGCAGATAACAGAGTGGTTAAAGCTTGTCAGACGTTGGTTAAAGAGGGAATGATTGTTAAGCGACTTAGGGGGAAACCACAGATTGCCTAATTTGTTTAAATTTATGAGTTTATTGAATTTGGGGTGGTGAAAAAATGGTTGAGGAGTACGACGTGGTAATAGTTGGTTCGGGGCCTGCGGGACTTGCAGCTGCGGAGGTTTTAGGTGGAGAGGTTTCCGTATGCGTATTGGATGAACAGCCGTATGCTGGAGGGCAGTTGATAAAGCAAACACACAAATTTTTTGGTTCAAAAGAGCATTTTGCTGGGTGGCGTGGAATAGATATAGCTGAATACTTAATTGGGGAAGTGAAGAGAAGAGGTGTTGAGTTGAAGCAGCAGCATAGAGTATTGGGATACTATGCAGAAGAAGATCTGGTGGTGGCAGAAGATGAGAATGGTAAGTTACATGAAATAAGAGGTAAGAAGTACTTGTTTGCAACTGGAGCGATGGAGAACATGTTTGTGTTTGAAAATAATGATTTACCGGGTATTTTTGGTGCAGGTGCTGCGCAGACTCTGATGAATATGTATGGAGTGAAGCCTGGAACACGTGTTGTGATGCTTGGAGCAGGTAATATTGGTTTGATAGTGAGTTATCAGATGTTACAAGCTGGTATAGATGTTGCGATGATTTTAGATGCGTCGCCAACTATTGGTGGATACCATGTTCATGCTGCAAAAGTTGTGAGAGCAGGAGTGCCAATAAGAACCCGGTATACTGTAAAGAGAGCGATAGGAGAAGATAAACTTGAGGCGGTAGAAATAGTCAAACTTGATGAAAATTGGTCTCCGATTGATGGAACAGAAGAGATAGTGGAGGCTGATCTCCTCTGTATATCCATAGGTTTGTCTCCTGTTATAGAGTTGTTTGCTCAGGCAGGATGCCGAATAGAGTATGTGCCATTTTTAGGCGGATATGTTCCCGTTCACAATAAATTTATGAAAACGACTAATGAAAAGATTTTTGTGGCAGGTGATGCTTCGGGAATTGAAGAAGCAAGCACTGCTATGGTTGAAGGAAAGATTGCTGCTTTGGCTATGTTGGGTGATTTAAAAAACGTGGATATTGAGGATAGAATTATGCATGAATTTGAAAGTCTTGCCAAGCTGAGAACAGGCTTTTTTGGAAGACGCCCCAAAGAGGGGAAGATTCAGATGGAGAAGCTTGCTTCTAAGTATGGTTTGTAATTGATTGGCAGGTTTGGTTTGGGGGGTGTGTTAGGTGAATACACCTTGGAGAAAAGATGGAATATTAGATAATTCGGTTGTGTCTAAATTGCTGCCACCAGAGGAGCTGAGAAATTCGAAGGCGTATGCACTGTTGGAGTGTGTAGAAAATATTCCGTGTGATCCATGTACTCGAGCTTGTCCTTTCAAAGCAATAACAATGGAACATATAACTGATTTGCCACAGATTAATTGGGATAGGTGTACAGGATGTGCCCTTTGCGTTATGGCTTGTCCGGGACTTGCAATATTCATAATTGATGAAACAACGGATCCTGCAAAAGTTACGGTGCCTTACGAGATGCTGCCACTTCCTGAGGTTGGAGAAGAGGTTAAGCTGTTATCTAGACGTGGGGAAGTAATTGGAAAGGGGAAGGTTTTAAAGCTTAAGGTTTCTAAGAATAAGACGTATGCGGTGACAGTTGAAGTGCCTCGAGAGAGGGTGCATGATGTGCGAGCGATAAGGTGTATTAAGTAGTAAGTAAGGGAAGTGCTTGGGTGAGGTGATGATTTGTGAGGTTCGTCTGCCGATGTGAGGAAGTTACAGAAGAGGAGATAGTTAGGTTAGCAAAAGAGGGTTATTCTCTAGAAGAGATAAAGCGTATGACTCGCATGGGAATGGGATTGTGTCAGGGTAGAACGTGTTTGAGAATTGCGGCTCGAATTATTGCTGGGATTCAGGGAAAAGATTTGTCTGAAATAAAGTTGCCAACTTCAAGACAACCAGTAGTTCCTGTTGAGTTAGGAAAACTGAATGAAGCTTTTGTGAAATCAAAAGATGAGTAGTTTGATTTGCCAAGCTCTTTTCGGGGAGGGACCAGGTTATGAAAAACTACGATGTAGTGATAATAGGTGGGGGAGTGATAGGATGTTGCGTTGCATATAATCTTTCGAAAATGGGATTGAAAAATGTATTGGTTATAGAGAAAGATTATTTATCGTCTGGGTCTACAGGAAGATGTGGTGGTGGAATTCGTCAGCAATGGGGTACTGAAGCAAACTGTCGCCTTGCTATGGAGAGTGTCAAAATTTTTGAGCAACTTGAAGAAGAACTTGGAGAAGATATTGAGTGGCATCAGGGGGGATATTTACTTCTTGCTTTTACTGAAGAGGAGGAAGAACAGTTTAAGAAAAATGTTGCATTGCAGCAAAGAGTTGGTGTTCCAGTTAGACTTGTAACTTCCCAGGAAGCGAAGGAGATAGTGCCTGCTTTGAATGTTGAGGGAGTTAGGGTAGCTTCTTATTGTCCGACTGATGGGCATGCTAATCCTTCCAAGGTGACAATTGCGTACGCAAAGAATGCGAAGAAGAATGGGGTTGATTTTCTCATAGGTAGAGAAGTTGTGGATGGAATTGTTGATGATGAGGGTGGAAATAAGGTAGTGCGTGGAGTTGTTTTGGATAATGGAGAAAAGATCTATGCGGATAAAGTTTTGAATGCAGCAGGAGCATTTTCAAGGGAAGTAGGGATGATGTTTGGTGTTGAAATTCCAACGACTTCTTATCGACATCAGATACTTGTTACAGAGCCGTTGGAGCGCTTTTTTGATCCTTTAATAATTTCCTTTTATCATCATGTTTATTTTAGACAGGAGAAAGCGGGAGGAGTTGTAATGGGATATGGTGATCCCAAGGAGCTTCCCAGCACCAAGGTTAATTCAACTTTTGACTTTGCTAAGACCATGGCACACCAAATTTTAGATTTAATGCCTGTTTTAAGGGATGTGAGAGTTGTAAGACAATGGGCAGGGTCTTACAACATGAGTCCAGATGCACAGCCTATTTTGGGTACAGTTGATGGTGTTGAAGGTTATTATCAAGCTGTTGGCTTTTCAGGGCACGGATTTATGTTGGCACCTGCAGTTGGTAGGGCTATGGCAGAAATGATGTTGGGTAAAGATACTTTTGTGGATGTGTCTTATCTCTCGGTGAATAGATTCAAGGGTGGAGTTGATACTTCTGAGGTTGCGGTTGTGTAGTGAAATAATGGGAAAAATGTGTGTGCTTGGAGGTGGCTTTAATGAAAATAAAGGGAGTTTTGTTTTTTCTTACTCTACTCATAAATACTGTTTTTGCAAAGGGATTAGTAGTTGATATAAAGAGCATCGATTCCTCACATTTTCCAGTTATTGTAGCTTACTTTACTGTTCAGGATGAAGGAGGAGCTTATATTAGAAATCTCCCAGAGAATGTATTTAGAGTATATGAAGATGGAGTCAGAGTGCCAAATCCAATAGTTGAGACTGCAAAACAAAGTATGAATATAGTTATGGTGCTGGATACCTCTGGAAGTATGAAGTACTATTTTGAAGACTGTCAAAAGGCAGCATATGCTCTTCTCAAAATATTCAATCCGTATGACAACATTGAAATTGTCTCTTTTGATGAAAAAGTAAAGGTTCTTCAAAAATTTACTACTGACAGGTATAAACTTACCAAAGCTGTTCTATCTGTTAAACCTTGGGGTGGAACCATTCTTTACGATGCACTTAGCTTTGCAATAGAAGAAGTGGCTTCAAGGAGGGGAAAAGGAGCAGTTTTGGTTATTACAGATGGATACGATGAAACGAGGGATAATAAGCCACGCCTCAGTAAGGCTACTTTGAAAGAAGTTGTTGATAGAGCGAAGAGATTTAACGTTCCAGTGTTTGTTGTGGGAATTGGGCATGTTAATGAGGAGGTTTTAGAAACATTAGCTCAGGCGACCGGTGGTGAGTATTATCATAATCCACATCCAATTGAGCTTGCTCAGCTTTACAGGGCAATGGGTGGAAATTGGGAGGCAGTGTATAAATTGACTTATGCCACGCCTTTTTACTTCCCAGATGGTTCGATAAGAAAAGTTGAAGTTGAGGCTATATACGGTAAAGTTTCAGGAATTGGCAAGGCGTTCTATGAAGCACCGGGGAAAAGTGGTGTGAAAGAAGTTGTAGAGCAACGCTGGTGGCAGTACTATCCTGTAGAGGGGGGAAAGGTATTGTTGAAGAATTACGGTAAATGGCGTGCTGTAAGAAATGATTAGCGTGGGAGTGGTTTGAAAGTGAATTTTATGAAGTTAGGTGGCCGTTGGTTTAAGGGAATAACTTTTGTACTGCTAGTGCTACTGACTTTTACTCTTGTGGGCTGTAAGAAAAAGAAGAAGGTAATATCATTAAAACGTGTGTTTTATAAGGAAGAGGGAGGATTCGTGGTTAAGAGAGGGCGACTTTCAAAAGCTTGGAAATTGAACAATGAAGGTGTCAAGTTTGCCAAGGAAAATAAATTGGATAAAGCGATGGGCAAGTTCATAGAAGCATACGCGGATAAGCAAAGTAGTGCCTTTTTGATAAATCAGGCAAATGTGTTGCGTTTGAAGGGGAAAGTGGATGATGCTTTAAAACTTTTGGCGCGTGCGGAGGCTCAATCAGATTATTCACTGTTTAAGAAATATGCTGAGGAATTGAGAAGGGTGCTGACAGCTAATACTGTTTCTACGGTTGAGGTTGAGTTGTTATCTAAGCCTCCTGAACCTCAACATGATGAGAGATTACATGCAGAGGTTGAGAAACTGTGGCAAGATGGTAAGATTGATGATGTTTTGTTGCTACTTGAGGGTTATGGAATAGATAGATTGGATGGGGAGTTGAAAGTGTTTTACGCTTACTACTCTTTTGGTAGGAGATCCAAGGCTCCAAATGACGATGTAAATGCTTTGTGGCGTCAAATTTCCAAGGACAAGATTGCATTTTTGTCTAGATACGATTGGGAGTGGGCAAAACTTGAATACTACGTTAATCTCTACTTCAAGGGAGAAATTGATGCGAATCAGTTTTTATCTGCTGTAGGAGACGATGCCCCGTTTAAGTTGTTCAGAAAGATACAGGTTTGTTTGAGAGAGGGGAGAAAGGAGGAAGCAAAGAGTTTTTATGAAATTTTGAAAAAAAATTTTCCTTCTTCTCAATATGTTTCTAAGTTAAAGGTGTTTTTAGAAGAGAGTGAGGAGAATGTGCTTGCAAAAGCTTACTCGATGATGAAGAAACATCCAGAAGAGGCGCTTGAAATGGTGAGGAGTTTAAAACCTGAGCCGCTCACATGGTCCGTTGTGATGGCAACCTGCGCAGTGAGAGTTGGGGATGTATATGAAGGATTGGCTAATTACTTGAGAGTTGCGTTGTTGGTTAAAGGAAAGTTGGGACAGGCAAAGATTATCAAGAAACTAAATATGCAAGCTGTGGGAACTGAGGGAGTTTACATAGATCAGATCAATAAATTGTTGGCTGGTGAGATGGATCATTTGGAATTTCCGGATGATTTACAAGGATTTATCATAGAGTATTTCAAAAGTAATAAGTGGTGGGAAGAGCTGATTAAGCTTTCGCATTATATGCCAATGGATGTTTGTACTCTTGGTGAAGCTTATTTGAGAGTTGGAAAGTGGGCGAAGGCTGCTCAAAATCTGAAAGATTGTCCGGATAAAAGAGCGGAGGCAGCTTTGTGTTATGAGAAGATAGGAAAGTTAGAGGAGGCTAAGAGGTTGTATGAGGAAGAATTTGAGAATGGCAATGTGGATGCGGGGTTGAAGTTGGTAGGGATATACGAAAAATTGAAAGATTTTGATAAGGAGCGTGCTTTAATAAGAAGGTTGCTTACGATGAATATAACTTCAGAGCAGAAAAAAGGTTTGAAGGCAAAGTTGCTGCAGTTGGAAGCGGATGATTTTGTGCTGTATTGAGGTTTTTAATTCAGAAAGAAACATGCTATAAAATATGGCCAGTAAGGGGGCTTTTTAAAGAGCCCCCGTTTGTGTTTTTACTGTGCATATTTGATTGTTGCTGCTAAAGATCCTAAGGATCAGTAATTATCGAATGTTACAATGTTGAAATTAATCACTCCTGATTCTTCGATTGGAGTGGCTTGCAAAGTATTTGTGAGATTTGTTGGTGACCAGTATAGGAGTACACTATCACGGGTTATTGTATATACTGGGAGGAATACTCCGGGACACATTAAATTATCACGAGCTTGCATTCCAACTTTGACCACTAAGGATATTGCTTCTGTGGCTGTAGGGCTTCCGATATCTATTGAGGATGTAGCTGGAGTTACAGCGGTTTCATTATTGGTGGTTTGATCTATGTAATAGAAAAGTTTGACAGGGGGTGTTAGGGAGGATAAAATACCATCCTCAACTCCATCTGCTGCATCAAATATTTGAACTAGCTCTGGGATAGATATGATTAGGTAGCTTGGGTATGGGAATTTTCCAGAAGTAATTATTTGGAATACTGGAGCTCTGTCTGATCTGTATTTTATTACAGAACTTGTCCAGACAAAGTCTGAATAGGTAAGAGTTGTTCCCAGAGTTTCTGTTGATGAGTATAGAGACATTGAGAATGTATTGTTGTTTGCTGGATCAAATTCAATAACTTGAGACATGTGATTATATCTTAGAGGTAAACCGGATACTTTTATCAAACATGCTTTTTGAAGTTTCGATAGATTAATTTCATCAACTATGCTAACGTTTATAGTTGCATATGTCATTACGGCTATATTCAAGTCAAGTTTCCACTGCTGATAATGACCTATTTCTTTTGAAAAAATGGGGATAACTAGTTGAACTTTGTAAGGAGATACGGTGCCGCTAGATGAGCTTGCTGAGTAGAATGAAGCAGAAAATGTACTTTGGAGTGCGCCAGATTTAGGAAGTATTTCTAAGACGTCATCTGTATTTTTAACAATTTCTAAGGTAGAAGGAGAACTCGGTATAACCTCAAGTGAAACTTGAAGTGGCTGAGTGTTTTGATATACCGGTATTGTTCCGCCTGCTTCGGTAAATGGATAGCCAATTATGAAGTAGGGATTGTAAAAATCGGGATCGTATAGGGCATAATGGACAATTATGGGCCAAGAATTTTCCTGAGTTGCTAAAATAAATATATCGTTTGCTTTTACTTCAAGAGTTGTATTATGATCAGTGTCCCATGCTTCTCTTACGGCTAGTTTAACAACTAGGTCGATTAAGTCAACTGATGAATTTATGGATAAGGCAGGTAGTGAGGTTGTTGTGTTGTCAATAGTTATAGATCCTGATGAGTTTTGTTTACCAGTTTCGTATAGAGGTATTTCGGAAGTGGTGAGGTTGTCTTCATCAATTATTGGAGGTATTTCTATAGAAGGGATGGCTTGATGAATGGCAAATGCTAAGTATTCTAGAGCTATAACCAAAGTATAGGAGCCTGAAAAGGATTCGACAGTGTTTATAGCAGAAGGTGGGAGTGAAAGAGTTGTACTTCCTAGCAGTGTACCGTTGGAGTCGTATACTTTTACGTAAGTGTTGGAAGCATCTATATCTATTACGCCTTCATCACTCGATAAAACAATATTTCCAAATAAGATCTTTCTTATTATAGGTGTTGCGCCTGTTTTAATATCAGGGGGTAGTTCGTTGCTTGTTAGAAGAGTTCCTATAGAAACCTCGGTACTTGATAGAAAATTCTGTAAAGCTCTGTACTCCATGTATATTTCAAATGTGACTCGTGCATTGGCAAAATTTGCTTGAGCAAATGGAAGGGAAAACGATAGGTTGTAGGCTTCAGTCGTTGCCCAAAGTGCACTAAGTGTTAATGAAGGATCAGCTGATATTCCTGATATTGGGGAGAAAGCAGATACGACGTTGTTCATATCAAACGGAAAAATGTAGTAATTAAAATCCTGAATGGTTGATCCACCGTTTGGAGATAATTCAAGTGTAGAGTATGGAACAATAGTTTTGACTAAAGGTGAATTAATTAATCCAAATCCTATAGGTGGTTCCATATAGGGGGAGAGGTAAGTTGCAAAGTGATTTTGAAAAGATATTTCAGGAATTTCGGTTGGAAGTTGAGGAGTGGTGGTTGTGACTAACCATTGTCTTATTACTTTAGTAACTGAAGTGGTTGAGGTTACAATATTTACAACCTCGACAGTTCCTAACTCATCCTCTATTTCATCATAAGTTTCTGATAGGGCATCAGTTACGTCTTCGAATGCTTCTGTTTCTATTTCCGGAACAATTTCTTCACTTGGAAGCCCAGCTTCTGTAATTGCTTGTGAGATTAACTCTTTGAATTCTGTTGTAGAGTTTATTTCCGTTGTGGTAAGCTTTTCCATGATTTTTACAATAGCGTGTTCTGAACTTGCGAATGATTTTATCTTATCTTTTGCTTTATCACCTAAAAGGGCAGTTACAGTTTTGTCAACTTTATCTTGAATGGAGATTAATGAGCATATATCTGATAAACCAAACAGTTCATTTTCTATGCTGCCTTCTGTAGTGGAATTTATGATGTCCATATTTCTATACTTAGAAAGATTTCGAATGAATTTTACAGCGAATTTCCTTGCATATTTGTAGTTTTTTGTTCTTTCAAATTTTTGACTTGATAGGTGAGAGAATGGAGATGAGATAGAGCGTATAATGCCTGGTTGGTTTGGATCTACTACTAGTTCCATAGTAGGACCAATTATGGTTCCATTAGTTGCAAGTTTTACAACTTCAAGGAGAAGATAACTTGTATTTGCTGGGAATGAAACGTCAAGAGATGTTATTGGTGCACCCCAAAAGTCATTTGTGGATATGAGCTGTTTTGAACCATCTTTATCTACAGCGTAAGTGTAAACTCTAAAGTTTTGCCATACTTCATCTGCAGCTCCTATTACTAGTGTTTTCTTACCAGCTGATTGTTTTAAGAAGTCCATACAAGCAGTGAGGGTTATACTTAGTAAGGCGGCTAATAAAGCAGCGAGGAAAGGATAAGCTTTAGATTTCATTATTATCCCTCCTAAAGATCACTTGGTTCTGAATGTAAATACACCATCCCAATTTTCTTCAATACCATTTTTAATGAAAAATTCGCATCTTGATGCAAATACTTGTGAAGGTTTGTCTCCCTTTTCAGCAAGTTGTGAGAAAATTTTTAAAGCGTGATCAAATTTTTCATCCCAGTAGTATTTGAGGGCATCTTCGAATTTATTGATGATTTCCATATTTTCTTCGCTTTTTTCGAGAAGTTCGTATATCATTACAGGTAAAATTTTGCCTTTGACTCTGACTTTGTCAAGGAGGCGAAAAGTAAATTGACTTTCTTTTAACAGCTCTTCGTCTATTGCGGATACTGTAAATTCACTTATCACGTTTGTGGTTCCATATTGTTTGCAGAGTCCTTCTAAACGAGAAGCAAGATTTACTGTGTCTCCTATTACTGTATAGTCAAATCTATTTTGAGAACCAATATTCCCCACAACTGCAACACCTGTATTTATGCCAATGCCGATTTTTACATGGGGGAGTGAATATTCATCCATAATATGATTAACTTCCTCAAGTTTTGAAAGCATCTCGAATGCTGATTTACATGCCCACCATGCGTGGTTATCGTAAGGAAGTGGAGCTCCGAATATAGCCATTATTGCATCACCAATGTATTTATCAAGAAAGCCTTGATTAGCCAAAATTATGCTAGTCATGGGTTCAAAGTATAGATTTAGAAACTTAACTAGCTGTGATGGATCAAGTGATTCTGATATGTTTGTAAAACTTCTTATATCTGAAAAAAGGATACTTACTTCTCTCTTCTCGCCTCCCAAAGACAACTTTTCCGGATTTTTAACTACAATTTCCAGTAGTTCTTTTGAAATGTAGTTAGAGAAAGCTTCTCGTAGCATCTTTTCAGTAGCTGACATACTCAAGAAATCTGCGGTAATAGTTGCAGTTATGTAGGCTAAAAAGGAAAAAGATTCATGGACAAAAATGTGATTGTGTTGCATTAAGAATATTGCAGAGGCTATTGGAGTTAGTGCAAAGAAAAATTTGAGCAACTTGCTGGTAAAAGCTGAAAATTCGAGGAAAACAGACAGTTTTGCTATACTCCATCCAAGAAATGCAAATATTATGACAAACAAAACGTCTATATAGGCATATTCTAAAAGCCAAGCTCTTCTGATAAGGTTTTCTGCCATAATCATGTGAGCGTAGACTCCGGGGGCTGATGGAGATGTGGGGAAGGCTCTTAAGTCTCCAATTCCCTTTTCAGTTGCACCTATAAATACAAGTTTCCCCTTTACTTCGTTAGTGCTTATTTGATCATTATACACCTTGATAGCGGATATTGAACGGAAATCTTTATCGAATGTCGGAATTACTACTCCTTGAAATGGATATGTAATACTTCTCTTGGGGTTTTTTATATCTGTGTATTTAACTCCAACCAGTAAATTCGAGTCTGAAAGTTTGTGATTTGATTTTAGAATGAATATGGGGATTAGGTTTGTGGCGTATTTTTTGTAGAGATAAAGCTCTGCAGCTTTCCAGCCTAGGGATGGACTATGGGGAAATAACCTCTCAGTATTCCATCTGGATCTGGCTTGGTAAATAGAGCACCATGAGGGACAGCTGAATCATCTTCGCAAAATGCTATTTCTGGTATTGTTACGTCTAGAGATTCTAAACGAGGTATTGAGTATACGTTGCAAGTATAAGCTGAAAATTTTTCCATTGTCCACCTTTCTAGAAAAGGAATAGTGTTGACATCTGCTTCTAAAAAGTTTATCAACTCAGAGTCTTCAAGTACGCATAGATCGTCTTCTGATAAGCGATTAGATGAAGGTTGAGGCATAAGTCCTGTTACAAGCGCATAATTTGCGGATGCTAGACAGAAGGCTTTGTTAAGAGCAGCGTCGCTTTCTGGATTACTGGGTTCTGAAAAGGTTATGTCTAGTGCAATTACTGATGCTCCTTTTTTAAATAGGTTATCTATTATTTTTGCCATAATTTTTCTATCCCATGGCCACCTTCCAAGTTTGTTAATGCTGAGGGTATCAATTGCGACGAGTACGCAGTTCTTAGGGATAGGATGCGGAAATAAAAAATTTCTAAGGTTAAGCTTCATGTCATCAAACCTTAAGAGAGGAATTGTTTTTCTAAAAAAGTATGGCTGCTTAAGAGCTATCCAGGAAAAAACAATGATTATAACTGATAATGATAGCGCTTCTACTAGAATATTCTTCCAGTTCTTCGAAATTTTGAATATCAAAGTAATGCCTCCTTGAAAGTAGATATTTTAGGCTTTATTTGGTGCAGCAGTTGCAGTCTAAAGTGTCGCGGAGGATTTGGTTGATGTCCAGTTTTAGGTTAATTACTTTGTCGTCAACAGATACTCCGACTTCTTCCAGATTGTCTGTAGCTTTTATGCTAATTCTCTTTGGAAGTTGCGGGAGTTTTGCAGTTTGAAGGACCTGCTTTGTTATTACCGATGTTGTGCGGGCAAGGGCTGCAGGATTTTGAATCATTTTACCAAGGGTTTGCTTAGGCAGTGATACCTTTAGAGTAACTGGAGGCTTTCCTCTTGATACAAATGCCATAGTGTTTGGGAAAATGTCGAAAGTTTTGTTGTTGATAAGGTCACGGACTTCGACTCTTCCCTCTGCTAGAAATACTGAAGTTGCGGTTGGAGCAACGTCTAAAGCGAAAGTAGTGCCTTTTACTCCTATAACGCTTGTTGGAGTGCGGACATCAAACTTACCGCGGAATTTCATTTTTGAAATTTTGAAAGCTACAGAGCCACGTTGAACATTTAGGTTGTCGCCTTTTGTTTTTATACCAAGAAGCTTCATTCTTGAACGTGCTTCAAGTGTTACTTTGCTACCATCTGCTAGGAGGAGAACGGCTCTAGAGCGGCGCTTGGTTCTGATAAGATAACCTTTATAGAGAAGGTCTCCAACTTTTGCTTTTATTGGGCGGATGCTGTTTGGTTTCATTATTTGAACTCTACCTTTCAGCGCTACTATTTTTGCAAGCCATCCAGAATTGACTTGAGGTTGTTTATTTTGATTTGAGACAGATAAGTTGATAGCGGTTATTAATAGAAGTGGTATTAATAACATACTCTTTATGTTTTTCATTTTGACTCCCCCCTATATAGAACTTGTGAATTTTGTCATTTTACGAGCCATTTGAAGTAAAGTGTGATGGTCCATCTGTCAAAATTGTAAGATTGGAGAGAAGATGATGAGTTTATGTATGCCATATTTACTCCAACCCAACTTTTTCTAAATTTGGATTCACGATTCAATATTATAGTGCTTGTGTTATCTTTTCGTTTTTTATACACGACGTCCGGGAGTAGCAGGTAATCCAATTGGGCTGAGTCGTAGTTGTAATGTGTCCATAGGATAAGTGCAAAAGTTCTGTTGTTAGAACCAATTTTTGAAAGAGATCCCCAAATTTGTGTTGCTTTGTTATCCCAGAAATAACCTGTAGCGTTTTCTCTTATGTAATTAAAACCAAATTTTACAGAAGGACGTGGAATTTCTATGATGGTGCCAATGCTGTATTTTCTAGAGTCACGAATATTAGCTTCGTCTGTTGGATCATTTTCAAAGTTGTTTATCTCCATTAAAAATGGAAAGCTTAGTGTTATGTTGTGGAGAATGGGGAATTTAAGAGTTATTCCTGTGGAAAATTGGTTCATGTATGTGCTGTCTCCTAGCAATATGCGTTTTGTGCTAATGGGGAATTCGAAACTGTACGAATCTTTCAGAAATTTTATAAGTGTGGTGGATGTAATGTTGAGAATGTTGTACTCATTGAACTTACTATATATTGTTTTGTCTATTGAAAGTGAGTAGTTGCTGATTGCATTGCCTATGGGATGCCTTTTGAAGACTATCAAACTGGCTTTTTCACCCCACGAATCTTGAGATGTTGGAATGTTTGTTGCAGCGTCTGGAGTAGATGAAACATTTGTATCTTTGAAACCTCCAAGTTTTAGTATGGCTTGCCATCCTTTGGAGTTGATGTTGGTGAGAGTTTTTATCTCTGTTGAGGCTTTGTCAGCCCATTCGGTTACGGGATTTAATCTATAGGCTGCTTTGATCTTTTCAATAGCTTTCTTTCTGAAAAAGAGACGAGCCATTGCTTGGCCTTTTAAAAGTAGAGCTTTTTGTTTTGGTAAGAAAGGTCCGAATTTCTCAACTTTTACTCTACCAGCGTACTTCATTGCATTAAGATACGCTGCTTTTTTTATGGCAATTTCAGCCAAAACTAAAAATTTTAAGCTTTTTAAAGGTTCTTTTAGATATTTGGGAAGAAGTTTTCTGCTTTTGTGAATTTGGAAGTTTGCAAGTGCAAGTTCTGCTTGTAGAATTTTACGAAGCTTTTTACTTTTGATTTTAGTAGTTACAGATTGAGCTCGTTCAAAATCTCCTATTTTAAAAAAAGCTTGTTCAAGATATGTAAGGAGTAGATCGTGTTGCTGTTGAGTTAGAGAAATGTTTTTAATAAGCCAAGGAATAACTGCTATAATTTCATCAAAATCTTCGTCAAAAAATAGCTCATCTATTCGTTTAATAATTAAAGAACGATTTGAAAGGTTGGTTGGGTCGAAGTTTAAAATGTTTTTGACGTCTTCTAATGATATTTGTGATTGGGAGAGTAAAGTGAAGGAGAGTAATGTGAAAAAAATAATAAAAAATAACTTCTTTGCTGTACTTGGCATAAATACAACCTCCTGGTAAATTTGATTGTTTGGGTTAATTTAATTAGCTATTATCCATTTAATGATGAGTTTATACTCAAATATTACTCTGAATTTTACGAATTTTTCAAGCTTTTTCTAAAGGATGACCTTTTATAAATGTTTTTGGGTTTGATAGTGGGTAGTTCATTATTAATAATTGTAGAACATTTTGGGAAGTTAATTTCCCGAGTTTTTCGAGAGTAGAGAGTTGAATTTCAAAGGGTCTTAAATCCACAAGTTGGAAGTTCGCTTTAAAATTTTCTTTTATGCGCCCTTCATTTAAACCTAGGAACTCAAAGGCTTTGTAAGTTGCGGATTTGAAAAGCTCTGTAATGGAAACTTCTAACTCTTCATTTGATTGTGAGATGAGCTTATTTACGTAAACTGCCTGTTGTAATGTGTGCCACATAGTTGGATTTGGACCACCTGCAATATCAGATCCTATAAATACAGTTGTAAAGTTTGAAGAGGTTTTGAAATTAAATAGACCACTTTTTAAAAACATGTTGGATGAGGGGCAGTGAACAATTTTAGATGAATATTTAGCCAGAGTTTCAAGAGCTTGCTTTGGTGTGTGAATACAATGTGCTAAGAGTGTATTTGGGGTTAGAAGACCTGTTTCTTCATATACCTTATAATATGGTTTACCATACATACTCTCGGTTGTTTTTATTTCATCAACATTTTCATCCATGTGTGTTTGAATTATGAGGTTATATTTTCTAGCTAAAAAAGCGGCCTTTTCCATAAGTTTTTCAGAACATGTTATTGCAAATCTGGGAGTGATAACGTGCTGTCTTCCAAATTTTTCAGATAATTCAGCTGCCTCTTCGATCGCTTTATAAGTGTCTTCTAATAGGAAGTCAGGAGCATTTTGATCCATCAGTACTTTTCCGGCGAATAAAGAAAAATTTAAGTCTTTTGCAGCGTAAAAAGCTTCTTCCACGGCTGATTTATGAATGCTTACAAAGGTGACTGCTGCAGTTGTTCCAGTTTGTAAAAGTTTTGATAAGAGTGAACGTGCGGTTGTGTAAGCAATGGTTTTGTCTTCAAAAAGTTTTTCTGCCGGGAAGGTGTAAGTATTGAGCCAATTTAAAAGTGTTCCTGAACCTATACCTGTAAATTGCCACTGAGGAATGTGTAGGTGTAAATCAGCAAATGTAGGAAGAATTAGGTATTCGGACATATCTTGAGCAAGGTGTTCTTCGTCTATATCAACGGGTAAAAATTTTTCATCAAATTTAACAACCTTTTTTTCAAAGATTAGCTCTCCCTCATCGTTGAAATCCAAAACCCATATTTTCCAAAGTTTTGTATCGGCCATATACCTCATCTCCTGTTGTGAGACAATTGCTTAGCATTCTATAATATCAAATGATTAAGGCAGCTGGTTTAGTTGACAAGCTTATATTCTTATAGGTAATATGAGAATTGTGGTAGTGGGACACCCGTTTTCGGTGTGTAGAATCACAAAATCAATACAATTGATTAAGGAGGGTGAGTTTGCAACATGCCTACAATCAACCAGTTGATCAGAAAAGGAAGAGAACCTAAGCCATGGAAAACGAAAGCACCAGCACTTCAGGGAAATCCTCAAAAGAGGGGAGTTTGTACACGTGTTTTCACGACTACTCCTAAGAAGCCAAACTCAGCATTGCGTAAGGTTTGCCGTGTGCGTCTTACAAACAAGATAGAGGTTACGGCTTACATTCCGGGAATTGGACACAACTTGCAAGAGCACTCTATTGTCCTTATAAGAGGAGGACGTGTTAAGGACTTGCCGGGTGTCCGTTACAAGGTTATACGTGGAGCGCTTGATGCAGCTGGCGTTGAGGGAAGAAGAAGAAGTAGAAGTAAGTACGGAACAAGAAGACCAAAAGAATAGGAATGGACTAATTAAACTGAAACGCACAAGTGGTACAGAGTAAAAGTATTAAGATAACTCAGGGGAGGGTGGAAAGATGCCAAGAAAAAAAAGAGCATACAAGAGAATTCCAGTGGAACCAGATCCCAAGTATGGAAGGGAGTTAATTGGAAAGTTTATAAATCACCTCATGAAAAAGGGTAAAAAGACACTTGCTCAGAAGGTCTTTTACAGGGCACTTGATGCTATAAAGGAAAAGATGCCTGATAAAGATCCATTGGAAGTTTTTTACACAGCGCTTTCAAATTGCATGCCTGAACTTGAAACTCGTCCGCGTCGTGTGGGTGGAGCTACTTATCAGATTCCTATGGAAGTTCCTGAGGATCGTAAGAAGACATTGGCTATGCGTTGGATACTTGAGGCCGCTCGTGCTAGGAAGGGGAGACCAATGTTTAGGCGTTTGGCAGAAGAGCTTATTGATGCATACAACAATCAAGGAGCAGCAATAAAGAAAAAAGAAGATACCCATAGAATGGCGGAGGCAAACAGAGCTTTTGCTCATTTTAGATGGGGTAGATAAAAGGAGGTATTGCCTACTTGTTGAGAAAAAAAGGGGGGAAAAGTAGATGAGGAGATTTCCTTTGGAGAAAGTTAGAAATATAGGACTTGCAGCTCACATAGATGCAGGTAAGACAACAACGACTGAGCGTATTCTTTACTATACAGGGCGTACTCATAGGATAGGAAATGTTGACGATGGAAATACGATAACCGACTTCATGGAGCAGGAAAGGGAAAGAGGAATTACCATTCAATCTGCAGCTGTTAGTTGTGATTGGAAAAATCATCGTATAAATATAATCGATACTCCGGGACACGTTGACTTTACTGCTGAGGTTGAACGTGCTCTTCGTGTTTTGGATGGTGCTGTTATCATCTTCTGTGCGGTTGGTGGAGTTGAGCCTCAGTCTGAAACAGTTTGGCGTCAGGCTGAAAAGTATAATGTTCCACGTATAGCCTATGTTAATAAAATGGATAGAATTGGAGCTAATTTCTACAACGTTTTGGATGAAATGAAGAAGAAACTTGGAGCTAATCCAGTTGCTATTGAGCTTCCAATAGGTGCAGAGGATTCTTTTATAGGGGTGATCCATCTGCTGGATCAGAAGGCTTATTATTACGATGTGGATCCCGATGGAAGGCAATTTAGAGAAGCGGCAATAGATGAGCTTGATGATGAGTTGAAGAGTCTCTATGAGGAATGGCGTGAGAAGATGATTGAGCAAATAGTTGAGACTGATGAGGAGCTCATGGATAAGTATCTTGGAGGAGAAGAGATAACGACTGAGGAACTTAGAAGGGCTTTGCGTGCAGCAACTATAAAGAGAGAGCTTGTACCGGTTCTTTGTGGAAGTTCTTTCAAGAATAAGGGTGTGCAAATGTTATTGGATGCTATTATAGAATTCTTGCCATCTCCTCTTGATATTCCTCCGGTTAAAGGTTGGAATCCTGATACGAATGAGGAGCTTATTCGCGAAACTGATCCAGAAGCTCCATTAGCAGCGCTTGCTTTCAAAATAATGGTTGATCCTTATGTTGGTAAGTTGACTTTCGTGCGTGTTTATTCTGGAGTTATAAAGTCGGGAAGTTATGTTTACAATGCTAATAAGAGACGTAAAGAGAGAGTGAGTCGTATTCTACGTATGTTTGCAGATAGGCGTGAGCAGCTTGAGGAAGTATCGGCTGGTGATGTTGTGGCGTTGGTTGGTTTGAAAGATACTAAAACGGGTGAGACTTTAAGTGATGAAAATCAACCTGTTGTTCTTGAATCTATGGACTTTCCAGAGCCTGTTATATCTATGGCAATTGAGCCAAAGAGCAAGAGTGATGAGGAGAAGATGAGTCAGGTTCTTCAAAAGTTGATGGAAGAGGATCCGACCTTTAAGGTAAAGGTGGATCACGAAACAGGGCAGACGATTATTGCTGGAATGGGTGAGCTTCACCTTGAGATTATGGTTGATCGTATGAAAAGAGAGTTTGGACTTGAGGTAAATGTGGGTAAGCCTCAAGTTGCATATAGAGAGACCATTACCAAGCCTGTCAAGGTTGAAGGACGTTACATCAGGCAATCTGGAGGTCGTGGTCAATACGGTCACGTTTGGATTGAGATGGAGCCGCTTGAGGATAAACATTTTGAGTTTGTAGATAAAATTGTTGGTGGGGTTATTCCTAAGGAGTATATTCCTTCTGTTGAGGCTGGAATTAGAGAGGCAATGGAAAATGGTGCTATATTTGGTTATCCTGCGACGGGTATAAAGGTCACTTTGTTTGATGGTTCTTATCACGAGGTTGACTCTTCTGATATGGCGTTTAGAATTGCGGCTTCTATTGCCTTTAAAGAGGGTATGAAAAAAGGAGGTCCTGTGTTGCTTGAACCAATAATGAAAATCGAGATAGTTGTTCCTGAGGAATTTTTGGGAGACGTTATGGGTGATTTTAACTCCCGCCGTGGAAAGGTGGAAGGATTGGAAAAGAGAGCGGGAGCTCAAGTTATAAAGGGATATGTCCCGCTTGCGGAAATGTTTGGATATGCTACAAACTTGCGTTCTCTCACTCAGGGACGCGGTACCTATACAATGGAATTCTCTCACTATGATGTGGTACCGCCTAATGTTATGGAAAAGTTGGGGATCAAGCCAAAAGGTGAATAATGGAGAATGAGTCACACTCAACATAAATGGAATGTTTAAGGAGGGGATTGAGGTGAAAATGAAAATAATCTTGAGAGCTTACGATCACAGAGTGCTCGATCAGTCCGCTAAGAGAATAGTTGAGATAGTGCATAACCTTAATAAGGATGGAAAAGCCAATCAGAAGTTGAAGGGGCCAGTTCCCCTCCCAACGAAAATAAGCAGGTGGACTGTGTTGAGATCTCCTCATGTTAACAAAGATTCTAGAGAACAATTTGAGATAAGAGAGCATAGAAGATTAATATACATTTTAGAACCAACCAAGGATTTTATAGAAGAGATTAAAAAGTTGAGATTACCGGCTGGAGTGGCCATTGAGATTAAGATGGCGTAGAGTAAAGACCTATATTTGAAGGAGTGCTGATGGTAGCAAAGTCGGCAAAGTGTATTAGGGGGTGTTAAGATATGATAGGTTTGCTCGGGAAAAAGTTGGGAATGACAAGGGTGTTCGATGAGAAGGGAAATAGCATACCTGTTACTGTTATACAAGTTGGTCCTTGTTGGGTTGTTCAAAAGAGAACACCTGATAAAGATGGATATGCGGCCCTTCAGCTTGGTTTTGAAGAAGTGAAGGAACGCTACAAGAAGGTGCGAAAAGATGGGAAGGTGGTTAGAAAACGCATACTTCCGAACAAGCCTATGGCAGGGCACTTTGAGAAAGCAGGTGTTCCTTATTTGAGGTACTTAAGAGAATTCAGATTGACCCCAGAAGAGGTTGAGAAGGTGGAAGTTGGACAGAAGTTGACAGTGGCAGAGGTTTTTTCTGATGTTAAGTATGTTGATGTAACCGGAACTACAAAGGGTAGAGGTTATCAGGGTGTAGTTAAAAGACACAGCTTTGCAGGAGGGCCAATGTCTCATGGTACGAAGTTTGAATACAGGCCGGGAGGAGTTGGAGCTTCTACCGATCCCGGGCGTTGGTTTAAAAATATGAAATTACCGGGTCATCATGGAAATGTTAGAAGAACTGTTCAGAATTTGGAGATAGTCAAAATAATTCCAGAACACAACCTATTGTTGGTTAGGGGAGGAGTTCCCGGTAGTATTGGTAGTTTGGTAATGGTAAAGTGGGCAGTTAAGAAGTATCAGGACAAAAAGTTTGAGCCAAAAGCAGCTGAATAAGGTAGTGATAACAAGGTTTAGTCGTAAGGGGGGATTAAAATGGCTGTAGAGATAGCTGTGTACGGCCTTGATGGACAAGAAAAAAAGAAGATAGAGTTGAATGAAAAAGTGTTCGGTTTCGATTATAAGCCAGCGCTTATTGCAGAAGTGGCTTTGTTGTTGCGTGAAAATCAGCGTTTGGGGACACGGAAAACTAAGACGCGTTCTGAGGTGCGTGGTGGCGGAAGGAAGCCTTGGCGGCAGAAAGGGACGGGTCGTGCTCGTCAGGGATCTATAAGAGCGCCTCACTGGGTCGGTGGGGCTGTGGCTCATGGTCCCAAGGTTCAGGAATTTTACAACAATATTCCACGTCGTAAAAGGAATGGAGCTATTAGGAGCTTGCTTTCTTTTAGACTTGGAAATGGTGAAGTAAAGGTAATTGAAAAGGTTGAGTTTGAGAAGCCCTCTGTAAAAGAGATGAAGCAGGCTCTTGAGAAACTTCAGTTAGCTGGAGAGAAGATAGTAGTTTTCTATTCTGGAGAAGACAAAAACTTGAAAGAATCTTTGAAGAATTTTGGCAACGTTAGGTTGGTAAGAGCAGAAAATATAAATGCTTATATAGCGATGTTGGGAAAAGTGTTGCTCTTTACAGAACCTGCAATAAAGCAGATAGAAGATGCGTTATTAAGAGGTAGTGAGTTAAAAAGAGGGAAAAGACAGGTTCAGTTACTTAAGTTGAGGAGGAAGAGTGCTTAGTAAGAAACAAAGAGGTCTTGGGAGGGATAGGCTATGAGTTGGAATCCATACGACATAATAATAAGGCCCATAGTTACTGAGAAAGCTTTAACTCAGTTGAATGAAGGGAAAGGAAAAAAGTATGTTTTTGAAGTTAGGCTTGATGCCAAGAAACCTGAGATAAAGAGGGCTGTTGAGGAAATATTCGGGGTCAGGGTAGATAAGGTGAATACTATAAATATGAAGTCAAAACCAAAAAGATTGGGAAGGTTTATGGGAAGAACAAAGCGTTGGAAAAAGGCTATAGTGACTTTAAAACCGGGTGAGGTAATAGAAAAGTTGGAAGTATTGAAGGGATAATTTGATAAAATAGACTGCAATGAGTTTTAGAGGTCAAACAAGAAAGATAAGAGGGGTGAAAGAATATGGGGTTAAAAAGATTTAAGCCGGTAACACCTGGAAGAAGGCATATGGTCATACCAACCTATGAAGAGGTTACTAAGACTGAACCGGAGAAGAAATTAACAGAGCCTATCGTCAGAAGGGGTGGCCGCAATAATTTTGGTCA
>JAMOTN010000033.1 GCA_027062325.1 bacterium
TTCTTATCAAAACTTTTAATAGTTCTTTCTGCCATGAATCTTTCTATTTCAGAAACTGCTATATCTAACGCAAAATTTCTAAAACGTGCAACAACATTCTGTCTCTCTGTTGAGTATATTACTCTAACAACATAGAAACCCACAGTAAATAAAATTATTGCTAAAACCATCGCCCACACTATAAAAATAGCTCTCTTTTTAACTCGGCTCTTTACTCTCATAAGTCTCATAAACAGCAAACACTACCCTCCTATTTGAATCTCATTGAAGAAAATCTACAACTGAAAGCTCCTATAACAGAATTGTTTTTTTGAAATTTAATATGTATATTACCGTCAAATTTTTTAGCCTTTCTCTCAATTATCAAACTCCCCAAGACTGATAAATTCTTTCCAAAAATATCTCCATTACAAAAAACATCTCCTTCAATATCCGCATTTTCAAAAAAAACCTCCTGTTTAACATACAACCCCAAAAGCTTACTTTTTCCTTTAACCACAGCTCCCTTACACGCTATTAACCAATCTTTTTTATTTACCCCATTTACACCTGCTTTTTCGTAAGCAAGCACTCCACTCACATTTTCCAAATACCAGCTGTATCTGCCAGGTAAAAATTTATATCCTACAAAAACTGCTCTCCTTCTAAGCTCTTTCCATCCCATAAGTTTTAAAGGAGATACAGCAACAGATTCTTCTCCCCTCTTTGCCCCAAACCTATACGGCCTAGCTTCCCACTTCTGAGCATCATATTCAATCATTTTAGCCCCAAGGGGCTCAAAAGAAACCTTATGGTAAAAAGGAGCTTTTTTCTCAGTACCAACAGGTCCCGAAATTTTAAGAGGTCTAAAAAGCATGTAAATTTTTCCCTCAACCATACCTGCTAAAATACCAGAATAATTAGGGATAGTTATAGAAGGTAGTTGAAATCCTCCTTCCGGAATATTTATAGAAGGCAAACTAACAGCTACAGTTGAAACTTCAGCCTCCACTCCACCCACAACTATTGTAGAAAGTACAGAGGGCTTTCCAAACGGCAAAAAATACGATGCTCCTCCCTCAAAATATTCAACATCCCACTTCTTAGCTTTATTTTTCAAATTAGAAAGTTTTCTATAAACCAGCGCTTGATTACTAGGATCCGCTGCAAGTGCAAGAATTTCCGCCCAATCTTTGTTAAGTTCAAATACTCTCTTTAAACCAACTGGAACATACGGTTGTTTAGGTAACCACGACACGTAAAATCGCGGCAGCACAGCATAAACACTTCCTGTGGACTCAATTCTGACTTTTCCCTTATCAACTCCGTAGTCAATTTGTATTAATGGAGGTTTACAGAGATCAAAAGCCTCACAATTTCTTAATAAAAATGCATAACCAGGAGCAAAACCTTTCCACTCTATCACCTTGAAATCAACTGTAAATTTCAAATTTACTTTAAAGTGGCGTGAAGAAAGACAAAGCTGAACCAAATAAAAACCATATTTATCTCCAAATCCATCCAATTTAGCTTCTGAATAAAAAACAGCTTCTGCCTCTTCCACCTCTAAAAACGGCAAAATTTCCTTAAATTTCGAAAATAGCTTTCTAAATTCTTTATCTTGGGTAAAATCTATACATTCTTTCTTAAGAAGCGCACATTTGTAAAAATTCATACGTTGCAAAATCAAATTCTTAAAACTTAAAGCCGCATATTTCAAACGGTAATACTCCTCTTCATATCTAGTCTTCTTTGAAAATGTAAAAACTGTATTGTAAACATAAGTTACAATTACTAAAACAAAGAATACAAAAGACAAAAGCCACAACCACGTAGCTGCTTTTTTAGTATCTTGGAAAGTAGTAGTATTAAAACTGCATTTTTTTAATATTAACCCTTCGCCAAAATTCATCAAATCGGCACCTCAATAACACGAAAAATCAACTGAAGCATAAAAAATCTTTAATGATATTTTACACCATAAGCCAACTCCATAAAAAACTTTAGGAACCAACTGAGCAAATAAAACATTGTTTCAAGGATAAAACAAATAAAATAACCAAAAAATTAACACAAATTAAAAATGGTGGACCGTGCAGGACTTGAACCTGCAACCCGCGGATTAAGAGTCCGCTGCTCTACCAATTGAGCTAACGGTCCACCCACTTATCTTTTATCTCCCATGGTGGACGATGCAGGGCTCGAACCTGCGACCTCTGGCGTGTGAGGCCAGCGCTCTAGCCACCTGAGCTAATCGTCCACCTACTTATTTGCAAAATGGCCCTACCGGGATTTGAACCCGGGTCTGATGGTTGAGAACCACCTATCCTAGACCCCTAGACGATAGGGCCATACTTATTTACTATTTCCTGGCTGAGGGGGAAGGACTCGAACCTTCACTACGGGATCCAGAGTCCCGCGTCCTGCCGATTAGACGACCCCTCAGCGTCCATTTTTTCCGACTTAACTTCTGAAAGATTGGACTCCAATATCCGCTTTTTATTTTAAAACCAGCCTCTTCAATTTGTCAAGGCCTTTCAAAACTTTCCTAGTACTGACGTGTTTCTCTCATATTGAAACATGGAATTCAATTTTAAGGGCCCTTCTAGAATAAACCTGCTAAAAATCGGGAATAGATTTTGCACTTTCCTCTATAAAGCCAATTAACACTCTAACTAATCTTTTTTCAAAGGAGGGAGAAAGATGAGCAGAAAAAATTCTAAGGTTGCTACTAGAAAACCGAAAGAGACTCTTCAAAACAGAACTGTAAATTCAGCAACTGAAAACCAAGAGGCAAAACCAGTTGAGGAACTTCTTGATCAACCTATCGAAATTCTAATAAATGGATCACCCTCTGATTTGAGGGTAGATAAAAAAGTTAATGATAATTCTGGTAAGGTTAACAACATTAACCAGCATTCAAATCAGCCAGAAACTGAAACATTAAATTCTTTTGTAAGAGTAAATCCCTCAACCGCAGATGAATCAAGCAATAATTTTTTATCCTACTTCAAAAATCTTGAAAACATGTTGAATGTATTTGAAAACATGAACTCAACTTTAAACAAAATTGGAAAAGTATTACTGGAGCTTTTAGAACAAGACAGATGGATCTCTTTTCACCTAAGCCAAATTAAAAAAAGGATCTCCTTTTCAAACCTTAAGTTTCCACAATATAAAACATGCAAAAATCTATCCACTGGTAACCCACATTTCAATAGCAACTCAACAAAATTTTTTAGAAGCACCAACAAAAATCATCACCAAAATTATAAATTTAAGCATGGATAATACATAATTAACTAAAACAACAAAAAGCCCGCAGGCTTAATACCTGCGGGCCAAACTTCTTATAACAACAGCGGTTTATACTTATTGATAATTAGCAACCACCCAGAAGCTTCCGTAGTAATCTCCAGGAGCCTGAGTTTCCGGAACAGTCACATCTCCACCTATTCTAAAATAAAATGGAGACCATGAACCTGCTGACAGAGAAATTTGCCCACCATTACTAACAATACCCTGATTATCAGAAAGATTTACAGTAAGAGTATTGGTTCCATCAGATATATCTACAGAAGTAATTGGAGTCGTCAAATCTCCAACAGCAGTAAACATTATAGTCACGCCCAACAAATTAGAACCAACAACTTCTACACTTGCAGAAGTTGCATCTCCAGGAGTGACAGTAGCGCTATCTCCCTGGACGACATCTCCAAACTCAATAGTTGCATAGTTAGAATCTACGATAACTTGAAGAGCTTGAATAACACGACAGTGAATGTGGACCTCTCCTGTTGCCGCTGCAAAAGCATATCCTGCACCAACCAACACGAACAAAAGCGCAAACAATACTTTCTTCATACTCCGCACCTCCCTCATTGTCCTGTATCCACTCTTAGCGGACTTTTCATAAAATATTCTATTAAACTTATACTTTTTCGTCAACTGTTCGCAACTTTCACCACTGCCTTTCTCCTAAATTAACTAATTACAATTCCACTTCCTTTAGTAAAACCTTATTCTTTAAATCGTACAATTTTTTATAGTAATAAACCTTAAATATAACCTTCTTATTTTTCAATTTTAGTTTCTTCTTCAACCACGCTAAATCAACTACTAAAACCTTCTTAGCAAAAACTCTCTTGGTATAAACTATCTTTTCGGCATCATTATTCACAAGATAGATACCTATTCTCACATTTCTGGTGCCCGTATTCTTGAAAGTTAACATTCCTTTTGAGTAAATACAATCAATGTTATACTTTGACTTTTCCGGAATATAGTATATCGGCATAGTTGTGAGAAAACCTATGGAAATTGAAACCCCTACATTTTCCTTACCAGCATTTCTTCTACCAGAGCTCAAACGTGATTTCAAGTTTTGTATAACCAATCTACACTTTGCTTCCTCATTATCCTTTTTCAATTTGGATAAATACTTTTCTTTTATTCCAATACGCACTTTGAACTTTCCTTTTGGGGGAATAACAACAACTTTAGGAGATAAATAAAGAGATTTCAAAAAAGTTATATCTTTCTGATTATCAGTTTTCCCAAGAATAAGTTCTCCTGTGGAAGAATAGGTATATGGAATCAGCCACAGCTTGTATCTAACTACTCTATCACTTGCTCCATATAAAGTTATATAACCTCTTGGCTTTTTATCTGACAACTTTATCCACGTAGGGACAACTTTGGCAAAATATGGTTCTGCTAATACTCTATAAGATAAAACAAGCAATACAAACAGCCACAACTTAAACCCCTTTAAGATTCTCACCACAATCACTCCCCCTAAATCAATAAAATTCTATCCACTCTCCCCCCTTCAAAATCTTTACCCCATCATCATCAACTAAAACTTGTGCTTTACTCCCTATATCAGATTTTAGAGTATATTTTCCAGCTGGCAACCTAACATAAAAATATCCACCCTCATAAATTTCAGCCTTTTCCTTATAAGAATCCGAAACAAACTCTAAGGTAGAGCTCTCATTCTTAACTTCTCCTTCCACATCCACAACTTTTATCAACCTATATACATACTCATACCTACTTTTATCAACCACGTATATGTTTTGTGGTCCTTCCAAAATCTTATAATTTTCCCCTAAATCAATAAAAATTGAGTAAAAACCACTGCTTAAAGCTGTTATCAATCTTCCACTCTTAACTTTCCCCAAAACTTTATCATTTGCCAAAACTTCCACATTATTAAGGAGAATATCTCCTTTGTCATACTTCCCATTTAAATTTCTATCAACGTAGAAGAAGAAATCAACCACACTGCTTCCCAATCCTTCCCCAGCATTGAATTTGATACTTTTTTTCGAAGCCAGCATGCCTATCCTGTGATAAAAGTTCAGACTCCAGTCTAACTTTTCTTTATACTTAGCATCCAACCTACATCTCAAACCCTTAAATACAAAATTTGTTGTGAAAGATGGAAGAAACTTAGAACCATCTCTTACAAGGTTAAAAGAGTAAACATCCTTTCCCACAAATTTTCTATAGGAAAATCCCACTAAACTACCAGTTGAGGAAAAATCAAAATCAAACTTCCCTCTATGTAAAGCATAAAGCGAAACTCCATAAACAAAATTTGAAAAAAAGTTTGATGAGTATATGAACTTACCTCTTACATTCAAAGACATTAATCCAGGTACCAGAGCCAAAGCCAAATTATTTCTCAAAGTCAGGCGCCAATCTTCACGCTTCTCCAAGTCCACAGCGAGGTAGTACCTGTCATTTCTAAATAAAACTCCGCTCATATATCCATCAACATGCTCAAAATCCGTATTTAGCATGAGTTTAAATCTCTTACCTAAAAACTTAATAGTTGTATCCAACATTCCACTAGCCTCTCCCTCAGAAAAACCGAACAAAGCTTTAGTAAGCTTGGTATTATACTCTACTTCTCCCTTCCAATCGTCACTAATTTTAAAAAACCTCAAACTCAAATTCGTCAGCGGGGCAACTCCATACGAAAATTCAAACTTTGAGTTTGAAAAGCCAGGATTCAAAGCTATATCAAATATCCCTTTCTTATAAGGAGCAATACGGACACTTGGTCTAATATTTTTTTCTATTATTTTTACAGCTCCGTATTTATCAACAATTACAACCTTCAGCGGAGAACTCTGATAATAAACTTTTATTTTATAACTGGCAGGAATATTCCCTTCTTTGAATTCTTTCAACATTTTCCCATTGTAAAAAATACTTACTCTCCTCGCATCCCCATACTCAGATAAATCAATTGTATAGTATCCATACTCATCAAAATCAGAGGGATAATTATTAAAACTAACAATCATTTTTCTATTTTGAGTATAATATGAAAATTTCAACTTTCCACTTGGTCTGAACTTAACCGATCCTTCTATCAAATTCCCAACTTCAAAACCTCCTTCATTTAAATTCGATGAAAACGAAAGGTTAAAGACGGAAAACCCAACATCATAGTTAGCCTGCGAAGAAAAGTCCACTTTACCATTTTTAACAGAAAAATATATGTTATTATTGGCAACCAAGGAACTATACTGAGCCTCTCTTTTTTGAGAAGCCAGGGCCACTTCCCTCAAATCAAAATTTTTATTATCTCCATCTCCCATTCTTTTAAATAAAGCATTAATAATGCTTTGATCCTCTGTTTTTAAAAATACTGCTCCATTTGAAGGAACATAGAACAACTTAATAACATTAAAAGCTTTGTTAAAATCATCCAAACTTAATACGCGACTGCGCACACCTAAACCACTTTTCAACAAATCCTTTTCAGAAACAAACTCAATTTTACACAACTCCTTACCGTCCTTAATAACAACTGACTTTCTCTTATTAAAATCAAAAAAATCCTTAAACTTAAGCACTTTATCTTTACTAAATAAAAAAACTTTTAAATCCTGCCCTTCTTTTTCATAATAAATTCCAACTCTTTTAAAAAACGGAAGTAAATCTAAAAAAACCTTTATCTCCTCTCCACCCATATAAGCACCTAGAAACCTGACTTCTTTCAGCAAAATCATTCTTCTAAAAAATACCGGCATATACATTTCAAATAATTCTACAGAAACATTTTCCTCGTTTATTCCATCTACTTCATAAAGTGTTGGTGTACAGAACTCATCGGGAGCAACATTTTTTACAACCACATTTGAAGACTTCAACATTTTAACAATGGGAGTTTTTACAGTAAAAAAGCGTCTTTCAATCGGCATTGAAACAACATATAAATTTTCATCTTTTGAAACACGTCTATACACTTTCTCATCCAAATCAAGTAAATATCTGATGCCAGAAGGAAGATTTTTTAAATCAAAATTATTATTAGCTAGGATTGTATTAAATAACCTAGAATGATGTCTAGAGGATTGGGAAACCATACCAAACTTTTTGCTAAGCCTCACATCCAAATTTACAATTTGAGAAGGAGGCTCTTTTTCTACTTTTATAAATACAACATTCAAAAACAACAACAGAACGAATATCAATCCCAAAAAAAGCAATACTTTAAAGCGATTACTTTTAGAAATTTTTAAATTTTCAAATTTCATTTTAGCTAACCTCTGCTTATAAAGCAGCATGGTATATCACAACAAATTTGCAACTACATAAAGAGTACCGTAGTAATCTCCTTCTATTGCCTTTTTAGGAACTTTAATTTTTCCACATATCTTAATTCGCAATCTTTTTTTAAAAAAGAATAAGTTACTCCCTCCATTTTTGACAATTTCCTGGTTATCCCTTAGTTTTACTACTAATGGTTTTACATCCGTAATAGGTGTAGGCATAAAACCATCCCAAAAAAGCTTCACCTTAGTAGTAGGTGATAAGCTCGAATCAGAAGCATCTACAAACCTAACTTCAAAAATAACATTTCCCGAAGTTCGAACAATCACCTTAGCTGCATCAGTAGAATTACAAGGCACTTTTTTAGAATCACCTATAACAACATCTCCAAATTCTAGTAGATCATCCCTAACTATAACTTTTACAAAATTCCTCCTTCCAGGAAATGGAAAAGGAAAAAAAGTTCCACTATAATTTTCACTTAAAAACATGAAAAGAAATAATATTATTGTAAATACCAATACTTTCCCCATATCTATATGATATTACACTTTACAATCAATATCAAAATAGCAAGACTTAATCACAAATAGGTAAAAACAATAAAAAAACTAACTATTAAATGGGTGATAAAACTCAAACGAGTCAAAAATAAAAAAAATGAAAAAAAAATAAAAAAGGGCTGGCGGACACCTATTTTTCCACCCCTTCCCGGCGGGGCAGTATCGTCGGCTGTAGGGGGCTTAACTTCCGGGTTCGGCATGGCTCCGGGTGTTT
>JAMOTN010000034.1 GCA_027062325.1 bacterium
AGGCAAGAGCACTTAAAGTTAAGGCACGTTAATTGAGATTAATTTATATTAGCCGGTTTGGGCAATTTTACTCAGTTTGAATTCGGGGGTAATAAAGGTGGTATTTCTAGAGCCCATTTTTAAGCTGTTTCAATTCTTATGGTGGGTATTGGTTGAGATACCAATCGGTGGAGTAGCGTGGGTTGTAAGCAAAATTTTGGAATTTTTATTTGCCCCCTTTGTAAAGCTTGCAAACTTATCAAAAGTTAAAAAGTTGGAAGAAGATACAAACAAGTGTACTCCTACAAAGCATCTTGGAGAGCCAACAGGAACGTGTGTTGTGTGTGGAAAGTCTGTTTGTGATGTGTGTGAAATAAAGATAAGGGGTGTGCGATATTGCTATGATTGTTATAGGAAACTCTACTTTGCGGCAGAGGAATGGGAGAAGCAGAAAAAAGAGCAATTCAAAAGGAATATAATAGCGTTGATTGACTTTATGGCAAGGTTTGTTCTTTTTATGGTTATGGTTGCAATGGTATCTTATATAGGCTTGTGGTTTTTTGCTATAGTGTGGAGTTTTTATAGGCCAGGAGATGTTTATAACTTACTTCAAGAGCTGCAAAGATTTCACATCAAGGGAGTTATACACCAGTTGGGACCGACGTGGAGTAGTATAAAGGGAAGTATAAATGAATTCTTCTACGGAAGTAGAGAAGTGGAATTTTGATGGTTTCAATCTTTAATTTACTTAGCTTCGACTATAAATCTGGAGGTAGGAGATGGGAGAAGGAAGGGAAAAAGAAAAGGTTAATAGTTCAGAGATGGTAGAGGAGTATACCTTTCTTGATAAAGTAAGATGGCATCTTGCATGGGCTGCTATGTATGGATTCTATCTTCTAGTTTGGCCAATATATGCCTTGTTGCATCCTGTTTACACATACAAAAAAGTAATAAAGCCTTTCTGTGCTTGGTTGTGGAAAAAGTGCTGGTTTTATCTTGTAGTATTTGGGGTATTTGCTATTGATCAGCTTTCAAAATTGTGGGTAACTAGTTACGTGAAAAAATATGGACAAATTCCAGTTATAAAGGATGTTCTACATCTAGTATTTGTTATGAATCCAGGAGCTGCCTTTGGAATACTTCCAAATAAAAAGTGGTTGTTTGTGGGGATATCTCTTATTACGATTGGTTTAATAATGTATTATGAGAAAAATATAAAAAGTTGGTGGTTAAAAACAGCCTTAGCTTTTTTGATGGGCGGTGGACTTGGCAACCTTTACGATAGAATAAAATATGGAGCGGTTATTGATTTTATAGATGTCAGATTTATAGATTGGCCGGTGTTTAACCTTGCTGATGTTTTTATAGACATAGGAGTCGGCATGTTTATAGCTGAGATAATATTTGGAAGTGAAGAGGATTTTGACAATATACTAAAAGAGGATGATGAAAATGGTGAACTTTCCTAAGCCGCACCCTTATGGGATAATGGTTTCTTTGGGATTTCTTTCTGGCTGGGCAATGGCGGTGTGGCGTTTTAAGCGCCATTTTTTTAGAGGAGATCCTGAGGCTTCCCAAAAGGCTTTTGATAAGGCAACGGATGTGGCACTTGTCGGGGGAATGTTCGGATTTTTGGGAGCTAAACTCATGTTTTTGTGGGCACACAGGCATGAATTGGACAGCTTATGGAGAGCGTTCCTTTCTTCTGGAGGGTTTGT
Organism: bacterium; assembly: GCA_027062325.1. Classification (GTDB taxonomy): domain Bacteria; phylum JAMOTN01; class JAMOTN01; order JAMOTN01; family JAMOTN01; genus JAMOTN01. Next base: position 1,698 of record JAMOTN010000034.1, read on the forward strand.
GTTTTTTGGTGGAGTAATTGGTGCAATTTTAGCGTTATTTGTATATGCGCGCTACACTGGTATTCCATTTTTATATCTTACGGATTTGCTCTCCCCTTCTTTAAGTTTAGGGCATGCTATAGGAAGAATAGGTTGTTTTTTGAATGGATGTTGTTACGGTATACCTGTTGGAAGTTGTTGTGCATTTTTAGGAGCTTACTGTGCGCACACAGGAAATCCTGCTATAGATATGGTGAAGCGCTATCCAACTCAGTTATTTGAGAGTACCTTTCTTTTTATCCTGACTTATATACTTGTTAAATTTGGCAATGTAGAAAAACGGGGGCATACTACGGGGTTATACTTTGTAAGCTACGGAGTTTGGAGGTTTTTGATTGAATTTATAAGAGGGGATGATAGAGGAACATATTTTGCAGGATTATGGATATCGCAGTGGATTGCTCTGGCAGTGGCGATAATGGGATTGGTTCTGCTTTTTAGGGCAAAGGTTGATGATAAACAGGAAAAGATGAAAAAAGCGATGGAGGACAGAGATGATAGTTGAGCTTGAGGGAAGAGAAGGTTTGAGATTGGATATGCATTTGCTTGAAGAATTGAAGAAGAGGGAAGTTAGTGCTATAACGCGAAGTAAAATACAGAAGCTAATAAGGGATGGAAAAGTTGAGATAAATGGTGTTGTTGTGAAAAAAGGAGGTTTAAAGTTAAAGGGAAAAGAGAAGATAACGGTGAATTTTGAATTTGATGAGAATGAAGAAATTGAGGCAGAAAATATACCTCTGGATATAATTTACGAAGATAACGTGATATTAGTTGTAAATAAGCCTGCTGGGATGGTGGTGCATCCCGCTGCAGGGCACAGAAAAGGTACTTTAGTCAATGCAATCTTATACCATGTGAAAGATTTAGATTTTCCCCAAGGAAAGGTTGGATTGGTTCATAGATTGGACAAGGATACCTCAGGATGTCTGGTTGTAGCTAAGAATGAGGAAGCACTTTTAGAGCTTAGGAGGCAGTGGCAAAATAGAGCGGTAGAAAAAGAGTATGTTGCTGTAGTGGAAGGGCATATTCCAGATGGTATAACGGTTTTAAAAGGGCCGATAGGTAGACATCCTAAAGACAGAATCAAAATGGCTGTTGTTTCATATGGTAAGGAGGCTGAAACTTGGGTTGAGCCGATTGAATATCTTAAAGGAGCTACTTTGTGCAAAGTTTTGATTAAAACTGGTAGAACTCACCAGATAAGAGTACATCTATCAAGATTTGGACATCCCATAGTTGGAGATAAGGTTTATGGTAAGGGAAGTAACTTAATAAATAGAGTTGCTTTACATGCGAAAAAGTTGGGTTTTTATCATCCTATTACGAGAGAATGGCTAGAAGTGGAGGCACCTTTAGCAGACGATATCAAGAGTTTGATAAATACTCTCAGACAAGGTAATTAGGAGGGAGGCGTTTGAGAGTTCTTTTAAAGTATTTGTTCCTGTCATTTTTAGGAGTTGGAGCAGTTGTATTTGTAGTATCAGAAATTGGTATGTTTTACGAAACTGTTGCTTCTATATCGTGTGCGAGTAGTGTACGAAAAATTCAAGAGGCGGTTGATAAAGCCATTGTTGATGGAATGCGCATTCCGAAGTTTTATCCAATACCACTTGAGGAGTTGGAAAGAGAGGGATATTTAAAGTATCATTTAAGTTGTAAGATAGGAACGTTCTTTTTTATAGATGCTGAAAACAGGGTGCGCTGTTCTTATCATGGGGCAGATAAGTGGCTTGTGAGGTGAGTGGAGTGTTTAGGAGAAAAAAGTACCTTGTGAAGGTGGGTTTGCAGTTAAGATATATGATGCTTGTTTTGTTGGCAATGCTAGCAGTTCTTGTGGTTGTTGGTTGGACAGTATACTTTACTATATGGAAAGAAATTACGGCAGACCCGAATCTTACGATGGATAAATTGGTATTAATATTTGAAAAGGGAAATGCAGAGTTGCTGAAAAAACTTGCCATAATTGTGTTGTTTGTGGGTGTGCTAAGCATATTTGTTTCTCATAGAATTGCGGGACCAGTTTATAGATTTGAAAAAAGTGCAAAAGTGATAGCGGAAGGAGATCTATCTTTGCGAATAAGGTTGAGAAAAGGTGATGAATTGCAAGAGCTTGCAGATGCTTTTAATCAAATGACAGAGAGTTTGGAGAGTATGGTGTTTAACGATAGGCGTGTTCTCAAAAGATTAGAAGTCGTATTAAAGACTTTGAAGGAAAAGTTAACTACTAAAAAGGCTTGGAGTGAGGAAGATAAAAAACACCTGTTAAATGAGATAGAGAATGCTTTGGAGGCTTTGGATAAAGTTAGTTCTTCCTTTAAGTTGAGTGAGGAGAAGGAAAAGTTGTTGGCTGTATATGAGGAAGAAGCCAAGTAAGAAGCAATTGAGTTGCTGTTCTGGAGGATAAATTGTAGTGTTGAGTGGCTATGCGTTGGGTGATAGGAAGGGTTTGATATATGATATGCTCTTTAAGGTGCTTAAATTTTATCTTTTGTTGATTTTTTTTAGCTCATCTATTTATGCAGAAGTGAATAGAGACAACCTCATATCTATTGCTAGAAAACTTAACAGTTTGTTTGAAATTATAGAGAATTTTCCAGCTCCTATATCTCAAGGAATACTGGAAAGTGTTGTGGATATGCTTTACTACTCCTTGGGTGCTAAATGTTTGGCAGTTGTTGAGAAGGGGTGGATGTACGTTGTTCCGGCAGGGTGTAAAGTAGATTTAAGACTCATGGCTTCTGTAAAAAGGGGGCATATTTATTTTCAGAATAAGAATGGAGTAATGGTGTGGGCTGTTCCTATGAGGAATGGGGGAATGTTTTGGGTAAAGCTCAGAAATAATACAGGAGAGACTGGAAATTTAGGGAAAGCTTTGACTTATTCTGTAATTGGAATTGGTTTGGTTGTTTTATTAGGTGTAGTTGTGGCTTTATGGGCTTTTTCTCTTCTCCACAAAAGAAATGCAACTTTTTCTAGAGTTGTTCCTGAGAATCGTGATGTTGATAATAATGAGATAATAGTAAGGGTTTGGCATGAGCTGAGTGGAATACCGCTTCCGCCAGAAGCGGAAGAAAGGATAAAGATACTTGCTGGGTTTTACAGGCCTTTAAAGGTAACAAAATTTTCGGTGAAAGAGATTGTTCTAGAGTGTATTATGAGGCAGTCTGAAAAGTTCGATAATGTGGAGTTTGCAATTGAGGGTGATGACTTTGAAGTTGAAAGTGACAGCTTGCGGTTGGAAATTATACTGGATAATCTTTTAAAGAATGCGGCAAGGGAGAGTAGAAGTGTTGTTGTTGAGCTTAACAGTGATGAAAAGAGAATCTTTGTGAAGAATGCGGTTGATTGTTTAAAAGTTGACTTTTCGCGTTATAAAGGGACTGGTATTGGGTTGAAACTGGTGAGAGAGATGTGCTTTAAACTTGGAGTAAAGTTTGATATTGAGTGTAAAGATGGCTTTGTGATTGCAACTTTGTCTTTTGAGAATAAGTAGGATTTAGAAAAAGTGAAATGGATTGGGCAGTGTGGAGGTGGAGATAATGGAGAGGTTGGTAAGCCTTATCGGATTGGTAGTGCTTATGTTGATCGCATGGGTTTTGTCTGAGAATCGTAGGAAGGTTGCTTGGAAGACAATTTTGTGGGGAGTAGCTTTACAGCTGTTTTTTGCAGTTATAGTGCTTGCAACTAAACCTGGTAGAGAGTTTTTTGAATGGACGAACGACATAATTAAGAGATTGTTGTCATTTACTGATGAGGGTTCAAAATTTTTATTCGGCTCTCTTATAACCAGAACGGATACCTTTGGATTTATATTTGCGTTTAAAGTTTTGCCCACTATAATATTCTTCTCTTCTTTTATGGCGGTTATGTATCACTTAGGTGTTATGCAGACTGTGATCTTATTTATGGCTCGCATAATGTCAAAGACTATGGGGACAAGCGGTGCAGAGAGTTTATCTGCTGCTGCTAATATATTTGTTGGACAAACAGAAGCTCCTTTAGTGGTAAGGCCATATGTTCCGATAATGACAAGAAGTGAGCTTATGGCTGTTATGACTGGGGGAATGGCTACTGTTGCAGGTGGAGTTATGGCTGCTTACGTGGGAATGTTGTCTGGATATTTTCCAGATATTGCGGGACATCTGCTTGCTGCTTCTATAATGAGTGCACCTGCGGCATTAGTTATTGCAAAGATTATGGTGCCAGAGACTGAGGAGCCACTTACGAAAGGAGAGGTTAAGTTTGAGGTTGAAAAAATAGATGCAAACGTGATAGATGCTGCGGCACGCGGAGCAGGAGAAGGTATGAAGTTGGCTTTGAATGTTGGTGCTATGCTTCTGGCTTTTATAGCTTTAGTTGCTATGATTAATACTCTTTTGATAAGTATTGGTGACTTCATAGATAGAGCGATTGGTAAGGATCCAAATTTTGTATACACAACTGCAAAACTTGAACCGGGAACTCAAATTGAGATACTCGATACCCGCAAAATGAGAACTTATAAGGCTAAGGTTGTTGCTATTAAAGAAAAGGGGTTGGAAATTACAGCAAAAGTATACGGTTCTAACAAATTGGAGATTAAGGATGTAAAAACGGGTAAAGTTTACGAGGCTACTGGATCAGGGGCATTTGAAATGAGTATGCAAAATATTCTTGGAATTCTCATGGCTCCTCTTGCGTGGATCATGGGGGTTCCTTGGAAAGATGCGAAGTTGATTGGCGCTTTGATAGGAGAGAAGACTGTCTTAAATGAGTTTGTTGCTTACGCCCATCTTGGTGAGTATTTAAAAATGGGCGTAAAGCTTGATAAGAGGAGCATAATAATAGCGACTTATGCCCTTTGTGGATTTGCTAACTTTGGATCGATTGCTATACAGCTTGGTGGAATTGGTGGAATGGCTCCTGAAAGAAGAAAGGATTTAGCAGAGCTTGGTTTAAAAGCCATGATTGCAGGAAGTTTAGCAGCTTTCATGACTGCAACAATTGCCGGAATTCTCGTTCCATAATTTGAGGTGAAGAGTTGAAGGCGATGAATGTGTCAGTTGTTTCTAGCAAGATTAAAAACGATGGTAAATTTTATCGAGTGGTTATTGCTGAGGATAATCCAACAGTAAGGCATGCTCTTGGTGTATTTTTAAAGGAAAACTACGGTTTTGAAGTTGTAGAGGTGGCAAGTGTTGAGGAGCTAAAGGGAGTGGAGGCAGACTTTTATGTAACGGATCTTTTTTTGAAGGATGGATGTGCATTCGAGGTTGAGTTTCCTAAAAATAGATGGATAGTGATAACAGGACGTGGAGGTGTAGATGAGGCGGTAGAGGCAGTGAAGAAAGGTGCGTATGATTTTCTGTTGAAACCGGTTGATTTGAAAAAATTAAAGGTTGCTTTTGAAAATATGATAAATTTTGTGGAGATGGAAAAAGAACTGGAGAAGCGAGGACATGTTTTGGTGTCTTTCTCTGATAAGGTAATAGTGGGTGTTTCTGAAAATTTGAAAAGAGCTGTTTCTGCAGCTAAAGAGTTTGCAGTGAATAATAAAAGATATATTACAGTGTTCGGAGAAACAGGTGTTGGCAAGAGTTTACTGAGCGATTATATAGCTTATTTGTTTAAAGGAGTGATAAAGAGGCTTTCTTTAGCAGCAGTTGATCCTGACTTTGCTCATATGGTTTTGTGTGGCACAAGTGAAAGAAAAGGGATGTTTTGCGTAGGTGGGGATGAGCTTTTGATAGTTGAGGATATGCATGCTGTTGATGTGAAAGTTGGGAGATTGTTGGTTAACATATTGGATGAGTGGAGTTGCAAAGTAGCTGATACTGGGAGAGAAGTTCCTATTAAGGGAAAGGTAATTTTTAATGTTACGCGTTTAGAGGATACCAAACTTCCACAAGAGCTTATGAGTAGATTGGAGACAGAAGCTGTTGAGATACTACCGCTTAGGGAGAGGAAGGAAGATATAATTCCAATTTTTGACTATCTTTTGAATAAGCATTCAAAAGAGGCTACTTCGACAACTTAT
>JAMOTN010000035.1 GCA_027062325.1 bacterium
TAGATGAGAGATTTGCAGTAGAAAGGAACAGAGATGTTGTGGAAAGAGTGTGGAAGGTTGAGGTTGCTCCGTTTAAGGGAAAAGGAGCGCTTTATAAGTGGTTGGATCAGGCAAAGAAAAAGTGGCTAAATTTGACTAAGACGGAATTGGAGATAAGCTCCTTGACAGCTTCGGATTTATTGGAGTTGGTTATAAATAAGAAGGAAGGAGATTGGTTTTACTATACTTACGATGGGGTTTACTATGCTGCAAGAGTAAAGGCAGTTAACGATTACTATAAGCAAGTTAAGGTGCGAGTTTACGATTTAAAGCGCTGGAATAGTTGGAAGAAAAGTTTGGTAAAAAAGTACGGTGTTAAGGTAAATCCAGGATTTTACACAGATTTTGGAGATTTAAAGGTTGGTTGGGTTAATGGAAAATTGGTTACGGTGTCTCAAGATTTGAAGGCTGTTTTGGCTGTTTTTAAAAAGGATACATTGAAAGGATGGGCAGCAGCTTACCTTTTCAGGGAAGCGTTATTTGAGGAATATTCTGATAGATTGAAGGGGATAAGAAGCATAGCAGATGTTTTAGCATTGGCTTATTACACAGCTTTGAAGGTTGACAAAACTACTGCCACTGTTGACAGCGGCTTCTACATTCCAACATTGATTGAAAGAAAGAGAGCTGGATTGGTGATCTCAAATTACAAGTATTCTGGAGTGGAGAGATTGAAGTTAAAAGGTTATTTACCAGTTAAGCGTTTGGCGTTTGATGCGAATGAATCCTTTAGCTTTGACTGGGCTCAGTCTGGTAGTTGGGTTGCCGCTTTGCTTTCAGGTTATAAGGAGATTAAGAAAAAACTTATTAAAAAGTGGGGAGTATAGATATGGATAAGTGGTGTGATATTGAGCTTTATAGAAAAATTGTTGAATCCCATTCAGAATGGGGAGCAGATATTGAATTAGGTGCTTTAAATAAATTATCTGAAATTTTCTCACTATTGTATGGAGTAGTTAAGATTTTAAGAGCTCCCAAAGGATGTCCATGGGACAGATCACATGGTTCTCTAGAGTTTATAAAAGATGTTTTGGAAGAGGTAAGTGAATTGGCGGACACGCTTTATAAGTTAAAAAGTGGGAGGGCTAAGTTAAATGAGTTAGAAGAGGAAATTGGGGATATATTCTTAGTTTTATTCATGTTGATCTCGGCTCTTGAGGATGAGGAAAATTTTGATTTGCTCAAAAGTATTTTGTGTGTTTTAAAAAAGATTGTTTATAGGCATCCTCATGTTTTTGGTGAAAAGATTAGTGAATTTGAGTTGCAAAATAGGAGGGGAGATGAGGTAAAAAGTGAAAAAGATGTTTTGAAGCGTTGGGAGGACTTGAAAGATAAGGAAAAGGGGAAGCATTATTGGTTGAAGTACTTAGAGTTGGCATCACCTATGTTTGCAGCTTATAAGCTTCAGAAAAGGGCAGCGAGAAAGGGATTTGATTGGGATAATCCGCGAGATGTTCTTGATAAGATAAAAGAAGAGATAACAGAGTTAGAGGAAGAAATTAATAGGAAGGATAAGCAGCTTGATAAAGTTTCGGCAGAGATAGGAGATTTGTTGTTTGCAGTTGTGAACCTTGCTCGGCATCTAGATGTAGATCCTCTCTATGCTTTGGGAAAAACAAATAAAAAATTTGCAAGGAGATGGAAATATGTCGAAGATAACATGCCTGATGGGGCAAGTTTAGATGAGATGGAGACACTGTGGCAGGAGGCAAAGAAGTTTGAGTAATTTTAGTTAGATTTCGGGTTTATCTAGGTAATTTTGAAAGGGAGGGATTTTTTATGGCAAAAATTTCACCAAATGAGTTTAGAACTGGTGTCAAGATCATCTACAAAGGAGATTTATGGGAAGTAGTGAATTTTCAAGCGGTTCATCGCGGAAGGGGAAGCGCTTTTGTAAGAACTAAACTCAGAAACTTAAAGAACGGAAATGTTATAGAGGTAAGTTTTTCTCCGGAAGAACAGCTTGAGTATCCTGAAATAGAGATGAGAAATATGGTTTACCTTTACAATCAGGGAGATAGTTATGTATTCATGGATAACGAATCTTACGAGCAATATGAGTTGCCTTCTGACATAGTTGGAGACAATGCCAAGTATCTTAAAGAAGATTTGGAAGTTGCTGTTTTGATGAGCAATGGTGAGATAATTGCTGTAGAGTTGCCCAAAACAGTTGAGCTTGAAGTTGTTGATACTCCTCCGGGCGTTAAGGGAGACACAGTTTCTGGTGGTGGAAAGCCAGCCACATTGGAGACTGGTTTAACTGTTACAGTGCCGTTTTTCATAAATAAGGGAGATATTATAAAGGTTGACACTCGCACTGGCGAGTATGTAGAAAGAGTCAACAAGTAGTGGGGAGGTAGATTAATGAGTATGGATAAGATCATTCCTCCCCATATTAGGGCTATTTTAGAGGAGATAGAAAAGTTGAAAAAGGTTGAAGAGAGGGCGAGGTTGAAGCGTCAGGTTTTGGAAAGGAAGTTGGCAGAACTTGGTTACAAAGTGTCTGCTTCAGATGAAAAAGTGTCTGCCGTTTCTCAATCTTTAAAAGTGACTGAAAAGGAAGAGCAAGCTGCTACTTCTGTGGGTTCACTTACGCCTCGTAAATCAGATGATGGGGTGCCGCCTACTGAAAATGTTGGTTTTGTTCCAAAAGCTACGGAAGAACAGGCTAAAAAGTTTACTCAAGAACTTAAGATAACTGCTGAGGATAAAAAAAGGGCAAAACAACGATTTATAGAAAGGAAACAGGCTGAATTTGAGGAGATGAAGCAAGAGGCAGAAGCTCAAATTGAATTTGCCAAGAAGATATTTTTACCAGCTCTAGTCATTGCGATAGTGTTCCCCATTGTTCAAATATTTGTTGAAGTGCTTATAACAAAGATTTTGCTATGGGTGGGGGCAGTCATAGCTGTTATACTTGCTTTTATATTTGGGAAGGTTATTTATGAAAATGATTTAAAAATTGCCAGGGGAGCTTTGTTTGAATTCGATGGAGAGCAGATATTTTTTGCGTATAATTGGACCAAAGATCCGGTAAGGAGAGTTTTTTTGCGGGTTGCAAGTTATTTTAATCCGGAAGTGAAAAGGGTCGTGAAATTTTAGAAATTTTGTGGTGTTTCAGGAGGTAAAGTTTTGTGCTGGAGTTTGAGAAAAAGGTTTTAGGTGTGAGAGAACTTGTGTTTTTGATAATGCGGCATTTGAAGAGTAATCCTGCATTACACGACATATGGATAAAAGGAGAGGTCAGAGATTTGAGTTTTAGTAAGAGTGGAAATTACTTCTTCTCACTTGCTGAAAACTTTGGAGGGTATCGTTATCAGATAAATTGTACTATGTATAAAGAGTATGCCGAAAAATATGCGAAACTTTTGGAAGAGGGAAGTGTGGTTGAGTGTTATGGCTACACAGGATTTTACCCGGCAGGGGGACAGCTTGCTTTTTACGTGGAAAAAATTGAAAAGAGGGACGAAAAGGGCTATTACTGGGAGGAGTTTAAAAGAATTTACGAGAAGTTGGAAGGGGAGGGGTTATTTTCAGAGGAATTCAAAAAGCCAATACCAGAGTGGGTTAAGAGAGTTGGGATAGTTACCTCTAAGGATTCAGCTGCAATAAGAGATGTGTTGAAAATTTTGAAGAAGAAGATGCCGATGGAGATATACGTTTACCATTCTCTTGTTCAAGGGGATATGGCTGTTGACAACATAATAAGAGGTATAGATTGGCTTGAAAAGTTTGGAGTTGATTTAATAGTTGTGACGCGAGGCGGCGGAGCTTATGATGAGTTATCGGTATTTAACTCAGAAAAGTTGGCACGTCGTATATTTGAGTGTAGAATTCCTGTAATATCTGCAATTGGGCACGAAAAAGATTTCTTGATTTCTGATTACGTTGCGGATAAGAGAGAGCCTACTCCGACAGCTGCTGCAGTGAGCATAGGTAAGTTCAGGGAAGATGTGGAGTTGGAATTAGAGCGTTGCAAAGAGGCAATTTTGGGACGTGTGAGGCAGTTTAGGGAACTTTACGATAAGATAGATGCGTGGGTTAAACTAATAAAAAGAGAATGCGAGATGAGGTTTGCAAATACTGAAGTAGAACTTGAGAGAATAAAAGAGAAGATGTTAACGAATGCCAGAGATGTATTGAACAAATTACGGCTGGATTTAGAGAGTGCTTACTCTGTTATTGCACAAAAGGATTATAGAGAGTTTCTAAAGGCAGGATTTGCAGTGGTTAAAAAAGGTTTATTTAACGTAAAGAGTGTAAAGCAGCTAAAAAAGAAAGATTTGATCACACTTGTTATGTCGGATGGAAGTGCTGTAGCGGAGGTAAAAAGTGTAAAAGTTGATAAGGAGGTGTGACTCATGCGTGTGAGGAGAAGAAGAAATGCGCAGACAGTTGTTGATTGGTTGGCGGCTTTTGGAATACTGGGAGCTTTGTTGGTAGCTGTTATCATAATGACGGGTATTGATTGGGCTACACTCAAGGCTTGGTTGATGTAGGTTGCATATTTAAGAAGAGAATATTTCAATTTTGATATGGGGAGTGAAAGTGATGCGCTTTGTGTTAACAGCAGTTGGGGTTAACAAGCCGGGAGTATTGGCCCAAATTACCCGGCGTCTTGCAGAGAAGGGAGCAAATATTTTGGATATATCTCAAAAAATTTTATCTGATGTTTACGCGCTTTTTCTCATAGCCGAGTTGGAGGACAGTGGGAATTTTAAGGAGTTAAAAGAGGATATAGAAGCTATGAGTGAGAGATTAGGAGCTAAGATTGTTTTATTTGAGGAGAGTTTACTTCGCTACATGCACAGAATTTAGAAGTTTTAAGGAGGGCCTGCGTATGAACTTTCAGCTTTATGAAGCTATAGAAACGGTTGCAATGGTTGAGCTGGAGAAGCTTGACATAAGAACGGTTACTCTTGGAGTGAGTTTGCTGGATTTGCTCACCGATGACTTTGTAGAGTTCAAAAAAAGGGTAGCGGATAGAGTATATACAGAGGCTTCAAGACTTGTTAAAGTTGCGAGAGAAGTAGAGGATAGGTACGCGATTCCAATAGTAAACAAGAGGATATCTATAACCCCTATATCGTTAGTGTTCAAGAAAAATTTTGATTTGCTTGAGCTTGCTAAAGCTATAGATGGAGCGGTAAAAGAGGCAGGTGTTGATTTCATAGGAGGTTTTTCGGTCCTGGCAGAGCGTGGCTACAGAGAAGTTGATGAGCTGGTAGTTAAGAATTTACCGTTGGTGTTTGCTGAGACTGAGAGAGTTTGCGGAAGTATTGCAGCAGGATCTACTAAGCATGGTCTTAACATGAAGGCAGTGCTGGATTCGGCTCGGATTATGAAGCAAAGTGCGTATTTAACGCGAGATAGAGATAGCATAGGGGCTGCAAAATTTGTGGTGTTTTCCAACGCAGTTGAAGATAATCCATTTATGGCAGGGGCTTTTTTAGGGATGAATCAGTACGATAGGATGTTGAGTGTTGGAATTTCTGGCCCGGGAGTTGTTAAAACTGCGATAGAGGTGTTTGGGAAAGATTTAAAATTGAATGAGTTGGCTGAGCTTATAAAGAGATTAGCTTTTAAAATAACGCGTGCAGGTGCTTTGATAGGTAGGGAAGTTGCTAATGCATTGGGGGTTCCGTTTGGAATAGTGGATCTTTCTTTGGCTCCTACTCCTGCTGTTGGAGACAGTGTGGCAGAAATTATTGAAGCCATGGGAATAGAGAGGGTTGGATATCCAGGAACTACTGCTGCACTTGCAATGTTGACGGATGCAGTTAAAAAAGGTGGAGTTATGGCAGTTGATTCTGTTGGTGGTTTAAGTGGAGCATTTATTCCTGTTAGTGAAGATGCGGGAATGATAGATGCAGCTATTAAGGGAGATTTGATAGTGGAAAAACTTGAAGCTATGACGGCTGTTTGCTCTGTTGGATTGGATATGGTTGTGGTTCCCGGAAATATAAGTGATGAATTGCTGGCGGGTTTAATAGCTGATGAGTTAATGATAGGAGTTGTAAATGCCAAGACTACTGCTTGTAGAATAATACCAGCTTATGGGAAAAAAAGCGGTGATTTTGTTAGATTTGGAGGATTGCTTGGGGAAAGTGTTGTTATGTCTGTAAGGGGAGTTGAAAAGGGTGCTGGATGTGATTTTGTGAAAAGGGGTGGTTTTGTACCGGCTCCTATAACGTCATTTAGAAATTAGAATTATAGGGGGCTTGATGTGTCCGTAAGTGATTTGTTTTCTAAAATTGCGAATTTTATTAAAAATTTAATAGATAGGAATAAAATTAATAAAGATAAAGTAGGTGCTGGTTTAGAGAAAGACTTAAACTCTGCTGGAGAGGTAACTGATTATTCTAATAATGCTTTGAGGCTTTACGAAAATAATAATTTTAGCGTGACACAAGTGACAAAGATTTATTCCGATGATATCGTCAAGCTTTTGCCTGAAGAGTACCGCACTACAAAGAGCTGCACGAATTTAGTAACTTTTGTTTCCGCTTTTTCAGAATACAAGTCTCAGTTTTGTATGCCTGGAGCGCATCTTTTGGATTTTAATGATCAATCAGAAATAAATTGTGATCTTGTCTCGAATGTGATTTTGGATATTGGAAGTGGTAATGGAGTTCAAGGATATTTGTTGCAGAAAATGGGATGGAAAGTTGTCGGCTTGGAGCCAAATATTGATAAAAAACCGCTTATCAAAACTGTTCGCGGAGCTTACATTAAAGGGAAAAAATTGCCTTTTAAGGATAGAAGCTTTGATTTAGTAGTTTCAAATGCGACAGTGCATCTTTTAGATTTTGAGGTTGTGGGAGAGATTGAGCGAGTATTAAAGCCACATGGTAGTTACATAGGAGCAGAAATATTCGGTAGAGTAGATGAAAAGGTGAAGGATTTAAATCCACTGTTTAAATTTATTAGACCATTTGATGAATGGGCGGCTTGGTTTGCCAAGTATTTTAAAATAATGAAGGTGCACCAGACTTATATTATTGAGGATTTTCCGGGAAATTCAGATGTTTTTATAATGGTATTTGAATTGAAAAAAAAGAGTCTTGCGTATGAGATAGAGGTTGTATGTCCTGTTTGTTCTAAAAGACACAGCCTTTTTTACTCGCCATTTGTGGATCTTGAAGAGGATAATATTGCTGTGATGCGTCTTTTTAAGGACTATATGTTGATGTATTGTGATTGTGGTGAATTGCTCTCACCTGATCATTGTGTTGATGAGAAATTATTTTTGAAATGGGTGATTTCTGCTGGCAAGTTGTATGGCAATTTTGAACAGCCGGGAATTGAGAAGTTGGAGTTGAGAGAATTGGCAATGGTTTTGCATAATTTTATAAATTCTAGATTTGGCTAGTTTTTCAAGGGGGATGAGAATTGAGAGTTTTAATTGCGTTAATGTTGGCTTTGATTCTTGCGGTGATGTTATCGGGGAAAGCGAAGCCGGAGCTTGTTGATACTGCCTCTATTCTTGTTGAGCCTTATCTTTCAAAGATCACTCAAGTTCAGAGGCTACTTTACGAGAATAACTCTGTTAAGTTGGATATATATGTTGAAAGCGACAGGTTTTCTTCGTGGAATAGCAGTCCCTTAAAGTGGCGAAATGTTAAAGTATTTCTTGAATTTACAGGTTTAAACGGTGTTTTAAAGGTTGTTGTATCGCCGGATATTGATCCGATAGTTAGGGATCAATTGAGAGAATTCGTAGATAACATATCTTATGAAGTTGCATTGGCTTCTAAGTTGTGTACTAGTGAAGTTGGTTATAAAAAGTTTAAAAATAGGGTGAGCGCTTCTATTTACAAATTAGCTTTGTTTTTCTTATCAAAACTGAAGAAGCTAGAGTATGCACCGCGTACTTCACCTCGCTCATTTGTTATAGGAGTTGCTTTGACGATTATGGTAACGGCTTTTGTATTGGGATGGATTGTTTATTCATTTTTAGGTCCATTTTGTCCTATGTGTGGTGAGAAATTGAAGGAAGAGCTGCTTGTCGGAGGGAAGATGAAAAAAATAATGTGTGAGAACTGTGGTTGGTTTGAGATAGTGGATGTTGTGGAGAGAAGGCAGAGAATGAGGGATTTGAAGAGAAAGTTCAAGAAATTCTTTAAGAGGTTGACTCAAAAAAGAGTTAGGCTACTGGTAATTGTTCTGGCAATAATGTTTGGATTTAGAGTATTTTCAGTTTCCCAAGTGGTGAGTTGGGATGGAAATCTTGTTTGGATGGATGGGATACAGTTAAAGATTATGGATAGAGGAGGCTATGTTTCAACTTTGCAGTTGGAGATGGAGCCTGCTGGTATTGTGGGAAGAGATTTTCTTTACGTGTTTTACCCTGAACTTGGTAAGTACTGTTTGTACTACACTAATTTACGTTCAACATGTGTTTATGTGGATAGATTGTCCAAGCTTGTTGAGATTCCGTGGTTGTGGTATGTGGATCAAAAGGGAGTTGTTTACTTTTATGATGCAGATAATGAGGAGGTCGTTGCGGTTGATAGTGGATTAGGATTGACTTATAAAGTTTTTGAGTTGAGGTATTCTCTTGCAAAAAAGATAAGGAAAATATTTACTTTTGATGGGAGAGTTTTGGGAGTAGAATACACAAAAAATGGTTCGGTTATTTGGGATTTGGGAAGAGGGAAACAGCTGAGTTGGATAAAAAAATGGCATGTTGCCCAAATTATCAGTGAGGTTGAGTTGAAGTTACTCGATGTAGATACTTACAAAGAAAGTGTGGCTTTGTTGATTAAGAGTTTATCTTCAGGAGATGAATTTGTTTATGTGGTGGGACGTGTTTGCAAAGAACTTTTGTCTTCAAGTGAAGTGATGTTTTACAAGTTAAATGGTAGAGATTTTTCTCAAGTTAGGTTTGCGGTGAAAAATGGGCAGATTGATGGACTATGGTTGATTGGTGATGAATATCAAGAGAGCGTTTTTAAGTTGATAAAGTAGCTTTTAGGGAAATGAAGGTGGCTACTACAACTCCAATCCAAAATATCTTTGAGTATAGGAAAGAGAGAGCAAGAAGTAGATAAATAGTGGGAATTTTTAAAGAGGAGAGACCAACCCCTAGAGATAAGGTAAGAAAGCTTGTAAGCAGCAAGTATGGAAAATTTTTAGCCTGGATTGTTCCTATCAATCCTAAAGTGATCGTGATAATTACGACTGTATAAATTTTTTTCTCAGAAGAGTAGATTAGTTTCAAATTAGTTTTGAAAAGCTGAAATTTTTTCAGCCATCGGTATGCTAATTTTATCAATATGTGGAATACTGGGATCATGACCGCTACTAATAATGCGCCAACTGGTGGAGTAGGGAATATGGAGTTGTCACTGCTTATAGAGAATAGGAGTTTTAATCCTTTGGTATCGGCAGCAATCAAGGATGATAGTGAAATTCCAATTAGTGTCATAATACTTTCAATCAAACAGAAGAGTTCAACAGAAATGCGTCCAGATAGAGCTAATGTAGTTATTGCAGCGGTTGGATAAAAGAATACGATGGCTCCTAAAAAGGATACCAGACCGCATGTTATTAAAATTGTTAAAGATGATATTATACTTGCAGTAAGGGCAGTTTTAAATCCATACAGTTGCCCAAGTAGCACTATTGGTAATGGAACAAGAATATAGAAGAGAAACTCAAGTGCTACTCCAATTGGGGTGTACCAGTAAACTATGTAAAATGCTACACTTAGAGCAGCAGCAGTTGAGGCAACAGCATTTTTATAATTTATGTTTCTCTTAATATTGGCTGTATGTTTTTTGTTCATGGCTTCCTCTTTCTTAAATTTATTGCAATTTTATGTATTCTGCATTTACTATGCCGATTTCTATAGGTTCTGGAGAGCCTTTAACATCCACTACTTCGTGCTGGACGGGCAATGTTTTTAGAAATTGAGAATCTCGCAGTAATTTGTATGGAAAGGCAATCTCCCAGCTTCTAGCGACACTTTCTAAACGGGCTGCAATGTTCACGGTATGACCAATGGCGGTAAAGTCAAGCATTGTATTTGAACCTGCGAAGCCAATTAAAGCTTTACCAATATTCAAACCTGCGCCACAGCTTAAGTTTTCAGCCTCAAATTTGTTTTTTATTTTATGAAATAAAGTGATTATTGCTTTTATAAATACGCCTGTAGGATCTTGATAGTTCTCTGGGTTTGTCCATATAGCCATTGCACAGTCTCCAATGTATTTGTCTATCTGTCCACCGTAAAATAGGATTGTCTCTTCAGATTCTGAGGCAAAGTCTTGCAAGATTTGGAACACTTTTTGAGGGGAAGTTTTATTGGCATATCTTGTAAAACCTCTGATATCTATGAAGGCTACCCCAATCTCTTTTATACAAGGCTCTGGCAAACTTTTTTCCTTCAATATGGATTCCAGAACTTCAGGCTCCACAAATTTTCCTATTAATTCGTAGAGAAATGAGGTGACGTTGAGAAGGTTTTTGAAAGATTTTTCGGTATTTGAAGTGTCTAAAATTAAGTCTGCCTCTTCTTTTGAATTTACCACTGCAAAGTTTTTTGGAATCATAGATAACATTTTAGGATTTAAAGGTCCATCAAAGAAAATTTTCATATTTATTCACTCCTGTTATTTAGACTGTTTTGAATTGATTTTTCCTTGTTTTCGATGTTTTCTAGTTCTTTTGAAAAAAGATAACTCTTTGCATCAACTATGTCGCGTTCTACAAGGGCTTTAGCACTCCTAAGTTTGTCCAACACTATTCCTTCTGATGCATCTATGAGCTGCCTTAGCATTTCAGAAGTTTGCTGAAAAGCACGTAATAAATCGCCAGCACTTATACTGGTTACCTCTTCAAGTTTGGCAAATTCTTCTCCACTTGCCCATAAGTAAGCGGGAGTTGCTATGTCCAGAACTAGTTCTTTTAAAGAAGTAGTTCCCGTTATTTCAAATTCAAAAGTTTGCAGCTTCTCCAAAATTTTTCTGTACTTTAGGAGTTTGCGTTTTATAGCTTTGGGAATGCGCTTAGATTTGTCTCCTTTTCGCTCTTCGTATACAAGACATGCTATGAGAGTGACTATCTCCTCTTCTGAAAGTTCAACAAAAGCTCCTTCAAAGAAAAGTTCAGCTAGTTCTAATTCATAGCCAAAAAGTTTTCTTGCAAATTCACCTCTAGTTGTTAAATTTTCAGCAGATAGGTATCCTAAAGATTCTAAAAATACTAAACGAGCTTCCACCAGATTAAGAGTTCTTCCTTCAGCGTCGGCTATTCTGTTTTCTAATTCTTTTAGCTTTGTATAAACGCGTCTTTTTTTAGAATAATTGTGTTTACATTTTGAAAGATGAGGACATTTATAACATTCAAACTTCTTAAGAGCTTCGTTAAAGCGCCGTATTTTCTTTTTGGAAAACCACTTGAATAGGCGTGTTTTTTGAAAATTTAAAAAGTCTACGATTAATGTTGGTTTTCCACAGGGGACTTCGCCTACCTTTTTCTGGAGTTTGGTGAGTTGTTTTTCAACATCCCAAATGGCAAAGCTTTTGCGAGAGAAAGTGAATAACCCTTCCCGTCCGTTGGTTGCTACTAGGTTTAATATGCTGGAGTATGAAAGATCGAATTGACTGCGTAAGGGTTCAGGATCTGAGAATATAATTCGGCGAAGTGCATAGGGGTCATCTATGTCCAGCATGGTGTAAACCCAACCTTTTTTATCTATACCACGACGTCCGGCACGTCCTGCCATTTGCTGAAATTCCAATGTTCTGAGTTTTCTGCGCCTTATCCCATCGTACTTAGTGAGTGATTCGAAAGCAACAGTTTTGGCGGGCATGTTGACTCCAACAGCAAATGTTTCTGTAGCAAAGAGAAGTTTTATAAGGCCTGCAGAGAAGAGTTTTTCAACGGTAATTTTAAGATG
Organism: bacterium; assembly: GCA_027062325.1. Lineage (GTDB taxonomy): Bacteria > JAMOTN01 > JAMOTN01 > JAMOTN01 > JAMOTN01 > JAMOTN01. The sequence continues at coordinate 11,945 of JAMOTN010000035.1, forward strand.
TGGTAGCATGCCTGCATGGTGGAAGGCTATACCTCTTCTCAAAAGAGGAATAAGTGTGTCTGCCTTTGGTAGATTTTCAAGGTTATATTGGTTAATTAGTTTGGTTAATTCCGCTTCAAGTTTTGCGTGCTCTGCTTCATTTAAAAGATTTAGATTTTGGTATTTTTTAGCCAGTTTTTCACATAAAAAGCGGGAGAAGGCAAAGAATATAGCAGGGTACTGCTTTTTAGAGAGAATCGTTTCCACAATTGTATTTAAAGAGGTGTTTTTGAAATTAATAATCCCTCTTTTTTTGAGCTTTAAAAAGGTTCTCTTGAATTTTTCAGGATTTGAAAATAAACGTTCAACGGTCTTTTCGGCTCTTTCTATTCCTCTGTCAGGTGTCACAAGGTATATTTCCAAGGGAACTGGGCGATGAGTTTCCTTTATTAATACAGTTTTATTATCCCTTACGAATTCAAGCCAGTTTTTGAAGTCTGCAGCATTGGATACGGTTGCAGAGAGAGCCAGAAATTTTATGTGAGGTGGAGCAAAGATGATGGACTCTTCCCAGACTGTTCCGCGTTCTCTATCGTTTATGAAGTGTATTTCGTCAAAGATAAGATGCGAAACTTGATCTAAACGTGGATCTGCGTCGTAGATCATATTCCGAAATATTTCAGTTGTCATTACTATTATTGGGGCTTCCTGGTTTATAACAACGTCGCCAGTTATTATTCCCACGTTTTCTGCTCCAAACTCCTCAGTAAAGTTCATGAACTTTTGGTTGGTAAGTGCTTTTATAGGGGATGTATAGAAAGTGCGAACTCCTTTTTTAAAATTGTGTTCTATTAAAAACTCGGCTATAAGAGTTTTTCCAGCTCCAGTAGGAGCGGTTACGAGTACGTTGTAATCGTTAAGAAGTGCTTCTATGGCTTCAATTTGAAACTTGTCTAGGGTAAGTCCTTTGTATATGTGTGGTGCTTTGGATTCTGACATATTCGTGCCTCCTTTAAAAGTTAGATTTATTTTAACTAATGAATTTTAACTTGTACCAAAAATTCTATCCCCAGCGTCTCCAAGCCCCGGTATTATGTAACCTTTTGAGTTGAGCTTCTCATCTAAAGAAGCTGCAAATACCGGAATATCAGTGTGGCTTTTGGTAAAATTCTCCACTCCCTCGGGAGCAGCAATTATGCACAGGAGTTTTATATTCTTGCCCCCGGCTTTCTTTAAGGTGTTCGCGGCTTCGACAGCACTACCGCCGGTTGCAAGCATTGGATCAACTATAAAAAACATGTAGTTTTCTGGATTCTTAGGAATTTTAAAGAAGTAACTTACAGGTTTTAGAGTACTTGGGTCTCTATACATTCCTATATGAGCTACTTTGGCGGAAGGAGCGATTTTTAAAAGTGGTTCGACCATTGAGAGACCAGCTCTTAGAATTGGGGCTATGACAAATTTATCGTTTTCTAGAATTTCGACTTCTGCTTTGGCAAGGGGAGTTTCTACGGTTGTTTTACAAGTTTTTAAATCTCGAGTGGCTTCGAAGAATAAAAGAGTTGTTATCTCTTCAATAAGCTCTCTGAATGTGCGGTGCTCTGTCGATTTGTTCCTTAGAATTGCAAGTTTATGCTTGATAAGTGGATGATCCACTACTGTGAACATGCTATTCAACTCCTTTTATTGATCTTGAATTGAATCTCTTTTGTTAAATTCGTACTCTAAGATTTTCCCAATCCGCCTCGCGTGTCTGCCACCTTCAAACTTTTCTTCTATGAAGGCTCTTACTATGTCAAGAGCAACCTCTCTCCCAGTTGTTCTACCTCCAAGAACAAGTATGTTTGCATTGTTATGAGCACGCGCTAGACGGGCATGAGTTGAGGTAAAGCAGAGTGCAGCCCTAATGCCTTTGACCTTATTTGCGGCAATTGAGATTCCTATACCTGTACCGCACAGCAATACTCCAAATAGAAATTCTCCTCTGGAAACGGCCTCTGCGAGTTTAAAAGCTACATCCGGATAATCTGTAGAAACTTCTGGGTCTCCTCCAAAGTCTGTGACTTCAAAACCTTGAAGTTGCAAGAATTTTTTTACCTCTTCCTTGAGATAAGCTCCGCCGTGATCAGAACCTATTGCAACCTTTCTGAAAGATGCAGACATGTAGTCCTCTGTTTGAGTTAAAGCTGTAGTGTCCATTTTAACATCTGTTGAAATCTTCTCAGGCATGTTTGACCCTCCTTTGATGGTTAACAGTTTTTTCACTACAAATAATTTTAATAAATTGCCAGAGTTGATGCTTAAGTGTTTATTAATTTCTTAACTTCGATTTGCATGAGGGATTTAGATTCATAGAGAATATTGAAAACATGCCAACGAAAGCAACTAGTGGCACTATCTTTATTAATAGGGATTTTAAAAGAGTTAGAGAAAAGCTTGCACTTGTGTGTTGTAAAGCTTCTGTCATGGATATTACACGTGCTCTCATAACATTAGTTGTGCTGCGTTGAATGACTGTCCAGAAGGAGATGTACATGGCGCTTGCAAGTATTGTGGATGTGTAAAAGAACATCAGCGATTCGAATTTTAAATTTGAAAGGTAACATATTAAGAATGAGCTCCAGAGTAGAAAATTCCATACGCCAAGTTTTTCTAGAAAATTGACCATTCTTTTGTGAGTTGAGGAAAATTCAACTACGTTTGCTCCTATAAGCCAGGCAAAAATTAAAGCCGAATAAAGTATTCCATAAGGAAGATTGAATTTTTTAGAAATTAGTGTCAGAAGAAACGATAAATTCTGGGTGTTAATGCTGAAGGGGATATAAGCTGCCAGCACTACTCTAAGCTGAGGGGATTTAGAGATGTATTTTAGACCAGTGAAGATAGATTGGAAGAATCCTTCATGACGATGTGACGAGGCCTGTTTTTTGGTGCGTTTGTGCTCGGTTTTTATGAGAGTCCATGATATGCAAGAGATTACTATTAAGACGGCATTTATTGGGAGAGCAAAACTGTGTGTAAGTTGTGCAAAAATTGGTCCAATTAACTCTGGGATTGTATAACTCCATACAACAAGTGAGCTTAGCGCGGGCAGTTTTCCTTTCATTCCGGATATCTCTGGGATTATCGCTTCTGTTGATATGTCAAAAAATGGTCCCAGAATTTCTAACAGAATTCCTGCAAGCATTATGGGAGTCAAGTTTATAAAAATTGCTGTTTGAGGTAGAAAAGATAATAAAAGTATTACCACGGATAGAAAGGCGGTAGTAATTGTACCAACACGTCGTGGGCGGAGTAGATCTACCGTCACTCCAACTGTGAGATTGAGTAAAGCAATAGATACGGATCTGATTAGGAAAACTGCAATTGTAGATTGCTTTTCTATTGCTTCTAAGACCCCAGATGTCCACCCGTAAGATTGAGCTAATGAGAAGAAAAACTGTGCTATGAGTAAGAGAATAACGTTTTTATCTTTTAAAAGACTTTTTATTATAGACAATTTATCTTTTAACTTCACGAAATGGGCCTCCTAAAGCCAAATTTTATAAAACTTTCTCAGCTAAATCTTCTGATACTGTGAGAGTGCGTTCTGCATCATAGATGTAGAGTGCTTTGTAACCGGAGGCGGCTCTTACGTTTTTAACTGTTGCCATATCAACTTTAACTTTTCCAGAGCGCTTACTGAACTTTGCGGCAATTGAGGCGGCGATTAAGATTTCCTCCTCTGTGACGTTTGAAAGGGATGTTTTAGGTTGGAGAACCACGTGAGATCCTGCTGCGTCTCGTACGTGGAACCACAGCCAGTTTTTTTTGGCAAACTGCATCACTCTTTTGTTTTGCTCAGCGTTTTTGCCGAAGTGTATGAAACAGTTGGAAAGTTCTATTGTATTAAATTGTCGCTTGCGTTTAAATGAGCTAGTGCGCTTTGGTATGCGGTTGCTTTCGGGAGTTTCGGAGAAGAAAAATTGAATGGATTTTAAATTCAAGTTGGAAAGTTTGTTTTCAAGTTGAGAAAATTTTGTTTGATTTTCTTCGAGCATTTTTTGGAGTGCTTGAAGCTTTTTGTTTGCGTTGGCTGCATTTTTTATAAGCTGCTGCGTAGTGGTACTTATTTGAGAAGGGGCTTTTCCCTCAAATTTTTTAGCTATTTTTTCTAAGAGTTTTTTTGGTATTGATATTCCTAGTTCTTTTGATGATGAATTTAGCAATTCCGATATTATTTCCTTTGGTGAATGGGCAATTTTTTGTAAGTTTGGGAATACAAGAGCGGCAAGCAAGTTGATAAAATTTTCAGTTTGTCTTGTATGTTCAATTGCTTTTTTGATCTCAGCAATTCTTTTCTTTAGAGTTTCTATGTTTTTGAGAATGTGTTTTCTCATTTGATTCAGTATGTTTTTTTTCTTTTGATATAGCCAACATATATATGAGCAAGTTTCAGTGTTTTTGTAAGGTATAGTAATTGAAGCATCAAGATTTATTTTAAAAAAAGCGGGATAGTAGTCGACTTTTAACTCGTTATCTAATTTAACAAATAGGAATGATTGGGAAGAAGGTGATACTTTATGCCATAATTTTTCGAATTCATCGATTGGAATAATTCGTTTAGTAGAATTAAATGTTGCTTCTAACTTTTTGACAACTTCATTTTTATTGATCAACTTTTTAGATATAAGCTTTGATATATTCTCGGATGGTGGCTTGAGGCGGTATTTTGCATTGGTTGTAAATATGAGATCATCTCCCTTTGTTATCTCAACAAGGTTTACTCGACCAGTAAATTGAATAGTGATTTTGATGTTGTTTTTTATCAGTTTACCTCTTCCTAATATTAACTCTATGCGTTTGTCAGGGAATACGACTAAACATTCTTCAACTACGTAATTTTTGACAAACGACAACTTTTTTAAGAGAGGGGCAGCCTGACTGTAAGAGATAAACATTCCATAGGGGGAAGAAAGAGAAAAAGTGAAAAATTCCCCGGATGTTTCAAGTTGAAAGACACCAACACCTGCATATAAAGCGGAAATTTTTTTCCCTTTAAGCTTTGGCATAATGTCCGTTGCTAAAGAATAAAAGCATACTATGTCAAGGGGCAAGAGCGTATCCTCTCCTCAATGGATTTATTCTTATGGTTAATAAATTCTGTTATTTTATCAACCACTTCTTCGGGAGATATTTTGAGGCGTTCACCTGTTTCGCGAACTTTTAATTCCACTTTTCCTTCTTTTACAAAACTTCTACCCACTACGACTTGATAGGCTACTCCCATTAAATCAGCGTCTGCAAACTTTACGCCAGGTGATTCATCTCTGTCGTCGAGTAGAACGTCCTCTGCCAGTATAGCTGGATTAAATAATTTAGCCTTTAAGTTTTGATACAGGTTGAGAGCGACAGCAGAGGATTCATTATTTGCTTTTAAATCTATCACTCCAACTGTAAAGGGAGAGACAGTGTGAGGAAATATGCAGCCGAACTTATCTGCTTTTTGCTCTATTATTGAAGCTACGGTTCGGGCAACCCCTATACCATAGCACCCCATAATTATTGGTTTTTCTTTTCCGTCCTTATCTACAAAGGTTGCTCCTAATTTTTCCGAATACTTAATACCCAATTTGAATATGTGTCCAACCTCTATGCCTCGACTTTCATTCAAAGCCTCTCCGCACTTTGGACATACATCTCCTGCTTTGGCTTCTGCAAAGTCACCCCAATGGTAATTATCGCCTTTGAGATCTCCAGCTTTTATTCCTGTTATGTGATAACCTTCTTTATTAGCACCCACAATAAAGTAATCTATAAATTTGAGAGAATTGTCGAGCAAAATCATTCCATCGAATCCCAGCGGACCTATATTTCCAAACGGTAAATCTTCGCCAGTGTACATCTTTAGTCCCATCACAGTTTCGTCTTTAAGCTTTGATAAGAAATTCTGAACTTTTATCTCGTTTACCTCTCTGTCTCCTCGCACAACACACATAACATTTTCATCGTAAAATTCGCCGTTTTTAGATTTGAAAGTAACGGTAAATACCACTGATTTTGCAATTTCTGATGGATCGGTTTCGAGTTTTTTAGCAACTTCCTCAACGGTTTTGGCTTCACCTGTGTTTATTTCTTTTTTCTCAGTGTACTTTGCTTTTTTAAACTTGAATTCTTTAAGTTCTGCCCTCTCTGTGTTTGCAGCCCAACCGCATCTCGGGCAGTAAACTATTTTACTTTCACCTGTGTTTGCCAAAACTATGAATTCGTGAGAGTCAGCTCCTCCAATTGCTCCGGTATCTGCCTCAACAACTTTGAAGTCTAGGTCGCATCGAGAGAATATGCGCCAATAAGCTTTGTACATGGAATCGTATGCTTCATTCAATTCATCTTGAGACTTTCCAAAGCTATATGCATCTTTCATTATGAACTCACGAGATCTCATTACACCAAATCTTGGTCTTATTTCATCTCTGAACTTGACTTGAATTTGATAAAGAGTGAATGGAAGGTCACGCCAACTCTTCACTTCTTGGGCAGCAAGCCACGTTACAACTTCTTCATGAGTTGGTCCAAAACAGCACTCGCGGCCATTTCTGTCTGTGAATTTGAGCATCTCATTGCCATATATGTCCCATCTTCCAGTTTGCCGCCAAAGAGTAGCGGGATGGACTGCTGGCATGTATATTTCGAAAGCTCCAGCTTTATTCATTTCTTCACGAATAATTGCTTCTAGCTTCTTGAAAATTCTCCAACCTACAGGTAAAAATAGGTATATTCCGCTTGATAGTTTTTTTATCATATTTGCTCTCAACATCAACTTATGGCTAATAACTTCTGCTTCTGCTGGATCTTCGCGCTTTGTGAAGAGAAAATAATTCGATAATTTAACCATGGTGCCATATCACACTCCTTGCATGGGTTTTGGCAAGTTCAAATAAGAGTCTATCGACTTCTGATACGATTAAAGCTTCTTCAGTTATTCTCTTACCTTCATACTCGGATGCGTGTGCGAGTACAATGTGTACGACTTGAGGGGGAAGTTTATGTTCCAGAGCTAAATGGGCTCCCAATACGTTGTAGGGCACAAATATTGCTAATTCCTTGCGCTTAAAGTGTCCATTTTCGTCTTCAGTGATGGTTAAAATTTTACCTACGTCATGAAGAATAGCACCTGCAACCAAGAAATTTCTATTGATGGAAAAATTTTTCATCTCGTTTGCAATTGCGAGCGCAAGATGAACGACTCTTTCAATATGGTCTAGAAACGATGAGTTACAGTTTGCAATCAAAAGGGTAAAAGGCATCTTTTCTAGGAGTTTCCAGCTTTGATTTGCTTCTTTTAGTGCTGTCTCGTAGCATTGTAAAGTTTTGTGACGCAAAGAGTCATCTGTGATTAGTTTCAAGAGTTCATGAAATCTTTCCATACTGCCTACACCTCATACTTCAATTAAGTAATATGTGATACTAAAAATTTAAAACAAAACGAGTGATTGGGGCAAGTGCAGAAGTGATAGAACTCTTAGGGACGACGGTTGAGTTAGTTGTACTTTGATAAGGTTAGTTATGCTTAAAATTTGCGTGGGTAATAGAATAGTTAATTATAAAATTGAGATAAGATAAATTTAAATGTGGTTTGGGTGTGTTCTCCAAAAAGAGTGGTTTTTATGAAAAGGGCTGGAGAGATATTAGAGAATTTTTACTGGGTTGGTGCCGCAGATTGGAATATTGGAAATTTTCATGGCTATACCACATCTAGAGGAACGAGTTATAATGCTTATTGCTTCTGAAGAAGAAATTGAATTGCCACATTAAAAAAATCCCTGCAACGTTTTATGAAGTTAGCACGTGATGACAGGAAAATTTGATTATGCTAGAAGATTTATCTGTTGGATTTCAAAAAGTTGATAATTGAGTTGATGTGATTGTAGAGAGCTTTTTCAGAAATATGAGGATTTTCCGCGAGTTTATATATGGTTTCGAATAAAAGTAAAGGATAGCCTTTTGAGATTTTAAATAGTGTGTTGGGAGAGCAGCTTTGGAGAAACTTTAAATTTTGGACTTTTTGGTTGAGAAAATTTAAAAATTCCTCAACCTCTTCCTTTCCAAAGTTGCGAATAGTTTTTACTTTTAGCTTTATAGCTCCGAACTTGTAAATTAGTAGATGATTTGAGTATTTATGAATAATAACGACTTCTTTACCCATGTCATGAAGTATTGCAGGAAACTCAGCTGCGAAGTGTTCTGCTAGGCCTTTATCTTGCCAAGTTTCTACTTCTCTTAAGAAGTCTATCCACTCCATTGCGATGGTCTCACCTATATCTTTTGATAGAAGTTTTAACTGGTCCGTGGTCATAAATCGGTATTTTGTGCGATGATGTCCGTATTTTAAGCCGATGAATTGTTTTATAAGGTCCCAACACAAGGCAAATATCATATTTGGCTTAAAACGTGTATAGTCGTACGTGATTACCTGCATTGAATTTTTCTTAAGTGCGTGCAGAATGAGATCGGGTGCAAGTTGCAGTTTTCCTCCTTTGACTTTTACAGCGGTTTTGTCTTTTAATAGCTCTACGATTTTTGAGATTTTAAGTTTATCGTGCATAAAATTCATTAAATTTGAAAAGATAGATTCTTTTATAGAAGTTTTATCTTGATTTTTAAAAGAGCGCTTATGTGGCGTTAGATTTTGTGCTTGGGCTTTAGAGTTTAATCTTTTACTAGCTACATGTTTGGTTTTAACTTTATCCACTTTCAACACCTCACTTTCCCCGATTTTATGTTATACCAATTGTAGGATTAAGAAAACTTTGAATTGTTGAGGGGTGAGTTTTATGCAACGTGGAGACTTTTCTATTCTTACTAAAGAAGAGGTTGACTTGGTAAGGAAAGCCATTAAGTACAGACAGAATGCTTACGCTCCGTATTCTAATTTTCAGGTAGGAGCTGCTTTGTTAACAGATTCTGGGAAAGTTTATCTTGGAGCAAATGTTGAAAATGCTTCGTATGGACTTACGGTTTGTGCTGAAAGAATTGCTGCTTTCAAAGCAGTTAATGATGGGGAGAGAAAATTTAAAGTAATTGCTGTAGTGGCTGATACAGAAGAACCGGTCGCTCCTTGTGGCGCTTGCCGTCAAGTTTTGAGAGAATTTGGACCTAACATGAAGGTTATAATGGCCAATGTAAGTGGGGATATTTTAATAGCAACATTGGATGAATTATTGCCTGTTTCGTTTGGTCCGGAAAGTCTAGAGTGATGTATGTTGCCTTTATAGATGTCTGATATAATCTTCAAAAGTTGAAATTTTTGGAGGGAATTTTAGTGAAGGGACCTCGCTTAAAAGAGTTCCTTTTTAAAAGGACAGTTTTGGCTTTTATAACTTTTCTTCTGGCTTTTAAATTTTGGGAATTTTACCGTGAAATGATAATACTTGAAGATAGTGAAAAAAAGAAGATTTTGACCTTGGCAAAGGCTGTTGCAAATGTTTGTATCGAGAAAATTGTTACAGAGGATTACGTATCTTTAAAGAGCTACTTGGATGAACTTGTTTTTAACAGTTGGGATATAAACAGGATAGTTGTTGTAGATTCAAATGGAACTGTTGTTGCGGATACGGATAACGTTTTGTTTGGAGAAAAGGTGGAAAAGGGTAAATTTGGGGAAGATTTGCTATCGCATTTTAACTTTACTAAAACGTGGTTGTTTGATGAGTTGATTGGTTGGCAAAGCGATTTTGGAGGAGTTTTGAAACCCAAGTGGGTTGGGTATCCCTTGGTTTATGTAAAACAGCATTTTGGTATCCTTTTGATGCATTATAATCCATTATTACTTAGAAGTAGGGTGAAGCAGTTATACTTTTACCTGTTCCTTGAGGTGCTTTTGGGAATTCTTTTGGCCTTTTTCTTGGCTTCTGAGATAAGTAAGAGGTTGCAGGTGTCAATGCAAACTTTGATGCCTCAGGCTTTAAGGGTTGCAAATAGAGATTTACATTCTCCTATAATTGTTCCTCGAACTGAGCTGTATGAAATCCGTGCTCTTGGGTTGGTGTTGGAAAGGTTAAGAAGACGTCTTGTTAGTAAGATTGAAGAGTTAAAAAAGAGGTTGGAAGAGTTTGAAGCTTTGTTGCGTGTAAGTGAGATGATTTTGAATGCGGGTTTTGAGCTGCAGACGCTTTTGTGGAATATTGTTTTGAATGTGGCAGTATTGTTGAGGGCAAAAAGGTGTTCAATAGTTCTGGAAGAGAATGGTAAAAAGGTTGTAAAGGTTGCCAAAGGATTTGCAGAAGGATTCGTAGAAAATTTTGAGATAAAGGATAGCAAGGTACTTGATAAGGTTTTTGAAACGGGAGAAGCAATTTTGATGAGAAAAAGTGATAGAAACTCCGATAAGTACGAAAGTGGAGATTTTATGATAGTGCCTCTTTTTAGAGATGGCAAGGTTATAGGAACTTTGAACGTGGCAGATAGAGAAGATGGAAAGTTTTTTACTCAGGATGATATTCGGCTCCTAAAAATGTTTGCAGGTTATGCAGGAATTGCTTTGAAACATGCATTCTTATATGGGGAGATTGCTCGCAGAGAACGTCTTACCAGAGATGTTGAACTTGCTAAGCAGATTCAAGATGCAATGTTGCCGCAAGAAGAACTTAGTTTTAGGGATGTGCATCTTGTTGGATCTACTACGCCAGCTAGAGTAGTTGGAGGGGATTACTTTGATTACTTTGTGGTGGATGATAAAGTTTTGTTTGTCATTGCTGATGTTTCTGGAAAGGGAGTTCCAGCAGCTCTTTTGGGGGCACTGTGTAAAGGAATCTTGAAAAGTCACGCAAATTACACTACTTCTCCAGCTGATCTGGTAAAAAGACTCAACAGTGCGTTGAGTTATGATTTAACTTTGACGGGAGCATTTGTGACTATTTTTATCGGTGAATTGTCTTTTGAAGATGATAAGTGGAGGTTGAGATATACTGCAGCTGCTCACGAACCAGCATTTGTGATCTCTGATGGTGAGTTTGTAGAACTTGAGGTGACTGGAGGATTGGTTGGGCCGTTTGCAACTGCGGAATTTAAAGAAAAGAGTATTCTTTTGGGAGATAAGTTTTCCATTCTTGGTTTTACCGATGGTATTACAGAAACGATAAATGAGAAAGGGGAGTTTTTTGGAAAGGAGCGTCTCATGAATATATTTAAAAAGTATCATTTAGAGGTTGATAAATTCAGAGAAGAGTTATTCAAGGAATTAAGTGAATTTAGAGGTGAGCAAGAGCAGATAGATGATATTACTTTTGTTTTAGTGAGAAGGTTGAGTGGAAGTGACTAGTAACTATATGGTTAAAACTTTTTTTACAAGTTCATATATCATCGCTCTTACCATTGCAAGGAGTATTACAATAAATGCGGTGAGTAACTTTTGAGCTGTTGAGATTTTCATTACCAATCCTGTGATTGTTACTAATAGCATAAATAGGGCGGCAACTCCTAAGTAAGTTGCAAATTTACTGCCGTGCTTTTTTAAGTAGGCGTATAGAACGATAAGGGTAAGTGCAGCTATTAGCTGGTTGCAAGCTCCGAATACTGGCCATATTGCTTTTAAAGCTCCTAATTGTAGGAATGTTAAAGCAGCTACTGTAAGTATTAACGTACTTATTGTGGGTGAAGCACCTGTCAATTCTGTGAAGATCATCCTACCAATTCTTACAGATGTGTCTAATGTTGTTAATATGAAAGCATTTATCATAAATGTTGCAGCCACAAAGGAGAGTTTTGCCGGAATTCCAAGAGCTTGTGTTAGAATTGAAAATCCATTTGAAAAGTTGAAAAGAGGGTTGTTAGTCAGTTTAGAACCTACTACTGATACAGCACTGAGAGCAATTAGGGCTAATAGGCCTTCTGTAAGCATTCCTCCGTAAGCTACTGGGCGTGCGTGACTTTCTTTTGAAAGTTGTTTTGATGTGGTTCCACTTGATACAAGAGAGTGAAAACCGGAAATTGCTCCACATGCTACTACGATGAATAGAAAGGGAAAAATGGGCATTTTGGGAGAGTGAGTGAAAGAAGGAAGTGAAATTTTTATGTTGTGAGAGAATAAAATTCCCAAAGTACCTAGAATTAAACCAGCAAATAATAAGTATGAGCTGAGATAATCACGGGGTTGCAGGAGCAGTTCAACTGGTAGCAGAGAAGCAATAACTGCATAGATTAAAAGTAATAGTTCCCAAACGAGGATTGCATTGAATTTTAGAGGAAGTTTTATAGGAAACTTGAAGCCAAGCCATATAAATATAGCAGCGATTGCTAAAGCAATAACTGTTGAAATTAAGAGCCCCATCTTCCGCCTCATAAATCCGAACATTATGGCTGCAATTATGAATCCAAATGTTGGAATAACCAGTTCTGGAGACTGGACTAGAGTTTTTGCTGCAAGCATGGTAAAAGCAGCTACTACGAGAATTAGAGCAAAGAATACAAACCAGCCAAAGAATTTTTTAGCATTTGATGAAATTGTAGAACTTGCGACATCGGATATTGATTTACCTGAGTTTCTAACCGATACCATCAGAGATAACCAGTCGTGTACGCCCCCTAAAAGAACAGAGCCTGCAACTATCCACAGCCATACGGGGGAGTATCCAAAAAGAGCAGCTGCTAAAACGGGACCTACTATTGGGCCGGCACCTGCTATTGATGAAAAATGGTGACCGAATAAAACAAGTGGATTGGCGGGGGACCAATCGACGCCTTTGTTAGTGTGAGCAGGAGTCTGTCTTTTATCAAGGTCGGGGAATAGGGATTTTTCTAATTTTTTTGAAAATACGCTGTAGCCGAGTATTAGTATTGCAACTCCTACAAGAAATGGGATGGTTACTGACATTTTGATCACTCCTCATTTAGATTTAAAGTTTTGTTAAAATTATAAAAATCGCATTGTGAAGTGTGCAACCTAAGGTGTGCGACAATATTTTATGATGGTTGTTAGGAGGGTGGGTTATGAGAGTACGCGGAGTTGATGTACCTGATAATTTTGAAGAGATAAGTGAGGTGTTTTATGAAAAAAGAAGTGATTTCTTTGAGTATCACGAATCTGTTGGAAATTATGCTTATTTAGCGCATCCCGGTTTTGAAGATGATCCTGAGGAGAGAAAGAAAATTTATAAACGAAACATTATTATATCGTGGATCATGGTTTTTATACTGATTGGAGGAGTATTTGTGAGTGGTATCATGTTTTTCTTTTTCGAAAAAATGGGAATCTTGAAGAATTTTAAAGATTGGAAAGACTTACTCATTGCAGGGATTCCATTTTTAATGATATTTGGCGGTTTAATGGTGGTATGGCTATTTTGGAAGAGAATTCAGAAATTCAAAAAGGGAGTAGAAATTTTGAACAGAAAGGGTATTGATCCGGATCTTGATCCAATACGTTTAGAAGCTATGATGAGAGTTTACAAATGGGCTAGAAGGGTATAGAGCAAATAAGAAAATAATCAATAACTTTATGAAACTTTTATCTCCACAAATTCTTCGCCAACATTTTCAATAATTCCTTTGACGGGAGAGTGATAATTAACCCCGAGGTTATTGGGAGTATCAATTTTGGCAATCGGATCGTATTTTTCAACACTTTGGCCCTTCTGGACCAATACATTTGGTATTTTTCCAATGTGAGAATTTAAATATATGCGAAGCTTTATGCCGGATGGAATGGAAATCTCTGTGTACTCAGGTACATTTGGAAGTTCAAAGTCGGCAAGGAGTCGAGATGCGGCGAATGATGATGCAACTCCTGTCCAATCTCTTTCGACTGCTTCAAGCTTATCTGGACGTCCAACTTTTCTCAACTCCTTTTTGAGTTCAAAATTTACGCGACTCGGTGATAGTCCAAGTGGACACACCAGAGTACAAACGTTGCAATGACAGCAGTAAGAGGCTATCTTCAGCTCTTCTAGGGGAGCGTTGAAGGAGTACTTGCGCATTATGGAAGCAGGATCTATGGGATGTCCAAGCTGCCATCTTGGACATGCCAGGGTGCAATTGTTACAAGTTGCGCACGCAACGCGTGCTAGTTGCAGTATACTTTCTATACTTTGTGTCTTCATTTTGTAAATGAAAGAATCTTTTGGTGCGAAAATTAGAGCCGATGTGGTCTTTTTGGTAAATCCACTGGACTTCTCTCCCATTGCAGGACCACCATCTATGACTAAGTCCGTGGGGAGATTGAGTTGAGAAGCAATTAATTCTATAGGTGTTCCAATAGGCAACTTTGAAATAAGAAGTTTCTTGGGAGCAATTATTGTGACGTATCTTTCGACAAAAGGCTTGTTATTACAGCAAGCTTGGTAAGCTAAATATGCTGTTGTCAAGTTTGTAACTACCACTCCAACGTCAATGGGCAATCCACCTGCTGGTATTCGTTTGCCGGTTGCAAGAAAGGTTAAACACTGCTCATCTCCCACTGGATAACGATCAGGAAGTGTTGCAACCTTGGTGTTTAGATTTTTAACAAGGTGAATGTATTTGGATTTAATTGCAATTGTTACGGAGCGAAAGAGTTTTTTTAGCCAAGACATCACAGCTTTTAGTTCTTCGGAGTGTTTTTTTAAAAGCCATTTGTCAGATTGAAGAAACGGCTCGCATTCTGCTGCGTTTATAAGTAGATCCAGGTCAAAATTCCATTTGGCATAGGTTGGGAAACCTGCTCCTCCTGCTCCAACGATTCCATAATCTTTGAGACACGAAATAACAGCCCTTCTATCTATTCTACATCTTGAAGGCATCACTATCCCCTCTTTTGTTTGAGTATGTGGCTTTAATTGGATAAGATCACCAGTTTCTGGAAAGAAGTGGTTTTGCTGGGCGGGGAATTACCACAGTTTTTAGTATATCTTGAGTAGTTGATTTAGCAGCTTCTACAGCGGCTTTGCAGTCTGCTACATCTCCTGTAACGACAAAGAAAGAGCGACCACCCAGCCCACGGGCGATGCGCAGGTCAAGAATTGTGATGTTTGCAGCTTTAGCGGCGCTATCTGCTGCAAGGAATGCAGAGACTATGTTCATTGTTTCAACTACTCCTATTGCTTTTATTTCTGAGTTGTTTCCATATAGTGCAGTTTCAACTTGTGGGTGAATTCTTGGAATTATTGTGGTAGCTATTGTGTAATTTTTGGCAGTTTCTTCGGCACTTTCTATTGCAGCTTTCACCTCTGCGACATCCCCGAAGACTACAAAAACAAATTTCCCAGCACATATGGGCTGACTGAATAGAATTTTAACGTTTGCTGCTTTGTAAGCTGAGTCAAGGGCTTCTATACCGGCTGCGATTGAGATGGTCTCCACTATGCCAATTGCTTTGGGAGATTCGGCCATTTACTCCACCTCTGTAGTATTTGAGTTTAGCTCATTATAACATACAAAACTGCAGCAGTATGGGAATTCGCAAGTTGAGGCAATTTTAGTTGTAGGTTTGACTATGGCGCGTATTGGGAGTTCAACAACCTTTTCATCAAATTTCCTTCGCCATTTAGCATAAGGTCGCATGCAGCCTATTATTACCGAAGTTTTTCCAAGTACCGATCTTGTTATTTCGAGTGCTTTTTCTACGGAAAGCGTTGGAATAAATCGCCCTGTATTGAAGTTGACAATAACAAATGGCAATTTGAGAGTGTTTAGTATGTTAAGTGCAGTTTCTAATTCGATGTCAGGATTAAAAAGTCCAAATGTGAAATGAAATGCGCAAAATGCCTTTAATTTTAATGATTTTGCCTTCTCCTCTACTAGTTTTTTTGATTTTTTGGCGAGGTATATGATTGAATCCAGAGTTGGTTTGAAGTGGCCATTTGTGAGGAGAGACCATTCTTCTGAGAGTGGGAGGTCTATAGAGAAGCTCAAATTTGGTCTGAATGTGGTTTGGGAAAGGGATGAGAAAAATTTTTCTATGTTTTGAAGCATGCGTTCTGTTAAAAAGCCGGGATGAACGTTTAGAAATTTGATCAGAGAGAGTTTTTCTGTTGGAAGTGATGAGATGGCTTTCCAGAATAATGTAAAGTCTACTGTTAGATCTTTATTTACGCCTCCTGTGACTAAAAGGCTTGATTCTGGTATGAGATTTGATTGGCTGCCAAGATAGACACGTTTACAATGGCTACAATTTAAAAAACATGACGACGAGGTGTAGAAGTTTGTGTGTTTGTCAAGGCTTACAGTGATGATTTTAAATCACTCCTTTGCTAAAAATTGGTGCTTAAAGGTTTAAATTCCTAACTGTTCTTCTAACCACGATTTATATGTACCATGAAAACTGACATTTATTGAGATGATAGCAGGTGTGGAATATGGGTGGTTAGCTTTTATGTACTCTATTATCTCCTCCGCCTTGGAGGTGTGTGTTTTTATAATACAGGCCCATTCTTTATCTTCGTTTATTTCACCCTGCCATTCGTATACGGAGTTTATTGGCCAGTAATTTACACATGCTGCCAGTCGATTTTCTACTAAGTGTTTGGCGGTTTGTTTTACACTTTCTTCATTGGGGAAGGTTGAGTAGATGAACATTGTGTATCCCCCCTAAATTATTATGTTTGGATCTTTTGTATAATTTTAACACTAATATTTTTTTAAAAGTGTTTTAATTGTGAATAGATGGTTAGCTATTGTTGACGGTGTTTCTCTTGATCGTTTATGCTATTTGAAGTGAAAGCCTCTGTGTAATAAGTGCGGTCTAGTTGGGGAGGATGAGGGAGTTAGTGCTGAAAGCAGGCCTGCTTGTGAGAGTTGGGATTTTGTTTTTGCTTATTTTTAGTTTGGGAGTTTATGGTGCTGTTTCGCCGGATGCTACGTCATTTTGGATAACTGCTCAATCTTTGCCCGGGGGACAAATAAAGATTCAGTGGATGTCTCTTACTACGGATAGTGAGCCTTTGGGGTACAGACTTTTTTCAGGAGATGGAACAACTTTTCATCAGATTGCAAATATTACAGATGGCTCCACCGTTTATGTTGATACTCCAATAGTTAATAATGATGGAGATGTTGTTTATTACTATATTGTTCCTTACGATGCTGAAAACACTGGTGGATATGCTGAGTATGGTTATCCTTATCACTACGCAACGGCAGCTTGTGAACTTCACGGTCCTAGGATTGTTGCGACTGTTGAAATCCCCATGCAAGCTGAGCATTGGAGGCCAATAATTACTACAGTTGAGATAGAGGTTGTTGACGATTGGAATGATACGAATTATCGATACGATGATTATCCAATTTCACTGGAGTACTCTTTTAATGGAAGTTTTAACACTACTTTTATGGTTGATACAGGAAATACTGGTAGCGCTGCTGGTGGAAAGATCGTTAGGGCTTACCTTGATATGAGAACACTTGGAAATGGTGATTCTGTGGCTATTTGGTTCAACGGTGTTGATTACGTTGGGAATGAGATAGAGAGTCAACTGAATCCACCTCCAACATATCTTGTGGATGACAAATGTTACTTTATCATAGATACCGATTTTGCGGCGATTACTTCCGCTAAGTACTACGATGAAAACAACAATGGAATGGTTGATGCGGGAGATAGAGTTGTAATTTTGATGGATGAAGCAGTCACTCCTACGATTGCTAATCCGGCACCAGCTGATTGTTTTGAATTACTTCCTTCGGGAACAGCCACTTTTGGAACGGGCGCTTCTATGACTATTACGACTGGGGATTCCTCCACTACTTTTGAAATAACTTTGGGAGCGGGAGCTGTTTTGAATGTCTCTGGAGTTTACGTTCCCGGATCAACTAATGGGCCGACGGGAATAAATGTAAGGCCAGGAGCACCGCTTCAGGATTCTACAAAACCTGATCCCAATCCAGCTGCTCCTATGGCGACGGCGAAGGATATATCGACGGATGCAGAAGAGGGACCTTATGTGACCAAAGCTTATTTTGTGGATCTAGATTCGAATGGAGTTGATGCGGGAGATCAACTGTTTGTAGTTTTTAATCAGAACATTCAGGTGAATGGCTCGCTTGGTCCTACGGCTTTTGACTTACCAGTTTATGGAGATACCTTTCAAATAGACAGCTATTATGTTAATGGGCAAACATTGGAGATAACGGTTGCCGAACCTGCGAATTTAAAGGTTGCGGGGACTTACAACATTGGAATGAATATTGAAGGAAGTCCTTCTGGAATAAGGGTTAGTCCATCGATGCCGGCAGGCTTGATTACCAATCTTTTGGGATATGATGCTCAAGCAAGTAATCCAGTTGATATTGATTCAACAGATAGTGTTGCAGCGTATCCGATATTTGCAAGATTTTTAGATGCGGCAGGTGATGGGCCTTCTAAAGGAGATACGGTTGAGATAGGTTTTAGTGAGGCTGTCTATCCGCAAGCTGGAGCTAATGTAGGAGATTTTCTGCTTCAGGGTTATGGAGGATACACTTTTGGAGCAGGAGCTTACGTTACGCAGCATCAAACTCAGACTCTGGAGATAGTTTTGGGAGATGAGCCGTTTCTCGCTTTTGCAAATTTGAATGTGGAGGATGGTGGAATCAATGCTGTGAATGCTCTTGCTGTGAATTTAACTACTACGGGTGGAGCAAATTATGAAGATCTTGCTGGAAATCAATCTCAGCCTGCAGCTGCTGATGTAAGTGTGGTTAGTGGAGATACTACGGCTCCTCAACTTATTTCGGCAGTATTCAGAGATTTGGATGGGAATGGGCCCGATGCAGGTGATGTGGTAATTCTTACTTTTTCAGAGAGGATTGCCTTGACTACCACTGTTACAGCGCCCACAGCTGCAGATTTTAATGTAATTAATGGAAATCTTGGAGCAAATCCCACATTTGCACTTGGACAAACTACCATTGAAATAACTTTGGATGCGGGTACTGTAATAAATCTATTTGGGGCTAATACTACGGAGATTGGCTTGGTAACCCCAAATAGTATAAGAGATACAAGCGGTAATGAGGCTGTGGGTACAGTTTACATCGCAAGCGATGATTTTACGGGACCAATTTTGCAAAGCGCAAGGTTTTTCGACAATGTTAATACTCCGGGGGTTGGAGCAGGTGACACAATTGAGCTAGTTTTTGATGAGCCTGTTACGTTTACAGACGGTATCGATCCTGCAACGGTGTTTTACTTGACGTCGGGATCTTCTTTTGGAACAGGAGCTCAAATGCATGCTTCAACTGCTGTGAATGTTGTTGAGATTGTGCTGGGAGATGGTGCCTCCATTCAAGTTATGGGAATTGCAGGAACTGATCCCGGAGCGAGTGGGATAAATGTTTTACCTTCACAAACAGCTCTTACTGATGTGGCTGGAAATAGAGCTCAAACTTTGGCAGATTGGATTGATGTAACAGCAGGAAGCCCGCATGGAGCTACTTTGGAGGCTGCCTATTTTGAGGATCTAGATGGAAATGGTCCTGACGAGGGAGACAAACTTTACTTTGTGTTCAGTGAGAATGTCGAGGCATACACAGATTTGGCTCAAGTTGATTCTGCGGATTTTCTGGTGCATCAGGGAAGTTTGGGAACCTCTCCTCAATTTTCTTTGAATGGAAATACGGTTGAGGTGACATTGGGGGTTGGAGCTTATCTTAACAACATATTAGCAGATGGTATGATAAATCCTACTGCAGCTTCTGTTGAGATGGCAAATCCTAATGATATTTACAACTTTTTGGGAGAAATGGCGGTAGGTGCAACTGATGTTGTCTCAATTGATGATGAAGGGCCTTACGTGATTAGAGTTATTTACAGAGATACCCATAATCCTCTTGGTTTGAGTGAAAGTGACGAGGTTTACATATATTTCAACGAATACGTTACGTATGCGGTTGATACAACTACGGGACGGGCCAATTTAACAGAGGCGGATTTTGTAATAGAACCAACTGGTGCTCCTTATACGTTTGGAGTGGGGGCACAATTTTGGCCTGAAGGTGATAGCGCTATTAAGGTTGTTTTGGGGGAGAATCCCTCACTTGAAGTTTATGGAGAATACAATTCAACGTGTACTGCAGCAGGTTGTCCTGCAGGAGTGCGTCTTAACGATGCTGGTTTGAATATTACTGATCTTTCAGGAAATCCCCCCGCTGCTACGGGTGCGGTTGATGTGACTGTAGAAGATGGAGTGAATCCGAAACTTTTGCACGCAATTTTTTACGATGAGAATGGAAATTACGCTGTTGATTCTGGGGATAAAATAAAGCTTGTATTTGATGAGGCTGTGAAGATAATAAATGATTCAGTGGTTGATAGTGATTTTGTTATTCCTGTTGCAAATGACACAATAGGAAGTGGTGCTCAATTTTCTGCTGATGCCTCCTCTGAAGAGGTTGTATGGCTGACATTAGGAGCAGGCTGTAGGTTCAGGATCGATGGAGTTTTTAATCCTTCCTCTACTGCTGCTGGCTATCCGAGTGGTTTAGATGTGAGTACAGATAAAATAAGAGACTATGCTGGAAATCCTGCTTATGGTGTTGGCGTTGTTGATATTGAACCTTCTGATACAACGTCTCCTGTATTGATTGGATGCCGTTTTATTGATACCGATATGAACGGAGTTGATGAGGGGGATCAGCTGGTTCTGATATTTGATGAACCGATAGAGATTTCGGGACTTGTTATCACAGACTTTGAGCTTCCAGTTACTGGAGATAGTTTTGGAGCAGGAGCTACTGCTGTGGCTGGGGCAACTAGTAGGGAGATATTGATAACGTTGGGAACAGGAGCGCATTTAAATCCGGAAGGTTACTTTGATCCGACCAGGATTTATGAAGGAGCACCTTCTGGAATTGGTGTATTGACAACGGACCACATTAAAGATAAGTGGGGAAATTCTGTGGTGTTCAATGGATATGTTGATGTTGATAGTGGGCAGGGACCTATTTTGTTAACTGCTACCTTTGAAGATAGAGTCAGTGATGGTTGGGTTGGAACTGGAGATGTGATAATTCTTACTTTCAACGAACCTGTTAAAATAAATGGTAATTTTGACTTTTCAGGGGTCCAATTGCCTGTAAGTGGAGATAGTTTGGGATTAGAGCCAACCATTGAGGTTGGGCCGGAAAGCAACCAGATCACGATAGTTTTAGGAACGAATCCTGTAGTTACTGTGATGGGAAGTTATGAAAAAGCCTTAACTAATGCGGGATCTCCATCTGGAATAAAAATTTTACCGACTAGTAATGTGTCGGATATGGTGGATCAGCTCTCTATTGGAAATATAGCAGATATTGCAGGAAATGATGGGACAAGTCCCCAGCTTGTTACTGTGGAAATAGAGGATTTAGATGGTAATGGTGTGGATGAAGGAGATAAGCTTTATCTCATGTTCAATGAACCTGTTATACCTACTTTTATTCACTCTAGCTACCTTGTTCTCCCTGTAAGTGCAGATACTCTTGGAAGTGGTTTTACGTGGATGCAGGATCCCACAAGTTACAGTGTTGTAATAATAAGGCTTGGGAGCTTACCAAGATTAAATCCAGATGGTGTTTTTGATGCGGCGAATACTACTGCTGGATCTCCTTCAGGACTTGGAGTTGTTCCCAATCTTCCTTTGTTTACCATAAATGACATATATGGAAATCCCCCAGAAGGTGGAACAGTTATTGATATTGCTTGGTATCCGTCGCCGGAGGCGGAGTTGATTGGGGCAACTTACGAAGATGTAGATGGTAATGGACTTGATTCAGGAGATAAGTTAATTTTGACTTTTACTAGGGCTGTTACGGTTGATGTAGCCATACTTCCATCAGATGCTGTGGTTCTGCCGGTTACAGATGATACACTTGGAGATGGAGCTGCTTGGGAAAGCTACTTAGGTTATAAGGCAACAGTTGCAATAATTTTAGGGGACAACCCTACTTTAACTGTTATGGGAGAGTTTGATCCTGCAGTGGTTACTCCTGGATCTCCTTCTGGAATAGGAATAGCTTTGTCAAATGCATTTACCGCTTACAATGGGGCACATGCAACTTCGCCTGTTTATGTGGATGTTACAGCTCCGTTTGAAAAGGGACCTAGGTTGATGCAGGCTCTATATTACGATTTGGATTTGAATGGACCTAGCAATGGTGATTTGTTGGTGTTGAAGTTTGATCAGGATGTGCAAATACCGGCTTTGCCAGCTGATCCCAATCAGTTGGCTACTTTGCCTGTTGCGATGGATAGCTTTGGAACTGGAGCTTGGGCTACGTATGGAGTAAATGTTGATACAGGCGAAAGGATTACATCAGAGGTGGCAATAGTTTTGGGAACTGGAGCAAAGCTTAATTTAGAAGGGACTTATAATCCTGCTAATGTTACCGATCCTACAGCTCCTTCTGGTGCCAAGGTGGAGACTGTTAATAGTTTGTTGAGAAACTTTTACGGTAAAGGAGTTGAAACTTCGGAGGTTGATATAGAAGATGGACTACCTACAACTCTTATTAGGGCTCTGTGGGAAGATAGAGGAGACGTTGGAGTTAGCAGCCAGGACAGACTTATTCTGCGATTTAATAGGCCTGTAAATTTTGTTGGGAATCCGGATTATCCTAGTTTATATTTGACTTACTTGAACTTAAATCCAGGAGCAGGGGCAAGACTAGAGCCTTACGATCCCGCTAATCCATCGCCTGCTACTCAGTTTGTGTTAGTGTTCGGTGATGGGGCTTCTGCAAATATTCCTCCTATATATCCTTCAGATCCTTCGGCGAGTGCAATAGCTTTAAGAGAGGGACAGGTTGGATTTGTGGATGCGGCAAATGGAATCTATGTTGAGACTTACGCTACAGTGGACATTGTTGCTTCTGATTCGGTGGCTTTAATACTGACGTTTGCAGGATTCGTAGATAGAAATGGTGTTGCAGGAGCTCAAGAAGGAGACCAAGTTATACTGACTTTTAATAAGGCGGTATATCTGAATGGAGCTGGAATTAATGACTTTGATATTAAGCAGAGTTCTGATAGCTTTGGAGCTGCAACGATTACTGGCGGACCGAATGCAAATCAGTTGACGATAACATTGGGAGCTGGAGTAAGTATAGAAGTTGGTGTCACAGCTGTTGATGTATCCTCAGATGTTACTACAAATGGTCACATTAAAGATTATGCTGGAAATAATGCAGTTCCCTCTGGTTATAAAGTTATAACTGATGCTGTTGGTCCTTACATAGTGAGAGCTATATATAATGATCCAGATGGAAATGGTGTAGGTGCAGGAGATACTTTAGAGATAGTGTTTTCTGAGGCTATTACAGCGACAGGTTTGAGCTCAAGCGATTTTATACTACCCGTTGCGGGAGATAGTCTTGGCTCTTCTCCAACTTTTAGTCAACCTGCTCCTGATAGACTTATAATAACTCTTGGTTTGGGAGCACATTTGACTGTTAAAGGGGTTTACTCGAATTTGAATCTTGGGCGTAGCAATCCGTCAGGTATAAAGTTGAATCCTGCAGGTGTTATAAGAGATGTTGCGGGAAATGCTCCGGTTGCAACAGGTGCAGTTGACATAGAGGGAGCTCCACCTGCGCTGCTTCTTCAATATGTGCATTTTGTTGATAAATTTTCAAACGGTGTTACACCGGGAGATGAGTTGATACTTGGTTTCAATAAGCGCGTAATTCTTGACAGGGAGAATGTTTCAATTTCAGACTTTGTTATAGGGGGCGGAAATTTTGGAACTGGAGCAAGGGTTTTGCCGGGAGCAGAGAGCAATGAGGTAATAATACTGCTTGGGGAAAACGCAACTATTGAGAGCATAGCAGATCCTGCTGGTTCGTGGGTGGGAGTTGCGACTTCAGTTTTGACGAATTATCATCTTTACGATACAAACGGTAATCCTGCTCAGCCGGCAACTCGCGATATAGAGGTTATTGGAGATGCAGTTTCGCCACAGTTAATTGGGGCAACTTATTACGATACCGCTGTTCCTTATGGTAGTGTGAATCAGGGAGATACACTTATCTTAACGTTTTCTGAGCCGGTTGAGATAAGAGCTCCTGTTGATACTGCTCAGTTTTTCTTAGCGGTTACTGGAGACAGTCTTGGAGGAACAGGCTTTTCAGTAAGCCATGCGACAAAGGCTAATCAGATAGAGGTGACATTGGGAAGTGGATGTGCGCTTACTCCGGCTGGGACTTATGATACCACGACTCCTCCGCCGCAGCCTGCGGGGGCTCCATCGGGGATAAATCTTGCGATGCCTCTTACATCTATTACAGATTATGCAGGAAACAGTGCTGTGCCCGCTGTCAATCCTGTTGACATTACAATGCTTGATGTTACTCCGCCGCACATTCTCTCAATGCGTGTTGTAAACTCTGATGGCAAGGAAAATGTTGTGAAGCCCAATGGTGATACTATTTCTTTTACTGTGCAGACAGATGATACCACTTTATCAACAGCAAGTTTTGTGGCTGACTTTTCACAGATTGGAGGTCCTGCGGCTTCGCATCCGGATACTTGCAATGCGGGAACTGCTACATGGAATAACATAAATACAGGGGCACTCACTACAGCTACTGCTCCGATTATTGTTCGAGTAACGGATATGGCAGGGAATACTGCAACTGCTACCTTTACAGTTAATGTTATAAAAGCAGCATATTATGTTAAGGGAGAAATTACCCCATCTTATGTGCCGCGCAACAGGAATGTTACGGTGGAGCTGAAATTGCGCCCACGCTTTGTTGATGAGAGTTATGGTATAGATTTGGTAAATGTACAACTGCCAAATGGTTATTCATGTTCTGATGTTACAAAGATAAGGGTTACAACTTATCAAGGAGAATGGACTGTCAAGACTTCAATGCCTCTTGATTCAAATCAATATGAGGTGTTGATAAATACAGCAGGTAACATGATACAGTTTGTATTCTCTCAAGCTTTGAAGTGGCAGAATACTGATCAGTACACTATAAATTTTGAGATGCCGGTTCATACTAAGTATAATCCTGATATGCCTGATGGAACGCCTGTTGTTGTTAGTGTTGACAATACCGCTTTGAATTCGGCTCTAAATGTAGAAGAAGAGTTCCCGGGTTCTCTTATATTACACACCGAGGGATTGGAGGTTAAGAAAGTATTGGCAAATAGTGTTATAGAGAGTACGGGGTGGCGAATTTACTTTACTATTTTATTCAATATGATTCCTAACTTATCAAATTTACCAACTGTTCGAGTAAAATTGCAGAATGGAGTTGAGTTTAAATTAAGAACTATTCAGTTTGCTGAGAAAACTTACAGTGGAAGTGTCTTTATTCCATTCTCTTATGCAGAAGGAGCTTCAACTTTTGAGTTGTGGATTGAGGGAGCGACTGAGCCTGATGGTTATCCAATGGCAAATTATGGGAGGGAGTTTAAACTTCCAGCAAGAGTTGTATCCATTATAGTTCCAGTTTATTCAGCACCAAAGGAGTATTACCTGTATCTAAAATCTCCAGATGGAGTGCCTCAAGTTACGATGAGAACGCCTGCTTCTACATCTGTAGAACTCAATGTAAAAAATGTTGTATCTGATGTTTACCGAGCTTTGTTTGAAGTGGCAGAGACAGGACTTTACAGATTCAAAATCGTTGTTGGTACTCAAGAAATTTACGCTAACAACTATCTTGTGTGCACAGGTGCAATAAGGGGTGGAAGCTCTAAATATGTGCCGGTGAGTGGCTTGGAATTGAATTTTAATGGAGTGTCATATCCTATTACAAATTTGAAGTTTAATGCTGTGGATAGTAAGCTTTTGCCTACAAGAGTTGAGGTTTGTGAAGATAGACTAGGAGATAGCAGGATTACCGAATTTTGGCACGTGAGTGGAGAGGTGAACTTGGTAGCCGATCAGAAATTTGGATTATGTGTGGCTTCGGGTGAAAGTTTGTTTTGGATGGGAAAGCACGTTAGTGGTGAAGGGGATGTGGCAGTTGCGCTGGATGAGAAGGCACCACATGTTGAAGTTGAGAATTTTGAGGATAAGTTGGTTGTTCGAGTAGGGGATGATGTATCCGGAGTTGATGTGGTGAGGCTTACGGTAGGTAATAGTGAGTTTAGTAAAGAATTGAATGATGTTGAGCGATGGAGAACTGTTTTTCATATGGATACTCGTTCAGAACGAACGAATGATACTTTGTTGGTTTCAGATGTTGGGGAGTTTTCTTTTGATGGGATGCTTCCCGGTTACTATGATGTAAAGTGGCAGGTTTGTGATGCTGCCGGAAATTGTAGTGTTGGTGTAAAGAGTATTTTGTGGCGTGGAGTGGATGATGCGAAAGTAATTTGTTATCCCAATCCTGTGACCTCTGATTATTTAAAGATAAAGTTGACAAGGTATGGATTGGATATAGAAAAAGCGAAAGTTGTGATTTATGATGCAGCAGGTGAGAAGGTTTGGAGCACTGAGGTTCAGTTTTACAACAATGAAGAGGTTGTTGAGTGGAGGTTAGAAAGTCTTTGGGGATCAAAGGTGAAAAGAGGGGTTTACGTAGTTAAGGCTAAATTTTATTCAAGTACTGGGAAAGTGTTGACGCGTTACTTTAAGGTGTTTGTAGCAAGATGACAAGTATATTAATGTTTGAAACTTAGTGCCTCTATCATAATGGTGTTTGGTGATAAGTATGGAATTTTGGAGTACGCGCGTTGTAGTTTACGCTTCCTTACTAGCTTTCTTTGTTGGATTGGTTGGAACACGCATAGGGGATATTCAAATTCCCTACAACTACTACTTTGCCTCTTTTTTGCTTCTTGTATGCTGGTCAGCGGCAGAAGGTGGAGTGTTGGCGGGTTTATTAAGTGCCATTTTCGTTGGCTTTGTTCATGCTATTGCCAGTACAGTTATACCTCATTTTCAAGTTCAGCAATCTGTGCCGGTTAGTGCGAATGTTCAGATAATAATTTATGCAGTTGCAGCTTACTTAATAGGAAACGTTGCTGAAAAGATGGCGGATGAGTATTCTCGTGAAAAGGAAGTTTTGGAGAGGATTCGCAGAAATTTGACTGAACAAGAAAAGAGTCTTGAAGAGAAGTTAAATGAGGTGGCAAGGAAGGTTTATAAATTCACGTTAAGTTTGGATGAATTGAGAGAAAAAATCATGTTAATGCGTGAGTTGAAGGGAAAAGTTGAAATAGTAAGGGAGCATATAGGAAAAGTGTTAGATATTATTGGAATTTCTTACTACAGAATTTTAATTCGTGAAGGAGAGTTTTGGAAAGATGGTAGCAGTATGGTTGAGGTTATAAGCAATGTTGAACTGAGCGGAAAATTGAAGAGTCAGCGATTAGGATTTAAATTCAGATCTACTTACTTTTCATCTACAGCTGTTTTTTTACTGACAAATGATACAGCTCTTCTCTTTGATGCTTCTGATATTGATAGATTTTGGATAAGATTTTTAGCTGTAATATCTACAGAGACTTTAAGAACCTAGGGAGGAGTTACTATGAGACTTCTCATGGAGAAAATTGTGGAAAAGGCATTACTTGAAGATATGCCTTTTGGAGATTTGACAAGTGAAAGTGTATGGGACGGAGAGGTTGTTTTAGCACGTTGCTTTGCAAAAGAAGAATTTGTTGTTGCGGGGATTGAATTTTTTCAACTAAGTTTTTTAAAAATGGGGGCTGAATGTACACCTGTT
>JAMOTN010000036.1 GCA_027062325.1 bacterium
GTCATTACCCTCTATGATGCCTTCTCTACATCCTTAAAGAAAGCACGTGCTTTTCAAGAAGAGGTTGGTTCAAGAAAGAGAATTTTAAGGGATTACAAGATGATGTATCAAACTGGGAAAGCAACAATTACTGATGTTTTAAAGCAATTAGTTGCTTATAAGGCAAGTAAATTAGCTTTTTATTCTTCAATGTATCAATCTTTAAATGACGCCTTTGAAATTTTTAAGGAGGTAGAAATAGATGAGAGAAGTGAGCTTATCAAAATCTTATTCTAAACTTTTTTCAGTAAAAGGTTGTAAACGGAGAGTGTTTTTAGCAGTATTGGTGTTAGTGTTGATGTTTATTTTGGAAAGTATATGTACTGCTACCTCAACTCAAAACATATTTTTCTATAAACTAAAGCGTGAAATATTTTCTCCTTATATTCAAACTTATGGAATAGTTGTGCCGGATGAGGTGAAAGCTGTTGTAGAAACACCGGGAAAACTCATATTTACAGTGCCAGAAGGAACTCACTTTAAAAAAGGAGAGTTGATTGCCAAGGTTGATACTTCTACACTTCAGAAGAAACTTGAAGCGCTACGTTTTCAGAGAAAATCTTTGGAATCTAACTTTGAGTATTTGACTCGAGAATTGAAAAGAGCTGAAAAATTGTTCAAAAAGAAAGTTATAGCTAAAAGCGATTATGAAAAAATTCTCTATCAATTTCAGGCAACCCAAGCTCAATTGGATGCTATTGCCAAACAAATTGAAGAGTTAGAGATAACTATACGGAAAGGATCTCTGTTTGCTCCTTTTGATGGGTTTGTCTTGAAAAAGTTACTTCAAACCTACGACTTTGCAAAATCTCCTGTATATATTCTAGCGAAGGATAAGGCAAAGTTTAACTTCTGGGTGCCTGTAGATAAACTTGAATATTTTAAGAAGGCAGTTGCGGTCAAAACAGAAGATTTTGTGATAAAGCTAGCACACACCACAGTTGAATCTTCTTTCAGGCCCATTCCCTACACGGGGCAGATAAGCATTTTGTGTCCAGTAGATTCAAAATACATAGGAAAGTCTTACAAAACCTATATACTACTGCCAACAACAGAGGTGATCAGAGTTCCTCTGGGGGCAGTTTTAATGGTTAAGGATAAAATGTTCGTATTGAAAAAAGAAGGAGACAAATACATAAGACAAGAAATTGAGCCGTGGTTTGTGTATGAAGATTCTGTTTTGGTTAAACGTGGGATCTCAGAGGGAGATGAAATACTGCGAGTTGGAATTTACAGCACAACGTTTGACAAAACTGTTTATTTGGACAGAAAAAAATAAAAACAGCAATTTTGTCTTAAAGAGAGGTGGGTAGGTTGAATATATCGCGGTTTGCTGCGTATCACCCGGTTCCAGTAGCGGTTTTCGCATTGGTTGCAGTTATATTGGGATTTTGGGCATGGTTTTATATGCCTGTGGATTATATGCCGGAAATGGATATTCCCATAAGCATAGTGGTTATTCCGTGGGAAGGAGCAGATCCGGAAACCATAGAGGAAGAAATAGTAAAACCTCTTGAAAGTTTTCTGGCTGGAGCTAAAAATGCCAAAAAAGTTAAAGCAATGAGTATGGACAATGCAGGAGTTGTCATTGTTGAGTATCACTCCTTTGTCACCAAAAGGGAGGCAATGCAGAATACAAGAGAAGAAATTGAAAAGTTTAAAGCGGTTTTTCAACTTCCCAAAGGAGCAAAGGAACCGGCAATATTTCAGATGGATCCTGCAATGATGCCAATTTTATTTATGGGATTTACAAGCACTAAACTCACACCCCGTCAGCTTTACTCCTTTATTGATCAGAATATAAAGCCGGAGCTGGAGAGCGTTGAAGGTGTTGGAAATGTCATGATATTTTCTCCGAATAAGCGTGAAATACATGTTATCCCAAATGTTGAGAAGTGTTTGGCTTACGGAATAACTTATGCGGACGTAATTACAGCTTTGCAAACTCATCTTAAGAATCTTCCTGCAGGAGATGAAGAGATTGGAAAAGGATTGCGGAGGATTAAGGTTTACTTAAAGCCGTATTTTGTCCCTAAAATAGGAAAAATTCCTGTGAAAAAGTTAAAAGATGGGAACGTGATTTATCTAGAAGACGTGTGTAAAATTGAAGATGCTGTTGCTAAGAAACAAGGAGAAGTTAGTATAGAGGGGATTCCAGCAGTTTTCGTGGCAATCAGGAAACAGCAGGGAGCCAACATAGTCAGCACTACTGATGCTGTTAAAAGAAAAATTAAAGAGATTTTGGAAAAGTATCCTCATATAAAAATTGCTTTGAGTTTTGAAGTCGCAAAGTTCATAAAGCAGTCAATTAGCAACTTAACCCAAAATGTGATAACGAGTATCATCATTGTTTCAATTACAGTTTGGCTGTTTTTGAAAAGATTTTCTGCTGTTATGGCGGTAATAACGACTATTCCCATAGCTTTCATATTTACCCTGTTCCTTATGTATTTGAAGGGAATGACATTGAACATGATATCTTTGGGTGGATTGGCAATAGCAATTGGAATGCTTGTTGACAATGCAGTTGTTGTAACTGAAAATACTGCCCGCCTTGTTACCGAGAAAAAGTTTTCCTCTTTAAAAGAAGCAGCTATTCAGGGTGCATCCGAGATGATTTTGCCCATAATTGCAAGCACCTTGACAAGTGTAATCGTTTTTTTACCCATAGCTTTTTCAAGGGGGCTCGCTTCAAAGTTCTTTGGGCAGTTGGCGGCGACTATAACGTTTTCTCTGACTATTTCAATCATCACAAGTTTTACGGTTGCAGTTTCCATACTTGCTAAATATGCCAAACCAATTCCTGAAGGCTGGTTTGTGAAAAGCTTGCAGACTGCCTACACAAAACTTGTAAGTGTGATTGCTAGGAGCGGATTCGTGGCTTTTGTAATAATAGGCGGACTGGTATTACTGACAGTTGGTGGGTTAGGAGTGGTTAAGCACATGAATGCCACTTTCATCTCTGAAGCCGATGCCGATGATTTTGGAGTGGTAGTAAAACTTCCGATAGGAACAAACTGGCAGGCTTCAAAACAGGTGGCAGATTTGCTTTTGCATGAGATAGAGGATAGAATTCCGGAAGTTGAATACATTTTACAACAAGTTGGTGTAACTCAAGCTTCTGCTTTGGAAAGTGCTGCCTTTGGGGGAGAATCGGGAGAAGAGGTTATAAGTTTGTATATAAGGTTGAAATCCGACAGAAAGAGGACAGCTCCTCAAATAATGGACGAAATAGCCAAAATCGTTAACGATCCAAAGTGGCACTTTACAAGTGTTAAGTTTCAAAAGATTACACAGGCAACTATTGGAGCAGGAGACGAGTTTGTGGTTGCTCTATATTCAAACGATGAGGATACTCTCGAAGATTACGCCAGCTTTTTAAAGAAAGAACTTTTAAAGTTACCCGAGATAAAAAGCATAGTTTCCACCTTGGAAGATAAAAAGCCTGAGGTAAAATATACGATTAAAAACGACGTATTAAAACATTTTGGAATACCTGAAGAGTTCATAAGAGCAGCCTTGTGGATGTCCACCACTGGACTTGAAACTGGAAGAATTTTTCTTGACGGAGAAAGCATTAAGGTTAGAGCCAAGCTGAAACCTAAAACTCATGAACTTTTTCTTCCTTTGGGGGAAATTGCGATCCCTATTGACAACTTTGTAAACAAGGAATACAGGCTTGTCCCGCTTGTCAGAAACAGATACAAGAAAAGAAGTGTGGTATATCTAAAATGTACACTAGAACCTAACACTCCATTGAAAACTTTGAAAGAAAAAACGATAAAGCTCATAGAAAAGAGCAAACCACAAAGCATCCTGTTTGACTTTGAAGGTAGTGTTGAAAAAATGGAAGAGGTATTTTCAGACTTGGGAAAGATGTTTATTTTAAGCACCATACTGGTTTACCTTACAATGGCTGCGCAGTTTGAAAGCTGGATATTGCCGTTTTTGATTGCACTCTTGGTTCCAACAGATATAATTCTGGCAATGTCTGTTTTTCCGATAATAGGCAAAAGTTTTGACGTGACAGCCTTCCTTGGTATGATAGTTTTGGCAGGAATCGTTGTTAACAACGGAATAGTCTTCATAGACGTGTTTAAAAACCACTATTCAGAACTTGGTGCGGATGCAATAACCCTTGCTGCGTCTCAGCGTTTAAGACCCATTCTGATAACTTCACTCACAACGATCGTTGGGATGATACCGCTGGCACTTGGAATGGGGAAAGGTGCAGAGTTGAGACAATCCATGGGAATAATGGTTGGAGGGGGTATGACGATTGCCACATTGGTAACACTCTTTGGTTTACCTGCACTTTTGAAGATTTATACTTTAATAACCGGCACTGTTGGCAGAGGTGGAGAGAAAAAATGATAGATAAGTTGATAGCAGAATTTGGTGCGATTGAAGATGAAAACTCCACGAAAACGAGACTTGTAAAGGCAGCACTTGAGATTCTGGAAAATGAGGGAATAGCAGGTTTTACTCTTCGCAAAGTTGCTTCTAAAGCTGGTATTACTGTGTCTTCAATTTACAATCATTTTAAAAGTAAGCAGGAGTTACTGACGCATTTGATAGTTTTTTCATTCGTGGAAGTTATCTATTCTGCGGTAGTAGAAAGTTTGGTAGAATCGGGAGACAATTTGCCTCAGAAGTTGAAAAACTTTCCAGTCGTATTTTTCAAAAAAATTAGAGAAAAGGCGCAGTTTCACGATTTTAAGACACAAACCGCGGTTTTAGAATTAAAATACTGGCTTGTGAAGTTTGAAGAGGGGAAGGAGCTTTACCGTAAATTGCACGAAAAATTGTCGGAACTTTTAACCCAAAGACTTCCCCTTGAATATGAGAAGGCAGAAGCATTGCTTGCGACGGTGATTGGAATGGCAGAGGCATTGTTGTTTAAAACTTTTTTTCAAAATTATTCTGGTTCAGATAGTGCAAGTACAACTAAATCTTTCCCATTATCAGTTGATAATTCCAAAGTAGTTTTGCATTGCGAAAAATTTTTACAGACAATCGGCGAAATTTTGTAGTTTTTTACACAACTCTTTTTCCAAGTTTCAGTAATAATTTGTTAAGCTAATTATAGGAATTTAAAGAAATAGCAGGATTTTGGGTGGTTGGTTGGGGTAACTTTAAATGAGATCCTACCAGTAATAAATTACTACAACCTCTTCTGAGTTGAAGCAGGTGATATTGAATTTGGAAAAAGAGTTGAAAAAATTTGAGGTGTAGAGAGAAGTGTTATGGTCTAAAGAAAATAAACGAAGTTCAGGATTAAACGATTCCGACAATAAAATAAACTCAATAGGAGTGAGCAAAAGATGGAAATGATTTGTATTATCTTACTTTTTTTGTTATTAGCGTGTGCATTGTGGTTGGGGCATAGGTATAAGAGATTAAGCGCTGTTGTTAACAGCTTTCTAGACAAACTTTGTCGCTTTGACTTTAGGGTAACAGAAGTAGAGAAAAGAGAATTTAGAGGGATATTAAGATCCAAGTCGTTGGGTGAAGTAGAAAAGCTGGCTTTATCAATGGATGAAATGATTATGAAAAAAAGAGCGGCAATAGGAGCTGCCTTTTACAAGGCATTTTGGATTAAAGAAAATATACTGCAATTGAAAGAAAGAGTAATTGCTATTTCTAAAATTTTGGCAGATTCACTGTTCCTTGAGAGAGAACATACATTACGGGAAAATTTTGAGTCGGCAAAAACAAAGTTGGAGCTTTCTAATGCAAATTCTGATAAACAAATGGAGGAAACAATCCAACATGTATTGTTGTTTTTAGATGAACAAATGGACAACATTAATCAAGGAACAATTCTTTTAGCGAATGCCATGAAGGATTTGGAGAGCACAATTAACCTTATTTTTCCCAAATCTCAATTTATCAAGAAGTTGACAACAAGGGTAGATTTACTTGCCTTGAACTCTTCAATTGAGGCTGCCAGAGCGGGAAATGCAGGTAGAGGATTCGGAGTAGTTGCTTTTGAAATCAAAAAACTTGCCGAGGATACTCAAAAAAGTGCTGAAGATATAGAATCTGCTCTGAAAGAACTGTTAGATAGCCTACAGAAAACTAAAAAAGTTTTTCAGAGGTTTGAAGACTCAGTTCAAAATTCTACAGAAAGAGTAGAGAAAGCTGCTCTCAATATAGAAAAATATGTTAAGAATTCCCAGAATGCCTTGGACAATATAAAGAAGAAAGTGGAAGGTTTGGTAGAAGAGTTAATTACTCATCTGGATGGAATTCTAGAATTTATTGAAAGTATCATTGATAGTTTTAAGAAGTTTGCTCAAACGGTAAACTTGTTTTCTGTCAACTCGTTAGTTGAACCAGAGGAGGCGTTTAGTGAGATAAAAGATGGGAAAGCTATTTTGGTTTGCACTATGCCTCAATGGTTAATTCCTGATGAAGTGGCTTGTTGTAGCTTCTATTTAAACCCTGAGAAATTTGAAAAGGTTGTAGAAAAACTCCCCAAAGATAAGAAGTATTTTCTACTTTGCTTGTCTGGTCACATAGCTAGCTGGCTATTTGAACTTTTAAAAGAGCATAGTTTTAGAAATGTATTTGTTGTAAAGGGTGGCTTAATAGGCTGGAAAAAAGCCAAGTTGCCTTTACAGCCCAAGTCTAAACTGATAGAAGTAGAAAAATACTTTAGAGGTTGATAAAAAGTTTATTTACAAATTCGATTTGCCAGATGTTAATGGAGTGCTGTTCGTGCATGTATAGTGAGGAAGGTAAAGAGCTATTACTGTCATGACTAAGAAGGTAATATGTATGGAATTAGTGAGGAAATTTAAATTGTGAGAACTGTAAACAATGTTGAGGATAGGTACTTTGCTTGCTTTTAATAGAATTTAAGGATATACTCACTAACAAGCAGTATTGGAAAAGTGCTATAAACAGGAGGCGAGGAAGTAAAAATCCTGTCATAGTCGTTCGGGTGTTAGGGAAGCCGGTGCAAAACCGGCGCTGCCCGCGCAGCTGTAACCGGGGAGCCGAGCTCCATTGGCTTGCTCCTCATGGGGTGTCAAGCCGGTCACTGGGATGGATTCGTGCAAGCGGCCATCCTGGGAAGGCAGGAGGTCGGTGATGATCCGGGAGCCAGAAGACCTGCCCGAACGCGAAAACGCGCGAGGCGGAGGTGTCACTTATGAAATTGCACGAGTGGCAAGGAAGGAAGCTTTTTCAAAAATTTGGAATACCTGTTTCTAACTTTTTTGTTGTTAGTTCTGCTGATGAAGCCTACAAAGCCGCCAAACAACTCAAAGCAAGCGATAAATTCCCAGTTGTTGTAAAAGTTCAGGTGCATGCTGGCGGTCGTGGAAAAGCAGGTGGAGTAAAACTTGTTAAAAGTCCTGATGAAGCTTATGAGGTAGCTAAAAACCTTTTGTCTTCCCCATTCAAAACTTCTCAAACTCCTATCCCCTTACCAGTTAACAAACTGATTGTTGCAGAAGCT
>JAMOTN010000037.1 GCA_027062325.1 bacterium
TGCCTTTTGGAGATTTGACGAGTGAAAGTGTATGGGACGGAGAGGTTGTTTTAGCACGTTGCTTTGCAAAAGAAGAATTTGTTGTTGCGGGGATTGAATTTTTTCAACTAAGTTTTTTAAAAATGGGGGCTGAATGTACACCTGTTGCTGCTAACGGCGAAGTTGTTGATAAAGGGAAAACTATTGCGTGGGTAAGGGGAGATGCGGATCTGGTTTTAGCAGCGGAGCGTGTGGCTCTTAATTTTCTTCAATATTCGAGTGGGATAGCCACCAAATGCTGGGAGTTTAAAAAAGTTGTAGAAGAACAAGGTATAGATAGAGATATTCAGATTTTAGATACAAGAAAAGTGCATCCACTTTTGAGGTATGTGGCAAAACGGGCGGTAGCTTCTGTTTTGGGTAAGACTCATAGGTTTTCTTTGAGTGATGCAGTTATGATAAAAGATAACCACATAAAGGTTGCAGGGAGTGTTAAAGCGGCTGTGGAAAGGGTTTATTCAAAAGTTCCGTTCACTGCTAAAATAGAAGTTGAAGTTGAAAACTTTGATCAGCTAAGTGAGGCTTTAGAGTGTGCAAAAGCTTCCATGGTTGATATAATTATGCTTGATAACTTTGATGATGAGATGATTCAAGAGGCTGTATTGGAGAGGAAGAAAAGAGAGCTTATTGGAAAGGTTTACTACGAAGCTTCAGGTGGTATAACTTTGGAAAGAGTTGTCAATCTTGTTAAAATGGGAGTAGATGCTTTTTCAACAAGTAAACTTATCACTGCTAGTAAATGGCCAGATGTTTCTCTAGAGATAGAGGAGGTAAAGGCTTGATGGGGTCTGCAGATCAAGCGGGAATGGGCACGAGCAAGAAGAACAGTAATAGTTGGAAGTTGGATTGGGATGGTTATCTCTATATCTTGCCTGCTTTTGTGATAATAGCGGTGTTTCACATTTTTCCAGTTCTTTACGCCTTTGTTATGAGTTTCTTTGACTGGAACGTAATGAGTGGAAAGAGTGTATTTGTTGGGCTTTCAAATTACAAGGAGATTTTCGAGGATCCCATGTTTAGAAAGGCTTTTTGGAATACGATTTACTATGTTGTGGTGACAGTTCCTTTGGGAATTGCGGCATCCCTTTTCGTTGCAATTCTTTTGAATCAGAAGATAAAGTTGCGTGGCTTTTACAGAGTTCTTTACTTTCTGCCTGTTGTAACTTCATTGAACGCTGTATCTGTGGTTTGGAAGTGGATATATCATCCAACGTATGGTTTGCTTAATGCTTTTCTGAAAAAAATAGGATTGCCTCCTGTTGATTGGTTGGGAGATCCTCGTTTTGCGATGCCAGCTATCATTTTGATGAGTGTGTGGAAAAATATGGGATATAACGTGGTAATCTTTCTAGCGGCTTTACAGAATGTACCAAAAGAGTTATATGAGTCTGCTGAAATTGATGGAGCAGGGGCATGGGCAAAGTTTTGGAACGTGACGGTTCCGATGATTTCACCTACACTTTTCTTTGTGATTATCACAAGTGTTATAGCTTCATTCCAGGTGTTTGCTCAAATTTGGATTATGACCCCTGAGGGAGGGCCGCTTGGAAGTACGACGGTTCTTGTTTACTACTTGTATCAACAAGCCTTCCAGAGATTTAGAATGGGTTACGGTTGTGCCCTGGCTTTCGTGATATTTATTATTTTGGCAGCTTTCAGCTTCCTTCAAAAGAAAATTGGTGAGAGGAAGGTACACTACGAGGTATGAGTTTTTTAGAGAGAAAAGTATGGTTCGTTTGTTTGGGAAATCCGGGATTGCAGTATTCTGAAACTCGTCATAATGCCGGATTTATGGTGGCAGACTATGCCTCTTTTTCTGAAGGATTTAAGTTTAAAAGGTTATACAGTTTTAAATATGCTAAAGGCGAATTTGCAAATTGGGTGAAGCCTACCACTTATATGAATTTAAGTGGAATGGCTGTGGGGGAACTTTTGAGAAGGGGTTTAGTAAGAAACGTAGAAGATTTGGTGATAATTTACGATGATTTTCACATACCTATTGGTAGGATTAAATTAAAAAGAGCAGGGAGCAGCGGTGGACATAACGGTATGAGGTCTATAATTGAGGTTACGGGGGAGAATATCAAGAGAATTAGAATTGGTATAGGTCCTAAGCCGAATGAAGTGAATGTTGTGGATTTTGTTCTTGGAAAGTTTTCACACGAAGAGATGCTGATAATGAAATCTGTTATCAGGGGAGTTTATGAAACGTGCCGATTGATAGTGACAGCAGGGTTTGATAAGGCTCAGAATTTTGCAAATGGCAAAGATTTTTCTAAAGAACTTGTTTAATTTTAATTGAGAGGGGATATATATGAGGAAGAAAGATAAAACGCCGATAATCAAGGCTATAAGAATGTTGGGAATAGCTTCAAGAAATGAAGCAGTCTCTCTTATAAAAGCTGGGAAGGTAAGGGTAAATGGGCGTGTTGTAAATGAATTTTATAAGGTTCAAGAGGGAGATGTTATAGAGGTTGGAATAGAGAAATTTGAATGGAAAAATCCTGATAAGGTTTATCTCATTTTGAATAAACCTGCTGGTTTTTCATCTCAGAAAGGAGAAGAGCCCACAGTTTACTCTCTGGTACCGCATATAAAGGGATTGTTTGCGGTTGGGAGACTTGATCGTAATACTGAAGGGTTACTGCTTTTTACAAACGATGGAGATATTGGAAACAGGATGCTTAATCCCAAGAATTCAATTGAGAGAAAGTACTTGGTTGGAGTTGAGGGAGAAGTTTCGCTTGCAAAATTAAATGCTTTGAAAAAAGGCTTCTGGAAAGTTATAGAGAAGAATAAACGAGACAAAGTGATTAAAGAGAAGGTTTTGTTCAAAGCTAAAGAAGTTCGTTTTTTGTATTTTGATGGCAAACTGAGTTGGATAGAGCTTGTTTTGACAACTGGAAAAAAGCGGGAAGTCAGAGAGCTGATGAAAGCAGTTGGCTACAAAGTAAGAAAACTGGTTAGAATTTCTTTTGGGCCACTTACCTTAGGGGATCTTGAAATTGGAAGTTGGCGTTATCTGACGGATGAAGAGGTAAAAAAGTTAAAAGAAGCTCTTGGTTTAAAGGATGGAAATTTTCCAAATAGTGTTTAGCCTTTTAGTAAGGCAGATGGTCTGTTAGTTTTTCACTTTTAAAAGGCAACTGGTTAGGTTAAAATATAAGAGTAAACTTAATGCAAAGGGTTGACGCTATGCAAAAAGTGTGCCTATTACCTTTTTTAAACCCGGGTTTTGAAAGATTGATGAGAGTTTTGGCTGGGATGTTCGCTTTCTTTTTAGTGATTTTGATGGCTATGATGAATTTTATTTCCTTAGCTTATGATGGAGTTTTTCTGGATTTTAGAACCGTAATGGTA
Organism: bacterium; assembly: GCA_027062325.1. Classification (GTDB taxonomy): domain Bacteria; phylum JAMOTN01; class JAMOTN01; order JAMOTN01; family JAMOTN01; genus JAMOTN01. The sequence goes on from JAMOTN010000037.1 coordinate 3,400, forward strand.
TTTTTTGCTTGAAAGTATCTATCTACGAATAGGGGGGACCTGATATGAGAATTGAGAGGAGAGATGGCAAGCTGTTTATAAATTTTTCGAAACATAAGGAGCCAATTACACCACCGCATCTTATGCAGCTGCAGTTTGAGTCTTATTATGAACTTCTCCAACCTGATAAAGATCCTGACAAGAGGGAAAATAAGGGATTGGAGTCTGTATTTAGGGATCTATTTCCTTTGGTTGACAGAAATGGAAACAACGTTATAACTTACGATGGTTATCTTTTGGGAATTCAAAAGTGTGCAGGGTGCCCAGAACCGGGGGATAAGTGCTTGTACAACAAGTGCAATCATCCTCAAAAAAACTGCCATATTGTGAAGCTTGGAAATGCTTATTTCAGAGTTGAAAAGGATGAAGAAGAGTGCCGTAAGTTGAAGGAAACTTATGAGATACCGGTTAGGTTGAAGTTAACGCTTATAGATCAAAGAAGTGGAGAGAAAAGAGAAGAAATTGTGACAGCTTTCTCTCTTCCTCTTATGACAGAACGTGGAACGTTTATAATCAATGGAACAGAAAAAGTAGTTGTTAGTCAGCTTATCAGGTCCCCTGGTGCATTCTATACTTACGATGCGCAGCGCAGAGTTTACGAGGGAAAGGTTTCCCCGGCTCAAGGAAGTTGGATTGAGTTTGAGCTTGATACCAGTAAGGGTTATATATACGTAAAGATGGATAGCCGTCGCCGTAAAATGCCAGTAACTTGGCTATTAAGGATGCTAGGTTATGACAGTAATATGATTCTTCAGTTATTTGACAATAATGAATACATCAAGAAAACATTGGAGTTTAGCCAGGAAAAGTTTACTTCTATGGAGAAAGAAAAGCCTTATAGGGAAATAAGGAGTGAAGTTTATAAGGAGATATTTAAGAAATTGAGAAATGAGAGTACAAATACAGCAGAGGATTATTTGAAAGGGTTATTTACCAATCCGAAACGTTACGACTTAACTGAGGTTGGAAGGTATAAAATTGAAAAAAAGTTCAATTTCGTGAGTATATGTGAAGGAAGAAAGGTGGCTAGGGATATAAAAATAGGAGATAAAGTTGTATTGAAATCTGGAGATTACTTAGAGGGTGAAAAACTTGATGTTTTGAAAAAGTTGGCAGATGAGGGATATGTAGATAAGATATATGTTTTCAACAGACGTGAAGATAAAGAAGTTCCTGTTTGGGTTCACAGAAATGAAGAGATTGTTTTCTTAGGGGATTGGAATCGTTTGTGTGATGATGTTTTAGATGAGGAGTTAGCTGTTGATGTTTACATCGAGGATGCAGATGAGATAATTCCTGAAGGGACGCGTGTTAATGAGGATTTGCTGGAGACGCTTCTAGAAGCAGGAGTTCCAATGATAAAGGTGAGAGGAAGAACGAAGACTTACAAAGTAAAAGATCTCTTAACTCCTGAGTTGTACAAAGCGTTGAAAGAAGGATGGGAAGTTATAGGGAAAGATAGTGATAAGTATAGGCTAAACAGAGCAGGTTATGACAGATTTTTAGAGGAAGAGGAAGCAGTGGTTATAAGTCCAGAAGGAGAAGAGTACAAGATATCTTCTGATAAACTAAAAAATTTAAGAGAGGTTGTAGGGGCGATATATGTTCAGAAAGGATCTCGTAAGAAAAAAGTGGAAGATGCGGTACTTAAAGTTTTGACCATGGAAGAGCTTCTTAGAATGTACGAGGATAAGGTTAAGGATATAACTGTAAAGCCTATAAGGGAAATAAGATTTACTGAGTACTTTGATAATATATTAGGCTTCAATGAAAATCGTGTGTTAGTTAGAAGGAGAATTTTGGGAAGGAAAGTTCTTCAGGATGTAATAGTTAAAGGCAAAGTGATTGTGAAAAAGGGTGAAGTGGTGGATGATGTTGTATTTCATAAGTTAATTGCTTCTCGTGTATTGTGGATAAAGGTTGAGAAGGGAAGAACTCTCACAAGGGATGACATAATTGATGCTTTGAGATATCTATTATATGTTACGTATGATGTTGGAGAGCTTGATGATATAGATCACATTGGAAATAGACGTATAAGAAGAGTGGGAGAGCTTATAAAAAATGAAATTAGAAAGGCATTACTTGGAAAGATGGAGAGGGAAACAGTTGATCAGCTGGCAACAAAGGATGGCAATAGTATAAGCAGTTTTATGAACTTTGGAGTTGTGAAGAATGCGATAAAAGAATTTTTCAATACTGGCCAGTTGTGTCAATTTATGGATCAGACGAACATTTTGGCAGAGCTTGAAAATAAGCGCCGTTTGAGTGCATTGGGGCCTGGTGGTTTGAAGAGAGAGAGAGCAACTTCTGAGGTTAGAGGTGTTCATCCATCACACTTTGGAAGAATTTGTCCTATTCAGACTCCAGAAGGACAGAATGCTGGTCTAATAGCATCTCTCACTGTGTATGGAAGAATAAATAAGTATGGTTTTATAGAGACACCACTTAGAAAGGTTGTAAATGGAAAGGTTACAGATGAGGTTGTTTACATGGAAGCTGGAGAAGAGGATAGGTATTACGTTGCTCCAGCTGATACTCCAGTTGATGAAAATGGAATGATCATTCCTGAGTACGTGCCAGTGAAGGTTAAGACAGAAAATAGATATGAGTTTATTGAAGTTGAGAGAGAAAAGGTTCAGTACATGGGTGTATCTCCAACTCAGATGGTAAGTGTGGGAAGTTCACTTATTCCTTTCTTGGAACATGACGATGCAAACCGTGCTTTGATGGGAACAAATATGCAAAGACAAGCGGTTCCTTTAATAAAGGCAGAAGCGCCGTTTGTTGCAACTGGTATGGAGGAAAGAGTTGTTGTTGATGCTATGGATTCGCTTGTATCCCCTGTAGATGGAGAAGTTATATACGCGGATAGTTTGAGGATAGTTATAAAAGGAGAGGATGGAAAAGAATATGACCTAGAATTGCGTAAGTTTAAGAGAACGAACTCTAATAGTGTGTTTAATATGAAACCAATAGTTAAAATGGGAGATAAGGTAAAGCAAGGACAGGTTATTGCAGACGGTGAAGTTTCAGATAAGGGAAGATTGTCTGTTGGAAAAAATGTGTTGGTCTTCTTTATGCCTTATGATGGATACAACTTTGAGGACGCAATAGTGGCTAGTAGAGAATTGAACGAAAGGGATATATACACCTCTATTCACATGAAGGAGCATGAGGTTGAGGCGCGTGAAGGTACAGGAAATGAAGGAGAGGAGATTACTGCAGATATTCCCGATTTGAGTGAAGAGCAGAGACGCAAGCTTGATGAAAGAGGTGTAGCTCGCATAGGAATTGAGCTTAAAAAGGGTGATGTTTTGGTTGGTAAAGTGGAGCCCAAGCCAGAGACGGAGACTACTTCTTTGGATAAATTGTTAAAAGCGATATTCAATCGTAAGAAGGACAACAAGAAGAATGTCTCCTATAAGCTAAAGAATGGAGAGGAAGGAAAGGTTGTCAAGGTGGAGTATCTGGATGGGAATGAGTACCATTTCAAAACAAATATAAAGACTTTGGTTAGAGTATTCTTGGTGCAGCGCCACAAATTAATGGAAGGAGATAAGATGGCAGGGCGTCACGGAAATAAGGGTGTTATATCTATCTTGGCTCCACGTGAAGATTTGCCAATGCTTGATGATGGAACTACTGCTCAACTTGTGCTTTCGCCGTTGGGTGTTCCATCGCGTATGAATGTTGGGCAGATATACGAAACCATTTTGGGGTGGACTGCCAAGCATCTTGGTTTTTACGCTATTACTCCGATATTTGAGTCTCCAAAAGAAGATACAATAAAGAAACTCCTTGCATTGACGAGGTTGGCTAGAAAGAGGACGCTTAAATTGGCTAACGAGAATGCAGAAATTGTAGGATACGTCAAGTTTGAGAAGTTGAATATCGACAGTAACGATAAATTGGTTGAGAAATTTGTGGAGAAGGGATTTGAGGAGGCTGTTTGGGAGACAGTCAAAGGAGTAAAAGCAGCTTTGTTTGATGCAGATTGGAATCTTGTAGGAGAGCTTGATACGAAGAGTAAGTTGTTCTTGGAGTCTTTGAAAGCGGGAGATTGGACTTTGGCTCTCACTCCTGTTGATGAGATTGTATTTGAAACTCCATTTGTGAAAGTAAAAGAGAGAGTTTATGAGAAAGATGGATACAAGACAGTAGAAGTTAAAAGAGAGAGAAAAAAGGTTAAGTATAGGAAGCAGGTTGAAGTTCTTATTGACAGCTTTAAAAAGCTTTCTGCCTGGTTAGGAGAGACAGGTCAGGAGCTTGTAAGAGATGGAAGAACTGGTGAGTACATACATAATCCGGTTACGGTAGGATACATGTACATGTTAAAATTGCATCATTTGGTTGAGGAAAAGATACATGCAAGAGCTACTGGAAACTACGCTATGATTACCCAGCAACCGTTGGGTGGAAAAGCTCAGATGGGTGGTCAAAGGTTTGGAGAGATGGAAGTTTGGGCACTTGAGGCTTATGGTGCTGCCCATGCACTTCAAGAGATGCTCAGTATAAAGAGTGATGATATAGATGCACGTGAAGAAGTTTACAGAAATATAGTTAAGGGGAATCATTACGATGTTAAAACAAAGATGCCAGAGTCATTCAAAGTTTTGGTGCTTGAGCTTGCAAGTTTGGCTTTGAAAGTTGAGCTTCTTGATGAAAAAGAGGTTAGGGAGCGATTTGGAAGGAATAGTGATGGAACATTTTTTATACCGCAGGATCTATTTTCTGAGGAGAGTCAGGAGGATAAAGAAGCAGAAGCTACAGCTGCCAAGAGGGTAAAAGAAATAAAGGGATAATAAAGATAAAAAATCAAAAATACGAAGAGGGGGGCGGTCGCTGTGATGGGAAATAATAGAAAAAATAGGTTTGAGGATGTGTTTAAGAGAGGAGTAGAAGGATTTGAAGCTGTAAGAATATCAATTGCTTCACCTGAGGATATAAGAAATTGGTCTTCTGGAAAGGTGGAGCTTTCGGAAACGTTGGATTACAGGACCTTTAAGCCCAAAGAGGGAGGACTGTTTTGTGAGAAAATTTTTGGTCCAGAGAAAGATTATCGCTGTGCTTGCGGAAGATACAAGGATAAAAGATTTGAGGGACAGATTTGTGAGCATTGTGGGGTCGAGGTTACGACGAGCCGTGTTAGAAGAGAAAGAATGGGGCATATAGAGTTGACCGCTCCCGTAGCGCATATATGGTATGTGAAAAATGGAATAATAAGTGCTCTTCTTGGTATAACTCAACGTGATTTAGAAGAAGTTTTACATTTTGCAAAGTATATAGTCCTTGATCCAGGTAACATTTTGAACAAAATGCAGCTTCTTACTGAAGAAGAATATCGTGAGTTGCGTGAAAAGTACGGTGAGGTATTTAGAGTTGGAAGAGGAGCTGAAGCTATAAGAGAGCTTTTGAGAGAAATAGATCTTGATAAGCTTGCAATGGAATTGGATCTTGAGATGAAAGAGGCAGAGCAAAAGGGAGATAAGCAAAAGGCAGCTCGTTTGGCGAAACGCCTTCACATAGTAGAAAGCTTCAGGAGAAGCAAGCCTGAGCGTTTGGTGGATTTGTTGACAGGTAAAGAGGATCCAAAGAGAAAGAAGGAAGGATACATCAAGCCTGAGTGGATGATATTGGAAGTTATCCCAGTATTGCCGCCAGAGTTACGTCCAATGTTGAAGTTGGAGGGAGGAAGAATAGCCAGAGCTGACTTGAATGATCTTTATAGAAGGTTGATAAACAGAAATAAGCGTTTGAAGAAGCACCTTCAGAATAATGCTCCTGATCCAATAATTGCTAACGAAAAGAGACTGTTGCAGGAGGCTGTTGATGCATTAATAGACAATGCTAGATTGACTAGGCCAGTTGTGGGGAACAACAATCGTCGTTTGAAGAGTTTGACGGATCTTCTTGGTGGTAAGCAGGGAAGATTTAGAAGGAATTTGTTGGGGAAGCGTGTTGATTACTCTGGACGTAGTGTCATAGTTATAGGTCCAAAGCTCAAAATTCATCAATGTGGGTTGCCGCAAGAGATGGTTCTTGAGTTGTTCAAACCGTTTATAATTCATCACCTTGTTAATAAGACTGGTAAAGCAAGGAGTGTTCCCAAAGCTGATGAGATGATAAGAAAGGCAGATCCACAGATAATGCCAATTGTTTCCCAAATAATAAAGAAACATCCAGTTCTTTTAAACCGTGCTCCAACACTGCATAGGCCATCTATTCAAGCGTTTGAGCCAATAATGGTCAAAGGTAAGGCTATAAAGATACCGGCGCTTGTCTGTACGGCGTTCAATGCGGATTTTGATGGAGACCAAATGGCGGTTCATGTGCCATTGCTCCATGAGTCAGTAGCTGAAGCTTCCTATCTTATTCAAGCAAATTATCAAATATTTTCTCCAGCTCATGGTAAGCCACTTGCTACTCCAACTCAAGATATGACACTCGGATGCTATTACTTGACTAGGATGTTGACTTCCAAAGAGGTTGAGGAGATTGATATAACGAATTTTCATGCGAATCCGAGATTGCTGAGGAGAAGTGCTGATGTTTATCGCTTGCCTAGTGGGGAGATAATTCTTCAAAGTGGTGAAGAGTTGACTCAAGATAAAGTTGAACAGCTTAAAAAAGCTGGTATTACTAAGGTGAAAATATACAAGCAGAAGATATTCTCTACAGAGGAAGAGCTGATGGTTGCTTATGAAAATGGTAAGGTGTCTCTCCATGAGGCTGTTTATGTAAGAGTAAGAGAAGGAGAAGACAATAAGCTTTCTGACAAGTATATAACAACTTGTGTGGGAAGGGTTATATTCAATCAGTTGTTGCCTGCAGGATTGCGATTCATGAACACTTTGATGACGAAGGGTGAGTTGAACTCGCTTGTTGTTAAGTGCCACAAAAAATATGGATTAGATAGAACGGTAAAACTTCTTGATGATATAAAGGAGCTTGGGTTTAAATGGGCAACGATTTCTGGAACTTCATTCTCGATAGAAGAGTTGAGAATACCGCCTGCAAAAGCTCAGATAATAAAAGAAGCAGAAGAAAGGACAAAGAGAAACAGGGAGCAGTTTGAGAAGAAAGCAATAACGGCAGATGAGAGAAGACAGAATGACATAGATACGTGGATTCACGTTACAGAGCAGGTAACCGATGAGATGATCCAGATCTTTAAGAAGGAAGAAGAGGAAGGGAAGTACAATAGTATATATGCAATGGCTTTCTCAGGAGCACGTGGAAATATCCAGCAGGTACGTCAACTTGCGGCTATGCGTGGTTTGATGTCTAATCCTAAGGGAGAGATTATGGACTATCCTATTAAGTCGAACTTTAAAGAAGGTTTGAAGATGTTTGAGTACTTTATTTCCACTTATGGAGCCCGTAAGGGAGTTGTTGATACGGCGTTGAGAACAGCTGACTCTGGATACTTGACACGTGAGTTGGTTGATGTTGCCCAAGATGTTGTTATAACTGCAGATGATTGTGGAGATACCAGTGGATTTGAAGTGCATCCTTTGCGTGAGATGAGGACTGTTCAGAATATGCATATAGATGAGGTTATGATACCTCTTGAAGAAAGAATTTACGGACGTTATTTGGCACGCGATGTTGTACATCCTAAGACTGGCGAAGTGATAGTTAAGGCGGGAACACTGTTGTTGGAAGAAGAGTGTGATCTTATAAAGAGAGCAGAGGTTGAGATGGAGGTTACTCCTCAGATAATAGGGAAAGTTACAGCAACTGTTGTTCAGGATGCAGATGAGAGGATTGTTGTTGCAGCTGACAAGGTTATAACTGAGCATCTCTATAAGATTTTGGTAGCGCGTGGAATAAAGAAGATAAGAGTTAGGCCGCGTGTGTTTATCCGTTCGCCTATAACATGTAAGATGCGCTATGGGATGTGTAGAAAGTGTTATGGATTGGATCTTTCGACTCACAGGGAAGTTGCTCTTGGAGAGGCAGTTGGAATCATTGCAGCTCAATCGATTGGAGAGCCGGGAACACAGCTTACGATGAGAACATTCCACACCGGGGGTGTTGCAGAGGCACGTCGAGTTCAGGTCAAGGCGCCGACTTCTGGAACAGTTATCCTTGATTACTTGCGTTGGGAGTACAAGACTGAGAAGAAAAGTGTCTTGACGGAAGATTACTCTTACGAGGGTGAAGATGATAACGCGGTGGCGATAAAGAGTGATGAAGGACTTGAAGAAGATACCAGGAGAATTGTTCGTGAGGGTTACATATTAATAGAACGTGAGGATGGAACACGTGAGAAGTGTGATGTGCCACCGGGTGCGGTTCTTGAAAGAAACTTGAAAAATGGTATAAAAGTAAGAGCCGGAGATACTCTTGCAGAGTACAATCCAAATCAAGTTGTTTCTAAAATTAAGGGTGTTGTGAGCTTTGCAAATATAGGGGAAAAAGATGGTAAACC
>JAMOTN010000038.1 GCA_027062325.1 bacterium
CTGAAGTTGTACTTACACGCTATGGAAGAGTAATTGTTTCCGATGGGGATAAGATGGAGGAGTACCATGTACCTAAGGGTTATTATCTACGTGTTACTGAAGGGAAAGAGGTTACACCTGGAGACATCCTTGCAGAAAAAATAGGAGAGAAGGAGCCGGCAATTGCAAGTTATGGTGGAAAGGTTTACCTACACAACGTCAAAGTTCACGGAGGACAGGTTATAAACGACGAAGGAATTCTTTACGTATTTGATAAGGAAAATGAGGAGGAAGTAGTATATAAACTTCCAACAGGTGTTAGAGAAACTGCTGATGCGAACTCTGAGTACGAACTGGCGGTCAAGAATGGAAGTGAAGTTGCGTATGGCTCTGACATGCTTTACGTGAAGAGTGAAATAGCAGGATATGTCGAGAGTATTTCTGATAAGCAGATAGTTATAAAGAATCGTGTTAAGAGAGAATACTTACTACCTAAAGAGCAGGGAATTGAGTTTGAGGAAAAAGATGGTAAGAAATATTTCTGGGTCAAGGCTAAAAACGGTGGAATTGTGAAGATTAAGAAGGAGACTGTTGATAAGCATCAACATCAGCGTGTTGTGGTTACCAAGAGTGAGGAGTTTAAAATACCTGAGGATATTAAACTATTTGTAAGTGAGTTGAAGGTCAAGCAGGGGAAGAATGTTAAGAAGGGTAAAGAACTTACAGGTGAAGTGAAAATAGTTAGTGAGATAGATGGAGAGGTAGAGGTAGTTGATACTACAATTCCAGCTGATGAGGCAATGATTGGAAAAATTGATGGGTTGTCGCCTGAGGAGTTGAAACAGTACAAAGTTAAAGCCTACAAAGTCATAGTAAGAGATATAAGTAAAGAACCAGTTAATACTAGTAAAAACATAGGGAAAGAGTTGATTGGTAAGAAGGTTTGGGAAGATATTATTTCGAAAGATGGAAAAGTGCTTTTGAAGAAGGGAGAGAAGTTTACTGAGGAGTTCGTGCGTACTCACTTTGTACCTGTGGATGCAAACGGAATAATAAGAAAGGTTGAAGAAGAGCCCCTCAACTTGAAAGAGGTTGATCTTGAAAGTTATGTTGGAACAGTTATTGAAGGCGATGTTATAGATCCAAAAACTGGCGAAATTCTTGCGGAAAAGGGTGATGTATTGGATGACGATCTTGTTGACCTTTTGAGAGAAAGTAATGTTGAGGAGATAGTTGTTAGAGGTAGAGGTGTTGCTGTAATAAGTGAAAAAGAGGTTGATTTGAGAGAAGTTTCCGCGGATAGGGAGATGGCACTTGAGCAGTTGCAGGGAGAGATAACATCTGAGGATATAATAGATCCTGAAACAGGAGAGGTTCTTGTTCCTAAGGGAACAATAATCACCATAGCTATAGTAGATGAACTGTTGAAGAGAGCGAATAGTATAGGAAAAGTTAAAGTTTACAGAAAGTATCGTTACAAAATTCCCGAGGGTGCTGAACTTAAATTTGAGGAAGGTAAAGAGGTTAAGAAGGGAACCGAGTTGGTTAAGGCCTTGCACTTTGCCAATGATCAAATTGTTTGGGTGGAAGAAGAAGTATCTTATGTCATACCAAGTCGCTTGAAAGGAATGGGCAGACCGTGTGTTTTGAGGGTTAAAACGGGAGATAGGGTCAGCAGAGGAGACGATATAATAGAGCCACTTCCGCCTTATAAGGCTCCAATTGATGGAAAGGTGAACTACAAAGTTAAGACTGATGAGAGGACAGGAGAAGAAGTAGTTGTAAGCTTGGAGGTTTATGATACTCAGGATTATAGAATTCCAGCAGAGATTAAGCTTCTTGTTAAAGAAGGAGATATGGTTGAAGTAGGAGATCCTATTACTGAAAAAGTTGAGTATGAAAATATTGAGGAGACAAAAGATGTTTACAAGATCTTTAAGGAGACAGATGAGACTAAGTATCACAAAATTACTCCTGATATGGAAATATTGGTGAAGGAAGGAGACAGGGTAAGAGAGGGAGATAGACTGGCTGTTTTGAAGAATACCAAGGTTGAGCAGTATGTGACGTATCAAGAAGATGGAGAAACTGATCAAGTAGGTTGTTACACATGCTTCTGGCCACACTTGAGACCTGCGGCTTTGGAAGTTAAGGTTGGGTCTGGTAAGTGGAAAAAGATTGCGCATGCAATGTCAGAGGTAGTAAGCAAGGGTGAAAAGTGGTTCGTTGGTAAAAAAATTAGTGCTAAAGATTTGAAAATAGGTGATGAGATTTACAGAATAGGAACTGTAATTGATGAAAAGCTTGCTAAGTTAATAGTAGAGAACAAGAGCAAGATTGATGATGACGTTGTGTTTGTTGAGAATGGATGGGATGTTGACTGGTCGCTTGGTGTAGTAAGAGTTCCTGACAAAAAGAAGGTGAAGTTGTCGCTTAAATATGATTACGAGAACAGGATGGTAGTAATATTGGACAAGAAGACAACTACTGTTTCTAGAATCATCCTTAGGAAAGGTGAAGCATTCCCAATTACTGAAGGAGCAAGGCTTCAAGTTAAAGAGGGAGAAATTGTTGAGAGAGGAGAAATTTTGGCTAAGTGGGCAGTTGCTACGAAGAAGACAACAGATATCGTACAAGGTTTGCCTCGTGTAAGAGATCTATTTAGGGCTCAAAGACCTAAGAAAGAGGCGGTTATTGCACCAATTACTGGTGTTGTTAGAAAGAGTGGAGTTACTACGGCAACTCTTCACATAGAAGATGAGAATGGAAATACGTATCCTATAAAGGCTTCACTTTCTCAGTTAGCAGAGGCTATTGTGTTTGATGGTGAGTATGTTGAGAAGGGTGATCAGTTGACGGAGGGGCACATTGAGTTGAAGAAGCTTAGAAACGAAGGAGGAGTTTATAAGGTACAGCGTTATTTGAATGATGAGATACAAAGAGTTTATCGTGGGCAAGGTGTTCGTATAAATGATAAACACATAGAGATAATAATAAGCAGGATGTTCAAGCGTGTTCTTATAAAAGATCCCGGAGATACACGCTTTGTAAAAGGAGAAGAAGTGACTCTTACGGAATTTTTGGAAGAAAACGATAGAGTCAAGCTTCTTTACGGGGATAAGGCGCGTCTTGCGAAGGGGCGTTTGATGGTTGTTGGAATAGAAAAGGCAGCTCTTACAACGGACAGCTTTATCTCCGCTGCATCATTCCAGGAGACGGCAAGAGTTTTGACCCGAGCTGCGATAAGAGGAAAGCTGGACTTCCTGCGTGGATTGAAGGAAAATGTTATATTGGCGAAACTTATACCAGCAGGTACTGGATTTAGGTGGTTCAGAGATGTTGATTGGCCTCCACTTGGTGAGAAGAAGAGAGAAGACGATGCCTCCACTAAAAAAGTTGAAGTAAGTGCCGATGCATAATAGTAAAGAAAGTGTGGAGTGAATGTGAGTTCTAGCACGTGAAGTAGGGGTGATAGTATGGAGGTAAAAGTTTTCTTAGATGAAAAGGAGATTGATTTAAATGAGTGGAAAGTAGATGAAAGTTGGGCACTTGGCAGGCTGATTGATGAGTTTAATACGAAGCTTATTGAAGAGGATAGGGGAGTTAGTAAGGTTGGAGTGGATTTTAAGGGAGAAGCTCCTGAGAATGTTAATGTATGGGAGCTGCCATTGAAGGAATTTGCTGCTGTTCACCTTTATACAGATGAAGTTGCAAATATTATTAAAGAGTTAATAGCAGATATTGAAAATAGGGATATTGAAGCGATAGTGACAGATTTTGTGGAAAAGTTTGAAAAAGGTGAAAGATGGGGAGAGAGTTTTGCTGACTTTGTTATGCTCTTAGAGGATGTTATGAAGCCAGTTGCAGTGTTGGTGAATTGGAAGAGTATAAAAAAGGAAGAATTCAAAAGTGAAAATTTTGTAGAAAAAGAAAACAAATTCAAAGAGTTTGCTGAAAAAATAAAAGAGGCTTTTGAGAAGGCTGATTACAACATGGTGAAAGAGATAATAGCAAATGAATGGGAGGTAGTGAAGGAGTTATTAGAGGTCTTGAAGAAAGAGGTGGAATAGCGAATTTTGTTTGTGTAGATTGAAGCCTTTGTTAGTTTATTGGGGGTATGGGGGTTGGAGTATTGGAGGCTTAATTTTAATGAAATGCTAAGGAAACTTGGAGATGATGGGGATTTTAAGAGGAAGTGTGAAAAAGCTTTTAAAAATTTAAAATTTGAAAGAGCAAATACTGGTAGATATGTTGCGTTTAAAGATGGTGTAGCATTGGCAAGTGCTTATGATCCAGAGAAGGAAGCAGATAGGGTTGTAGGTAGATATTTGCCAAGGTTGTCCGTTTCTCCCAATGTTGTAGTTTTAGGAGGAGGATGTGGTTATTTAATAAAGAAGTTACATGAAAAGGCTCCTGATTATGTAAAATTTGTGATAGTTGAGCCTGATTTTGAAAGATTAGTTGCTGATTTTTCGTGTGTTAATTTAGTAGATTTCATAAGAAATAGAAGCTTTAAATTTATCCTTACTACCAACGAGGGTTTTATAACAAATCATCTGGCTGAAAATTTGTACCCTGGCCAGGGGGGCTACCCCATGGTATTGACTATAAGACATCCAGTTACAAATTCTGGTGAAAGTAAAGACTTTTTTGATAGAGCAGAGTTGATAATAAAAAAGTTGGTTATGTCAGTGATTTTGAACTACACTACTTCATTGGCATCGCAGAGAGTTATGCCTTTTCATATTTCAGAATCGTTTGAGGAGCTTTTGCGATTACCGGGAGTTCAACGTTTAAGGAGAAGATTTGATGGAAAGCCTGGAGTTCTTGTGGCAGCTGGGCCAAGTCTAGATGAAGAGATAGAGAAATTGAAGCGTGTAAAAGATAAAGTAATAATTGTTGCTGTTGCAACTGCAGTTCCTGCATTGTTGAGGGCAGGGATAGAGCCACATTTTGCTATGGCAGCTGATATGTTTAGAAATAGTATATTCTCATCCTATGGCTTGAAATACTGTAAAAATACGGTAATGGTTTTGTCAGCGATTGTGAACTATGACTGGTTTAGAATATTTAAGGGTAGGAAGGCTCTTTTCAATCCCAACAATAAGTTGATTTCTTGGTTAGAGAGATTCAGAGAAGAAATGGGATTTTTTGAGGTTGCTGGCACAGTGGCAACGGGAGCGTTGAATTTCCTGGAGTATTTGGGATGTAATCCTATATTCTTGGTAGGTCAGGATTTTTCAGAGAAAGAAGGGAAGACTCACGTAAGTGGAACTTATCATGAATACATTACAGAAATGTCAGCTTTGACGGAATTTGAAACATTTGGTGGTTTAAAGAGATTGAAAAAGCTCTTCTATAAGCCAAAATTAAAGGTTAGTAAGAACGGAAAAGAATATTACACTACTACTGTGTATCAGAGTTATTCATATCAATTTATGAAGATTGTTGAGGCTTTTGAAAAGAGAGGAATAGAAGTGTACTATGCTTCTGATGGGATTTTGGATATGGAGTATGTTGATATTGAGGAAAAGTTGGCTGAGTTTCCCATTATAGAGACAGAAGTTAGAGCAGAAATTGAAAAATTGTTAGATGAAAAAGTCAAAAATGTTGATGTGGATGGTTTGTTAGAGGATATATCAGAGGTTGATAAACATATGGATAAGTTAGAAAGTGAGTTGTTTAGAAAAGCGGAAAAGGCATACGAACTGTTTGAAAGAGCAATTGCCATGAGTTTTAAGGAAAAAGAGGATTTGAAAAGGGAACTTCTGGCCTTTTTCATGGGTATTTCAGAAAGGTGGCCTTTTATGAAGGTTGTTTCTACGAATTATGAGTTGTACAATTTGTTGTTTGCGAAGAAGTACTTTGAGATATTGGAAAAATTTGAAAAGGGGGAGTATGATGTTGATGATATGGCCAAGGAAATAGGTAGAGTATTCATTATATTTTTTGCGAATGTTTTAAAAGAGTTAAGATTTTTAAGGGAGTTGTTTGAGAAAATAAGAGAAAGACTTCTCAGCTATTCGGAGAGAGGGGCTGAAAATGGAAATATTTGATTTAAAGCCTAGGAAAAAAGCTAAGATATTTGTTGTAGAGCCGTGTGAGAGTTTTGAGGGTTTGAAAATTCCGAGAATTGAACTTCAGTATTTTGTGGATAAATTCAGAAATTTTGATGTAGAAGAGATAAATTTTGAAAAGGAGTTTACTAAAACTTTTGAAAAAGGTTGCTTAGAGAAAATGTATGTTTCCCAAAAGGTTGGAAGACATAGACTACATTCTTACAGGGGAGTAGTTGTTTCTAACCTAGCATATAGTGTTCCAGTAGAGTGGTTTGTTAAAAGAGCGAAAGAAGATTTTAGAGAGTACGATTACTATGTTTTTCTCACCAAAAGACAAATTGTTGTTAGTCAAGAGTTAGTTGATAAAGTTACGGATTATGCAAGATGGGTGGATATATCAATGTTGCAAACATTAGGAGCTTTAGGGTTGGATTTCTTGGTAGTGAATTTGAATTTTTACCACATATTTGAAGAAATGTTGAAAAAAAGGATTGATATATTCAAAAAGGTAGGAAATGCTCTATATGATGTTGCTTTAAATGTTAATTCTTACTCAACGGTTGAGTTTACTTTGTACTCTTGGTTATTGCCGCAGCCGTTTTGGTCAGCTTTTTTTGATTTTAACATTTATGATGAAAGGGTACCTGATTTTGATTTTAGGGTTGAGCCCATGGTTAAAATACCAACTGAATACCTAAAATTTTTCTACTACTATCCTAGAAAAGTTTTTACTGATGTTGAATCTATTGGTGTGATAGAGGAGTATATGGGCGTTGATTTTTCTGAACTAAAAGGGAAACCTTTTCAATTGGTATTCAAGATTAATGATAGGAGTGAATTAGGAAAAGTTTCGGAGTTTCTTCAAGTGAATAGAAATAATATTTGGAGAGTTGGAGTGTGGGCTGATTATGAACTTTTAAAGGAAGAGTTATCGAAAGAAGACAACATTTTTAAACGCCAAGGTTTACACTTTGTTGTAGTTGATAATCTATATCTTTCTGAGGAGAATGTGGATGTTGAGAATGTAATAGCTGCAAGAACTTTGGATAGCTTGCCTAACTACACATTTATAGTTGATGGTGATGACAGTTTCTTAAAAGATTTTATGAAAGATATGCTCTATAGAAGAGGTAGAGTAATACTAAAAGATAGAGATGAGTACGCGCCAGCGGTAATTCCAGAGGTTTGTCCGTACGTTTTGGAAAAGGTATTTTTTAAGAATAAAGAAGCTTATACGTGTCCGTTTAAAATGGGAGAGAGGGAGAGGAGCTGGAAGGATAGGTTTGAAAAATGGGAGAAGTTTAGTATGGATTACTACTGCTTTGGCTGTAAAGATTGGTGGAAAAAATGGTTCTGGTTTGAGTAAGACAGGTGTGGCTGTAATGTCGTTGAGGACTTTTCTGTTGTTGAGCTTTATCTATTTTTATACACTTGTTGTTTTTTCGTATTCACTTGATGATTTGATGAAAAGTTATATGAAAAGAGTTGTGGGAGAGAATGTGGATTTGCTCTCATATTTTGAAAGAATGAAGAATGGTAAATGGATTCTAGATGATTACAGGATGTATTATTTGGCTTCGAAGAAGGTACGCAGTAAGAGCTACAAAGATGTCTTAGCAGGAATAAAGTGGGCTAAATTGCTTATAAAATACTATCCGGATAGTGTATGGGCTGATGATGCAGCAATTATTCTGTTTGAAAATTTGGGGATTATATATGATAGGTTTAAAACAGCTATTATTCAGCGAGCTGATTGGAAAGCTGTTAAAAAGAATTATAGGAAACTTTTGAGTTATACGCTCTTAAAAAGAGCTGTGAAGGAGGATGATTTGAGGTTTGTCGAAAAGATTGCTCGGCTTTTAGGAAGGGATGTATTGTGGTGGAAAGTGAAGTGGTATCTTGCTCATGGGAAGCGTAGATATATAACGAAAGTGTTGGATAGGGGAAAAAGTTGTAAGGAGAAGTACTATGCATTTGTAGTAAGTAAAACTGAGAGAAGAGCATTTGAGGTTTTGAAAATGCCATGTTATAGATATGCTAAGAAAGCTATGCAGTATTTGGTGGATAAAGTTATAATGGGGAATCGCAGGCTCGCTGAAAAGTTATGGAGAAAGCGTAAAAGTTTCTATCACAAGGAATTTCAGGAGGTAGCTAACTGGTGTTATGAATATGCAAAGAGGTTTTCAATAACCTTTCTTTCAAAGTTAGAGCCGTACAGTTCTCTAGATACTAGAATTGCTTTTTTAAAGAGGATTAGTACGGGGAGGTTGAGATTGGAAGACGTAACGGATGTTTTTAGGCCATTTTACTATGTATTTAGTGGAAAATGGCGGGAGTTGTTTTCAAAAAAGCTTGATTTTGAAAAGCATAGGATTGGTAGTGATTACTTAAAAAGTTTAAAGGGGTGGCATATTGCCAAAGCACGCTACATATTGGGATTTGATGAACAAGCGGTTGACTTTGTGGTAGCAGAGTTGTATGCTCAGCTTAAAGCATCTACAAGTAATCAGGCGTCCAAAAAACTACTTCAAACTTTGGTTTACTACCTTGTGCGAGCTAATCGATGGCGTGAAGTTGTGAGCTTGGGAATAAGGTATGGTAATAAATTGTGGCAGTATCCAGCGGCTTTTAAAAAATGTTTTATAAATGCAAGTAGAAGATACAGAGTTCCTTTGATTTTGCTGTATGGACTTGCAAAGACTGAGAGTAATTTTAACTGCAGAGCTTTTTCAATAAGTGGTGCTTACGGTGTAATGCAGATAATGCCTGGGACGGCACGTTGGATTAAGAAGAGGTTGGGAGTTAGAGGAGATTGGCATGAGTGTTGTACAAATATAAATTATGGAGCTGCATATCTTGCGTATCTTAAGCGACAGACCGATTGGTTGAGAGCTGTTGCAGCTTACAATGGTGGTTTGAGACGTGTAAAAAATCTAAAGCCAGAGGAGTTGCTGTTTAGTGTAGGAATTGCGGAGACTGAGAAATACGTTTACAAGGTCCTATACAATTCCTATCAGTACTTTAAAATATGGGGTAAAAAGTGATAAAATTATATAAGTGACTGAACGTGAATAAACTTGTATAGGGGGCATTGAATTGGCTGGTAAGGTGGAACATAAGCAGATTTCGGATTCCAGAAAATGGGCTGCTTTTAACCTTGCTTTAGTTGGTGCGCATTTGGGTATTGCTGCAGAGGGTAAGAGTAATGTTGAGATAGAGTATGAGTATGGACTTATTACTGAGCCCCAGACGGAGAGCGTGGAGTTAGTTGAATATTGGATTGAGTTTTTAAAGACAGCGGATTTTTCTGTGGTTAAAGATGCAGTGTCTGAAGAGTGGCAAATATGGTTATTTTTGATTCCCTCAACTTTGGCTGCAGATAAAAAGAAGTTTGCAGAGTTAATGATATACGTTGATGAAGATGTGGAGTATCTGGAGAAGTTTTTTGATATTTTTCAGAATTTGCGTGAGATGAGAAAGTTGAATATTGCGTGTTTTGACGGATTTGATGAAAGTGAGGCTGTATTGGATTACGTATTAGGTGTAAAGAATTCTTCATATGATGATGAAGTTATTCAGGAGTTGTTTGCTTATTTTGATCCGTACAGTGTGCGAGGAGTTTTTTGGAGAGCAGCGGTGAGTTTTTTGTTATCTCCTGAAAATGCTACTGGTGTTATTATAAGAGCAGCAAATCTTGGAGATAGTGCTATTGTTACTACAGCTTTAGCGGGCTTGATAGTAGGGGCATTTAGTGGTAGACTTGAAATACCGGGTAACTGGAAAAGATTTTTAAATACGATTGATGCGGCAAGTTTGTACGAGGAATTTTTGGACAATTGGGCAAGTTGAGATTGCACTAGTAAAAATGAAGGGATAGGAGGGATCAGATATGGAGATGTGGGTAAAAATTGGGGATAAGGTTACCAAGTTCCAAGGTTCCATGTATTCTGTTGTGTCTCAACTTGTTGAGAAGGCTTCAGATGCAAAGGATGTAAAGCTTATGTGTTGGCATGCTGGCCAGAAGGAAAGAAGAAGGCTGAAAAGAGAATTTAGAGCTGCAGGAAGAGATTTAGTTAAGATGGCAGTAAATTTGAAGAAATGGTTTGAAAGCAAGAAAACAAAAGGTTATGCAACAAATTAGTTTTGAAGTGTAGATATTAAATAGCGAACTGTCCTGCCTACTTACCACTTTTCAGGTGGTAGGAGGTTGGAGCAGGAATCGCACAAATAATTAAGTTAAGGAGGATGGGTGTGATGGCTTACGAAGTTGGTAGTGTTGTGAAAGGCGTAGTAGAGGCTATTAAACCGTTTGGAGCATTTGTTAAGTTGGAGAATGGTGAAGTGGGATTGATCCACATCTCTAAAGTATCGTCAGATTATGTTAGAAGAGTTTCTGATTATTTGAGTGTTGGAGATGAAGTTGAAGTCAAAATTTTGGAAATCAAAGAGGATGGGAAGATTGCTCTTGAGCTCATTGGTGGTAAGTTGAAGGAGGGATCTTCTAGACGAGAAGAGAATTCTGAAAGGAGGCAGATGTCCGAGAGAAAAGAGGCTTCAGAAGAGTCTTCAGAGAAGAGAGAGCGTTCTAGCAAAGGATCTCCTAAAGAAAGATCTGACTTTGAACGTAAGTTTGCTGAATTTAAAAGGATAAGTGATTCTACAATGATGGATCTGCGTCGTAGAAGTGACAGACGCAGTAAGTAATGGGGGTTATAACCTTTCATTGGAGGTGGGGCTTTCCCACCTCCTTTTTTATTTATACTCTTATTTTAGGAGGGGGTAGTATTGAATTATTGGAAATGGAATGGTGCGGCAGTGGTGGCTTACCTTCTGGTGTTTGGACTCAGTATTTATGCGAGTGTTGAAAACTTGTTTGATTCCCCAGTTGAACTTGCAGATTGTTATTATGAGTTGAGAGAGTACAACAAAGCTATGGATGTATTGAAAAAGCTTCTTACAAATGTGGATTTGTCAGATGATATTCGGTTAAAAGCACGCTTTTTGTTGGGGAAGATTTTTCAGAAAAAGAAGATGTACGTTGATGCAGCAGAGCAATTTATGATGGCTTACAATCTTGAAAAGGATCCTACGAGGCGCATAGATATTTTAAAAGAGGTTGTGGGATGTTATACAGAAGCTGGAATTTACAACAAAATTGGAGAAATATACTCGTTGATAAACGAAGAAAAGAGGAAAATAAGACAAAACAATGAAGAGGTTCAATTGAATAAGCTTGAGGAGTTGAAAAAAAAAGGGGTTGTTGAAGTTGTTACTCCTGATACTCCCATAGTTTCGACTGGTGAAAAGTTATCCGATAAAGGTAATACTGCAAATCAAGAAAGGATGCGAAATAAGGCTTTTAAGTCTTTGTTGGATAAAGCTCAAAAATTTGTAAACGAAGGTAAATATCCTCAAGCTTATAGTTTATTGGAAAAGTCTTATAAATTGGCTAAAAATTTAAAGGACAAAGAGGATGCTTTGCTTTCACTTATAGGTGTGTCAATACAAGTTGGGCATGGGCTAGGAAAGTGGTTAGAAGAGATTGAAAAGCTTCCGGGTGATTCCACATTGAAGGATTTATTGGATTTGTATCCATCGCCTTATAGAATAAAAAAAGCGATTGAAGCTGGAAATTTATCCACTGCTAGAAAGTTGTGTGAAGATTTGATGCGTTTTGATTCAGATCCCAAATGGAAAAAACTTTACGACAGTATTGTTGCGAGGATGTGAGATTTTTGAGGTTTGTTTTTTTGAAGATAGCTGCTTTTATTGCAGTGTGTTTAGGGTTTTGGGGTGAAGCTGAGGAAGACTTTGCTAACTTAGTTAAGTATTATGAGGATCCCAAACTCTCCACGGAGGCTGTTTATTTAAACGAATTGGGATTGATGCTTTACCAGGATGGGGATATTGATGGGGCTTTAGACTTTTTCCAAAAAGCTTGGGAAAAAGGTTCGATAACTGCATTGGGAAACGTGATAATAGTTTTGTGGAATTCTCAAGAGTATGATAGGGCTTATAAAGTTTTGGAGAGGGAAGATGCAAGAAAACAATTATCTTCCAAAATTCCAGAAATTGCGTTGATAAAGGCGCTTCTCTTGTATAGAATAAAGAAGAAAAGAAGTGCTAGGAAGATTTTAAAAGATTTAGATCCTTCAAAGTTTAAAACACGGGAGGCAGTTGAATTATATAGAAAATTGAGAAAGTTGGTTAGCAATTAGTTGTGGGGGTGGTTGAGTTGTTTTTCTCATCAGATAAATTTTCTCAGTTTTACGAGGAAGCTAAGCAGGAGTTTGAAAATGGTAATTTAGATAGAGCTCGTTTTCTGCTTTTAAAGGCACTTGAGCTGGTTTATACAATTGAAGAGAGGCAGCGAGTTGAAGAGTTGCTGGATAGGGTAAATAAGCGATTAGGATCTTACCTTTATAGAAGGGCAAAGGATCTTTTGCTGGCTGGGGAGTATTTAAAGGCTTGGGAGTTTGCAAGGACTGTTCTTGAACTTGGTATAGAGGAGAAGGATGCAGAGGGATTTGCTAATCTTGTTGATGAGATAAGAAATAAGCTTGAGGAAAGCGAACGTCTGGGCTTCATAGAACCTTATCTTGAAAGAGCTTCTGAGTTTGAGGAGAATGGGAACTTTGAAGAGGCAATAGTTGAGTTGAAAGAAGCAGTTGCTATGTTGGAAGGATTAAACACACCTAAGTATGATGAGTTAGTTGATAGGATTGCTGAATTGGAGGAAAAGGTTGTTGAAAGAATTATGAAGAATTACAATCCTGAGGATGATTTTTCGGCTCTCAAGACGGTTGATGCAGCTTTAGCTGTTGTTGATTTTAATGCTGAGTTGAAGAAAAAGTTGATTGATTTGTTGTTGAAGCATAGAAAAAATATTGCAGAGCAGAAAGCAAAAGATCCAGATTTTGAAAAGTTAGAAGTAGATGATATAGTGCGTGAATATGAACGTGCTATAGGACTTTATTTTAATATGCCTCACTCACCGGGTTTGGGTTTTGAGCTAAGAAATCCTTATAAAGAGTATGTCGATGCTTTGAGAAGAAAACTTGCAATAGCTATTGGTAGAAAGGCGGATTTAGAATTTAGAAAAGGTAGGAGAAAGAAAGCACTTGAGTACTATAAACTTGCTCATAAATACTCCGAGGGATTGAATATGCCTGAGAGAGTTTATTTCCAAAAGATGATTACAAATTTGGAGAAGTAGGTTACTGTGAAAAAGGCATTGAGTAGGAGGAGAATAAGGTGTCTGATACAAGATGGCAGATTTTCGAATACTTGCATCAAGTTAGAGAGGTTTTAGGAAGGCCTTTTTTCTTGGAGTTAAAGCTTACCAATTACTCAGAACCTTTGATAATTTCGTCAGGGAAGTGTACAGCTTGTGAAAGAGAATGTTCCGTGGTAGGAGATCAAAAAGAAGCAGAGATTTTGAAAAGGAAGAATGTTTCTCTTGTTTACTGTACTTACGGTTTGAAAGATGAGGAGAAAAATAGGTTTAGAGTTGCGGGGAATATATTGTTGGATTTGATTGTTCTTTCGATGGAGGTTGTCACAACTGAAGAGAGGGAGAAAATAAGAAAAATTCTTGAATCAGTTAAAGTTTTGATCCGAAAGGTTGGTAATCTTGGTGAACTTTTAATTGAGGCTATTGAGATCATAGCTTCTGTGTTGGATGTTGGCAGAGTTTCCATAATGCTTTACGATGAGAAGGAAGATGTGTTGAAAATATATGCAGCTAGGGGATTACCTGCTGATGTTGTAAGAAAGGTGCGAGTTAAATTAGGAGAAGGAATATCTGGGAAAGTTGCGGCAAGCGGCAGAAGTTTGTTTGTTGTTGATATTGAAAAGGATCCTCGTTTTTCAAGTGGAAACAAACCTTACTATCAGACTAGATCTTTTGTTTCTGTTCCTTTAATAGGTGAAAGTAAAGTAGTTGGGGTTGTAAATGTTTCTGAGAAGCGAGGAGACGGACTTTTAACTCGAGTTGATCTTGAGGTTGTTGAGTTTTTATCTAACATAGTTGCAACTTTGATAGATAGAACTTTCCTTCATGCTGAGTTGCGACATAAACAGGAAAAGCTTTCTGAGATGCTCAAACTTTACGAGGATATGTATGATTTGCTTTCAAAAATGCTCTCTATTACTAATACAATTTTTATGTTTTTGTCAAAGCCTGTTGAAGATTTAATGAAAAAGATTGCGGAAATTTTATTAACTTCTTTTGGTTTAGATGTTATGGTTGTTGCTTTGGGGCAGGATTTTAAAAATAGAATGTTTGTTTCCAATGAGGAATTGAAGCCTATTTTTGCAAGAACGTTGACTCCCGAATTTCTAAAAAAGATTTCGTTTATATCTGAAGTTGTGGTTATAAATTGTAGTTCTAAGGGATATGAATTCAATCCTGTGATAAACAGCCTGATATTTGAGAGCACTATGGAGGCTTTGGTAAACGAGACAGGATACAAATCCTGGATGGTAGTGCCGTTGATATATCAGGGTGAAAAGTATGGATTCATATTTATGGCACGCAACAATAAGTTTGAAGTAAAAGATAAGGAGTTTGGAGAGAGTTTGACAAAGCAGTTAACTATAGCTTTGTACAACTTCAAACTTCAAGAGGAGTCGGTAAAAGTCCAGGTTTTCCAAAGAGAGCTGGAGTTGGGTAGAAAAATCCAGCAGAGTATGTTTCCAGTGGATTATATAGAAGGTGAATATCTCAACAACTATGCTGTTAATATTCCGGCAAAAGTTGTTGGAGGGGATTATTACGATTGGTTTGAGGATAGAAATGGGGATCATGTTTTTATGGTAGCTGACGTTTCTGGTAAAGGAATATCTAGTGCGTTGATGGTCAGTGAAATAAGGGCTTTGCTTCATGCGTATAGAAAGAGTGTTGATAGCTTAAGTGGAGTTGTTAAGTTTTTAAATGAGTACTTTGTAGAGTTCAGGGATAAGATGAAACGTAATCTATTCTTTACGGCATTTTTGAGTAAGATAATTAGAAATGAAAACAAGTTAAGATTTGTAAGAGCAGGGCATAATCCTGCCATAGTGGTTTACAGAGATGGAAGTGTAAAAGTTTTGGATACACCGGGAATGTTAGTTGGGACATTCGGTGGCATAGATTGGCCAGAAGATGATGTTAGTTTAGATGGAATAACCAAACTCGTTATGTATACTGATGGAATTACTGAGGCTTTTGATGTTAATGGTAAAGAATATGGGCTGGATAACCTTATTAGAGTTTTAGAAAAGGTTGTTGAAGAAGATGCTGAAGAGTCTGTAGATCGTGTTATGTATGATGTTAAGCAGTTTACAGCGGGAGCTGAGCAGAGTGATGATATAACTGTTCTAATAGTGGACTTTAAAAGAAAAGTTTTGAAGGAAAGGGTTATTCAAACAGACGAAGTGAAGATAGCTCAGCTTATTGAGGAGATAGCAGAGGATGCTAGGAAAAATGGAGTGACTGGTAAAGAGTTTGATTATTTTATTTTGGTTATGGATGAGTTGCTTGCCAATGCAGCAGAGCATGGAAATGCTTTCAATCCTGAAAAATCCATATATGTGAAGTGGTTGGCTACAGAAAATAAATTTGAGTTTATGGTTAAAGATGATGGATTAGGTTTGAATCCTGAAAAATTGCATAATCTTACCATAAGTCCTATGGCAAGCCGTGGTAGGGGATTGTACATAGTGGACAATTTGGTTAATAAGTTTTATGTAGCAAGTGATGGATATGTGAAAGCGGTAAGATACTTTTGGTTACCTTCGGGAATAAAAATTTATCGTCCTCAGTAAGTGGTAATTATATCAGGGGGGTGGAGAGGCTGAGACAAGAAAGCGTTAACTTACCTGTTGAATTAAAAGAGGTAATCGATTTATTGGATGAGCTTAAAGTTGAGAATATAGATATATACAATGTGAGAAAGGGTTTTCCTTTTGCAGATTATTTTATAATAGGGACTGCTTTGAGTAAGACACATTTGAAAGCTGTATCTGATAAATTCTGGGAGAGATTTAAGGGAGATATTGTTGGGGAAGATGGAGAGCCTCAGAGTGGTTGGATAATTATAGATGTGCGAGGAGCTTGGGTTCATGTATTTTTAGAGGATATGAGAAAGTATTACTCTTTGGAAGAGTTGTGGAGTAAAGAGTTTATGGAAGAGCAGTATTATGATTGATCAGTGACAATGTTTTTTGAGGAGTTTGAGTGAGGATATGGTTGCGTCAATGAAGTTGAAAGTTGGCGTCTTCGATTCTGGCTTGGGTGGTTTAACGGTAGCGAGGAGAATTGTAAAATTGGGTTGCGATGTTGTTTATCTTGGAGATACTGCTCGTATTCCTTATGGCACTAAATCTGAGCGTTTTGTGAAGAAGTACTCTTACCACGCTTTGTCTTTTTTATTTGATGAGGACGTAGATTTGTTTGTGATAGCTTGCCATACGGCTTCTTCGGTGGCAGGTGAATGGTTAAAAGAAGTGTTTAAGGTGCCAATTTTCACTATGATTGACATGGTTAATGAATTGAAGTTTTTGAAAGGAGACTCTCCGGAATCGGTGTTGATTATAGGTACGGAGGCGACAGTGAATAGTGGATGTTATGCAGAGCTACTCAATGCTAGTGGGAAGATAGTTTATCAGAAAGCAACTCCTGTACTTGTTTCTATGGCAGAAGAAGGAGTATTTGACAACGAAGTTTTAAATGCAGTGTTTAATTATTATTTTCGAGGCTATATTGGAAAAGTAGAGGCAATATTACTAGGATGTACCCACTTTCCACTTTATGAAAAGCAAATCTCTGAATACTTTGAAAACAGCGGAAGTCCTGTCAATGTTTTGGATCCAGCGGTTGGAATTTCAGAATTGTTTTTTAAAAAAGGATATTTGAATGAAGAAGAAGTAACTTCATTTGGAAAGATAAGGTGTTATTTTACAGACTCTTATCAAAATATATATTCTAAAATTTCAAATTTTCTCCAGGATATGAGTTTTTCTCTAGATAGTGTGGAGTTTATATCGCTTGATTAGGCACTTTTAATTGGCAGAGGGATGGAGTTATGCGGTTTAGTGGTTTTAGTGTGGTGAAAGTTATCTCGGTATTGGTATTATACGGAGGATTAATAGGGTCAGGGATTTGGATTTACACCTTTCATGTTACTTGTCCACTTGGGGAGATGCATGTTGCATGGGAGTGCTTTGAAGGTAGTGCAAACTTTACTTTGGGAGCTGCAGCGTTGTTATTGATGATTTATTGGTTACTTGTGGAGTTTTTCTATCCCAAAACCTTTTGCTCTATTTGTCCGCTGGGAAATGCTGTTAGATGTTGCCGGGTTGAATTTAAAGGTTGGAGGGAGAAATTGTATTTTTCTTTTAGAAGAGTTTTTTCTCTGATTGGATGGATAGCGTTGGTCTTTTTTGTCGTGTTTTCTTACAAATTGTATTGTCAATACATGTGTCCACTAAATGCACTTTACACGATAGGTTTAATGATTGGTTTGGAAGCTTTTGATTTGAGTGTTTTTTTAAAAGTGGTTGGAATTTTACTAAGCTTAGTGATTTTAAAGTTTATTTTTAGTTATAGAGCATTGTGTATAAACGGTATGTGTCCTGTTGAGAAGATTTGGAGGATGATATGGTGGTTCAGGAATTTCATGTGTAGTAAGGGAGGAGTAAGGTGTGGAGAAAAATATTGATAATGTAGTTGAATTGGTGTCAAATAGTGATAATAAAGCTGGCGGTGGTTTTGTTGTTGGGTATGTTTTGTACCTCGCGGTTGGTTTAACAAGAATGGTGCTTGACATAATGAAGAAAAGAGGGAAAAGTGTAGGAGAAGTTTTGCAGGTTTTATCTTTTATTGAGAGTAGAGTTTTGGAGATTTCATATAAAGATTGGAAATTTTTCTCAGAATTTATGAGGACAAAGGATAAGAGACTATTAGAAAAGGATTTTGAAGAATTAGTGAATGCTCAAATTGACTTATTTGAAAATTTGTTTGATGTAGTTGATTTTTTAGTGGAAAAGGCTCCTAAAAGTGTGGGGAGTGATGTGTGGTACATAACAAGTTTGATTTGGAGCAGCGCTAATGTGACTTACAAAAATACACTTTACAACTTTAAGTACTATAAGAATATGGCGAAACTTAAAAGTAGGCTTGAGAATTTTAAACAAAAGTTTGAAAAATTGTCGGAAGTTGTGTTAAAACTTCACTGATTTTGTGTGGAGGAAGGTGCCTTTTATGAAGATAATATTCTGCACTGGCGGAGTAATGTCTTCTTTGGGGAAGGGAATTACTATAGCTTCGCTAGCAATGCTACTCAAATCTAGAGGATACAGGGTTACCGTTTTAAAATGTGATCCGTATCTTAATGTTGATGCTGGTACTATGAGCCCTTATCAGCATGGTGAAGTGTTTGTAACTTTTGATGGTGCGGAGACAGATCTTGATTTAGGTCATTACGAGAGGTTTTTGAATGAGAATTTGTCGGGTGTGAATAATCTTACGAGCGGTAAGGTTTACTGGGAGATAATAGCACGTGAGAGAAGAGGTGAATACTTGGGGGCTACTGTGCAGGTTGTGCCTCATGTAGTTGATTTGATAAAAGAGAAGATTTACTCTTTTGAGGCAACTGGAGTTGATTTTCTACTTGTTGAGATTGGTGGGACTGTGGGGGATATTGAGGGATTGCCATTCTTGGAGGCAGCGCGCCAAATTTTGAATGAAAGGGAGAAAGATGCGGCTACATTGCACGTGAGTTATGTTCCATTTTTAGAAACAAGTGGAGAGTTTAAAACCAAGCCAACTCAGCACAGTGTAAAAGAGCTTCTTGGATTGGGAATAAAGCCTACATTTTTGGTAGCAAGGGCTAAGTACAGATTTGATGATGTTGTTGCTGATAAACTTGCTAAGTTTTGCAATGTAAAAAAAGAGAGGGTATTCATAGCTTACGATGCTCCATCAATATACGAAGTGCCTATGATTCTGGAAGAGCAAGGCTTGGCTAAAAAAGTTCTTGAGTACTTTGGGGAGGGATTTGGAGAGCTTGGGAATTATTTTAAAAAATGGAGAGAGTTTACTTTGCAGTACAACGAACTTAAGAGAGAGGAGAACAAAAAAAGAGTTGCCATAGTTGGCAAGTATGTTGATTTACCAGATGCTTATCTTAGTGTGAGTGAAGCTTTAATACACGCTTCGGTTGCAGAGAAGAAACCTATTAATGTAGATTTTATTTCTTCAGAAAGGGAAGATCTTAAATCAGTTTTGAGTAAATATGATGGAATTGTTATACCCGGGGGATTCGGGGATCGAGGGGTTGAAGGTAAAATAATGGCTATTAGGTTTGCCAGAGAGAATGATGTACCGCTTTTGGGACTATGCTTGGGAATGCAGTGTATTCTGATAGAGTTTGCAAGGAACGTTTTGGGATATTCTAATGCAAACAGCACAGAGTTTACCAAAGAGTGTGTTCCCGTAGTTGATAGACTAGTTGAATATGATGCTTCTACCAAAGGTGGGACCATGCGTTTAGGTGCTTTTCCAGTTAAGATTGTCGATGATTACCTGAAGAGGATATACTCTGGAGATCTCATTTATGAAAGACACCGACATCGCTATGGCTACAACAACATTTTCAGAGATGAGTTTGAAAGAAAGGGATTGCTTGTTGCAGCAGTAAGTGTTGATGAAAGGATTGTGGAAGCAATTGTGTTGCCAGATAAGAGATTTTTTGTAGGAGTACAATATCATCCGGAATTTGCAAGTAGGCCACTTGAGGCACATCCTCTATTTGTTGAGTTTGTGAGGAGACTGTGAGAGTTTAGATGATAAGTAAGAGGCACTGGGTATGCGTGAGAAATTTAGAGTTGAATTAACGTTTGTGATTGTACAAGTTTTCTTCTTGCTCATAACTTCAAGGGCTGGTAGTTTACCACCTTCAAAAGAAATAGTTGATTTTGGCCTTGTAAGGTTTGACATAGTAATGTTGTTACATCCATTGATGTGGAATTTTGATGTTGCTAATTTGCGTTTTGTGAAGGCTGAGGTAGGGATGGAGATATACAAAAAGTATGAAGCTTATATAAGTGAGATAGAAAAACTGGAAAAGCAGAAAGAGGCTCTGACGGTAAAACTAAAACTTTACTATTCAGAAAAACAGATTCCATCAGAGGTTGTGATGGCTTTAAAAGATATAGATGAAAAGATGAAAGCTCTTAATGAAAAATACCTAGATAACTATGTTTCTTGGGAAGATTCCTATTGGAGAATGAGATTTGTGGTTACAAGTGCTCTTGAAGTTGTAAGAGCGGTTGAAAGTATGTTGAATGTGAAAATGCTTCTTATAAACCATTGGTTACCGGAACCTGCAAAAAGTATTCAAGGGAGAGATGGATTTTGCAAAGGACCAGTATTATGCTTTGAATTGCTCAGGGATTTTAATAAGTTGTATTTAAATAATTCATTCAGTAGAGGAGTAAAGCACTCGACTTACTTGGGGGTTGTAGATTTGACACCAACAGTTATTGCCAAGATGAAGTCATTCACCTTTTGGTCTTTTTTAAATAGGGAAATCGAGTCTTTTTATAAACAGCTTTACTCGAAATTTGATGTTAAGAGTTGTTATTTTTTGGAAGAAGTTTTAGACGAAGGGTTAGATAGTTTTAAGAAAAGATTTTTAAAGAAAGAAAATGATTTAAAAGGAGATGAATGAGGATGAATGGTGGAAAAAGAAGAAGGATTTTACCTGTGATCGGTGAGAGGACTCATCAAATTCATGCGGATATTGTTACCTTGGCGTTTAACAACTATAATATGCGATTTCATGCTTTTACTGTGGATGCAAGAACTGAAAGACTACTGGCAACTGCTACAGGAGATGTAGAATTGGAGCCTGAAGTTATACTCTTTTTTAATCCAGAAGTTTTTGCTTCAACAATTGTTGTTATGTTGGATACGCTTAAGAATTATCTACACAGTAAAGATTTAGAGTTTGATGAGCCAATGAAGAATACTTTACGGCAGTTGAAAAGCAAGATAGAAGAACTGCTGGAAGAAAAGTGATGTGAGATTGGAATTGATGTAGAGCTATTGGAGGTGAATGTTTTGGATTTGCCGAAGATTTTTGTAAAAAGTACAGTGCCGTTTACACCGTGGATATATTCTACCTCTGTTGAAAATGGACACGAAGAAGATTCGGCTGAGGTTTTGGTAGAGAGAAAGGATGGAGAAGTATTTGGTACGGCGATGGTAACTGGAAGTGATAAACTGAGATATCGCATCCACACACCTTTTTCTGAGCAAAGACTGAGCGATATATGGAAGGATAGAGTTATTCAAAATCTTGAGCTTAATAAAAAGTTGGTAAAAGGTGATGCTTTTAGAGCCGTTTTTTCTGAAGCAAGTTGGTTACCAGGTTTGGTTATTGATGTTTATGGTCCGTATGTTGTGGTTGAGTTGACTGTAAAATGGTGGGAAAAGTTTGAGAAAGACATTGTAGATCTGCTTATGAACGAGGGTTACAGCGGAGTTTACGTAAGAAGATTTATGGAATTGACGGGACAAGAGGTTTATGGGGAGATTGAACCTGTTGTGGTTGAACAATACGGAGTTAAGTTTAAAGTTGATATATTGAATTCTCAGAAGACAGGATTATTCTTGGATCAACGTATGAATCGTATTGTGGCAGCGCGCCTTTCAAAAAGTTTATTTGGTGAGGGATTTACTTGTCTTGATGTATTTTCAAATACTGGTGGATTCGGACTTTACATGTTGAAAGAAGGGGCAAAGCATGTTACTTTCGTTGATTCTGTTAAAAGAGTTTTAGAGGCTGCTCGTGAAAATGTTGAGTTAAATGGATTTGGTTTGGAAAAGTGTAGCTTTGAAAAGATTAATGTTGTGCGAAGTGCTGAAAAGCTTTCTCAAAAAAGTTACGATGTGGTGGTTCTTGATCCTCCAGCGTTTGCTAAAAAAAGAGGAGATTTAGAAGCTGCAAAGAAGGCGTATCTCAGGGTTAATATTGAGGGAATGAAGAGAGTTAAAAGGGGAGGCTTGTTGGTAACTTGTAGTTGCTCTGGAGTGCTTTCAAGGTTTGAGTTTAGAAAACTTATTTCTAAGGCTTTAAGAAAGGCTAGGAGAATTGGCAATATTTTATATGAAGGAAGAGCAGATATGGATCATCCTTCAAATCCTTATATTCCGGAAACTGATTACTTGAAATGTCTTATTTTGCGTATTTTTTAGCACCTCTCAGGAGGAGATGTGTGGTGAGGGTACTTATTGTTGAAGATGAAAAGGATATAGCTCAGCTTTTAAAGGAGATTCTTGAGCTTGATGGAGCTGATGTGGAGACGGCAGGAAGTATATATGAAGCTAAAAAGTTGGGGGTTGATTTTGATGTTGCGATAGTAGATATAAGACTTCCTGACGGAGATGGTACAGATTATGCTAGATGGATGCTTAGTAATAATTCTGAAGTTGCAGTGGTGTTTATTACAGCGTATGCTTCTGTTGCTTCAGCAATTGAAGCGTTGAAAATTGGAGCTAAAGATTACATTATTAAGCCTTTTTCAGTTGATGTGATAAGAGCGGTTTACGAGAGAATAAAGAAAGAAAAGCGTTTAGAGAAGAGTATAGATTTTATGAGGAGAAACTACGGAAAAAATTTCTTTTACAGTAGTGGAATTATGAGAGATGTGGTTGCGTTAGCAGAAGAGTATTTTGCTTCCTCTGAACCGATGCTCATAACGGGAGAGACAGGAGTGGGAAAGACTGCTTTAGTACGATATCTTTATTCAAGAAGTGACTATACTAATCTCACAGAGTTTGAATGTGCTTCTGTTCCAAAAGATTTGTTTGAAGCGGAATTTTTCGGATTTGAGAAAGGAGCTTTTACAGGTGCTTTGAAGGGAAAAGCAGGAATTGTTGAGTTGGCAGATGATGGAGTTTTGGTGCTGGAAGAGATAGGAGATCTGCCGTTGGAGCTTCAAACCAAAATTTTGAGATTTTTAGAGAGTAAAACTTACAGACGTGTTGGTGGGACAAGAGATAGAAGGGTTAGAGTCAAAGTAGTTGCTGTTACAAATAAAAGTTTGGAAAGCTTAGTAGCTGAAGGTAAATTTAGAGAGGATTTGTACTGGAGATTGAAGACTTTTAAGGTGGAAATACCGCCTTTGAGAGATAGAGTGGAGGATTTGGAGGCCATATTTGAGGGATATAAAGAAGAATTAGAGGTTACTTATGGAGTGAAGCTTGATTTTAACGAAGTGGCTTCCAGGTTGAGAAATTATGAATGGCCGGGAAATGTTAGGGAATTTGTGAAGTATTTGCAAAAGAGTTATATGTTGGGAAAATGGCAACCTTTGGGTGATGAAAAGAGTGTTAAGGATAGGGCTAAAGATGAGCATGGGAATTTGGAGTTTAGAGGATTTGAGAAAAGCCAAATTGATGTGGAGTATATTAATAAACTTTTAATTGAATATTTTGTGAGGAGATTAGAAGGGGAAGGAGAAGTATTTAAGGAGTTTTCAGAGCTTTTTTCTGGATTGGAAAGGGAGTTACTTTATAAAGCTTTAGAGCATTACAGAGGGAAATCTCTTTCTTACATTGCTAAAAAACTTGGAATGACAAGGAGACAGCTAGAGTTTAGGTTGAAGAAGTTGAATTTAATTTAGTATTGAGGAAAGGTAAAAAAGGGCGGGGTTTTACCCCGCCATGTGGACTATATACTTGTGACTAGGACTAGATAGTATCAAGGTCTTTTGTGACTTTGCTGAAGAGTTTTTCTGCTCCCTTTATTCTGTAAGTTCCGGCATAGTACTGGTAATAACGCGGAGGCATAGGGCGTATCACTACTCTATCCATGCTACCAGATGCTTCTGCAATAAGTGGTTCGCCGTCTGGTGCATATCCTAAAAATAGGAAATTGTGTGTCCAATTAACATGAGTTCCACCGAGGTTTTCCAAACGGATCATGTCACCAGGTTTAGCGGAGAAAGGAGGAACGTGTCCATCTTCAGGAAGCTTTTTCATGTATTTTTTAACGAGAATGCGGCTTGCTATCTTTTTGTTAGGAATGTTTGTTTTAATACCGTTGGCTTTAAAGGCGTCGAGCCACAGACGCTGTACAAATCCTGCACAGTCTATACCACCAATCTGGTAAAATTCACGTTCAGCTTTCTTTGAGTAAAAGCGCCAAGTCTTTGGATTTATGTATTTTTCAAACATCTCCTCTGAGTGGAGGCCAAGTTTGTAGCCTTTCTTTTTCTTTTCAAGGAATTCTTCTGGAGAATCAAAACCGCCAAGCTTAAATACGACTCCTGCTTCAACCCACTTTTCTGCCAAGTTAAAGAAATACTCGTGCAATTTTTGAAACTTAGCTGTTTTATATGCTTCTTCATAAGCTTTAGCTAACTCTTCTTTCGATACGAGGCCATTTTTATAGGCAATGGCATAAATTTTAGCACGTGTAAGCAAAAGTTTTGTTGTTTGCTTCTCAAATGGTGTAGAGTTATACTTTTTGTCTATCTCTTTTAAAGCAAATTTGATTCTACCATCTTCTGCTAAAGCTAAAAGTTTCTCCTCTGAAAGAGAGCGCTTAAAACCTAGGCGTATGAGAAACTTATCCCACCAGCTCAGCTTTTTAGGATTTAGGTTTATGTTCAGAGTTTTTGCTATCGAGTCTAGCTTTTGAGAGTAGGTACGTGCTATCTTATTCCTATTAAATATTGGGGAGTAAGAATAAGAAGAGGTATCACTTTGAGGAGATGTTTGGTTCTGTAAGTAGTTTTGGGTCTGCAGCTTGGTTATCTCTTCGTTTACTTTTTTCATCTGCTTCTTTATCTTCTCGATCTCTTGCGCAATTTTACTTTGTTCAGCTGGATTGTTTGTGAAGGCGTATTTGTTAACTAGATAAAGAAAACGGTTATAAAGTATTTCTTTTCTGTGGCGAAGTTCTGCTATTGAAGTTGCAAACACACTAGTGCATATAAGCATCACGAGTAACAAAGTAGCAGTTGCTCTCATAATGATCCCTCCTTGAATGTTCCACATTCCACTTTAATTTTAATGATATTTTCACAAAGTGTTCATTAGTTAAATAGGTGAGTATCTGTTCAATTAATTTGATGCAGTGCCGAATATAGTTGTGAGGTGAAGACTATGAAAAAAAGATATATCATCTCTTTCATAGTATTTGTGATAGCAATTGTAATTTTAATTCCAATGAGTTTGACAAGTTGCGTGGAGGCAGAGTTCCTACCTTATGTATCGAGTGTTGAGATTAAAGGGATAAATGTGGAAAATGATCCTGCAGATCACCTGACGGTTAAATTGACTCCTTTGTATAACTTAAAGGCAGCGGATAAAAGTAGCCAACTTTATTTCAAGTGGTACTTTGATGATGGGACAAGTTACTATACTACTGCTTCAGCTCCAACTTTGAAGAAGACTTTTCCATATCCGGGTAGGTGGAAAGTAACGGTTTATGCTGTTTATGCAGATGTTGTGCATGAGTATTCTACGTATGTTGATTTGAATGCCAAAAAAGTGTTGGCGGTTTATATGGCGGCAGATAATAATTTGTCATCTATTAACGTGAATGGTTTGTCTTTGCCATCAACTTTAGATGTGGATGCTACAGATGCTGTCACATTTGTAGAAGATAATGTTGCCAAGCTTTTAAAAATTGCTCCTGAAATGGAAGCTCAAAATGTAATGGTTTTGTTTGTTGATAACTACTATCTTACTGACAAAGTGAAATATATTATCATAGGTAAAAATGTGGTTAAGGAGTATGAATATGCAGAAGTGGATAGTGCTAATTCTTCATCACTTTCAAAATTTTTGTCCTGGGTACATGATAGTTTCCCAGCTAATGAGTATTCGCTTGTAATTTGGGGCCACGCTCTTGGAGCTCAGCCGGCTACCAGGTATGCTGCATACGATGAGACTTCAAACTCTTTGATGAGTGAGTCAGGTTTAAGAGATGCTGTGTTGAACACCCTTGGAAAAGTTAAAGTCTTAATATTTGATGCATGCGCCATGTCTTCGGCAGCTGCATTTTCCGATCTTACTGGGGCTGCTGAAAAAGTAGTTGCAAGTGCTGGCCTTGTTCCCGGTGAAGGGTTGGGAATACAAAATTTTGCGCTTAGTTGGTTGGGTGGAAATAGTGATACTCAGGCGATCGATGATTTTTA
>JAMOTN010000039.1 GCA_027062325.1 bacterium
CTGGAGCACCTGCACGTTCTGAGCGCGTTGCTAAATACAATCAACTTTTAAGAATCGAAGAAGAACTTGATGAAATCGGAGTTTACGCCGGAATTTCCGCTTTTAATTTTGCTCCAGAAGAGTAAACAATTGACAAAACTTTGACGACTAGCGGGGCACTGTCTCAATTTCAGTGCCCTTTTTTTTATTTTATAAACAAAACCTCAAATACATTTGGGCAAAAGCCCAAGGAGGGATTTGAATGAAGGCAGTTATTATGGCGGGGGGATTCGGAACGCGTTTGCGTCCAATCACCTGCAATTTACCAAAACCCATGGTACCAGTTGTTAATCGGCCAATGATGGAACACATTGTAGAACTTTTGAAAGAACATAACATAACAGAAGCCATATCTATTCTCTTCTACCAAGCGGATATCATTATGAATCATTTTCAAGATGGATCACGTTTTGGGATAAAGATGCACTACGTAGGAGCAGATGATGACTATGGAACTGCAGGTAGTGTAAAAAACGCTCAACGCTACCTTAACGAACGTTTTATAGTGATAAGCGGAGACGTTTTGACAGATTTTGATTTAACCGATGCTATCAGATTTCATGAGAAAAAAGGCGCCAAAGTGACAATAATTCTAACCCGTGTGTCAAATCCGCTTGCCTACGGAGTTGTTATCACAAATGAAGAAGGAAAAATTGTCAAATTCCTTGAGAAACCCAGCTGGGGTGAAGTCTTTAGCGATACCGTCAACACCGGCATATACATAATCGAGCCTGAAATACTCAATCTAATTCCTGAGAAGAAAAACTTTGATTTTTC
Source organism: bacterium (assembly GCA_027062325.1). Lineage (GTDB taxonomy): Bacteria > JAMOTN01 > JAMOTN01 > JAMOTN01 > JAMOTN01 > JAMOTN01. The sequence continues at coordinate 817 of JAMOTN010000039.1, forward strand.
TCAGAACCTGTTTCCTCTGATACTTGAAAAGGGACTTCCTCTTTACGGTTACATTGCAGATGGCTACTGGAAAGACATAGGGAATTTGGATGAGTATAGATACGCCCATTACGACATACTTCAGGGAAACGTCAGAGTGAAAATTCCGGGGAAAAGATTGGATCTGATGGGGAGAGATGTATTTATAGGTGAAAATGTAGATCTTGGTAAGAAAATTGACTTCCGCGGTGGAGTAATCATAGGAAACAACGTAAAAATTGGAAATGGAGTAAAACTTCACAATGTAATAATTGGGGATAACTGTGTAATAGAAGATGGAGCAAATCTATACGGTTGCATTATTTGGGAAGGCACACACATAGGAAGAAATGCACTACTTCGTGAAAACATTATCGGAAAAAATTGTCAAATTGGAGATAAAGTCTATATAGCCGAACGAACTGTTGTTGCAGACGAAGTAGAGATAGGGTCAGAAGCAGTGATAAAACCCAATCTAAAAATATGGCCATACAAGAAAGTCGAAGCTGGAGCCTTCCTTTCACACTCTCTCATTTGGGGGGAGAAATGGACTCGTTTCCTATTTGGAAGAGAAGGAGTAAATGGACTTGCCAACATCGAAATTACCCCAGAATTCGCTGCCAAACTTGGAGCAACTTACGGAGCCACCTTAGGAAAAGGTGCAGTAGTATGTACAAGTCGAGATGCAGATAAAACCTCACGTCTTATAAATCGTGCTGTAATTTCAGGACTCCTTTCTGCTGGAGTTAACGTTTACGATCTCAGAGTTATGCCACTTCCTGTTTCTCGTTACTTCATAAGGAGTCAGGGATTAGGTGGCGGAATCCACACCTCATTCAATCAAATAATGAGTAGAAAAGAGCTTCTTCTCAGATTCCTTGATTCAAATGGCCTAGATCTTCCGCGCAACAAGCAAAAATCCATCGAACGTCTATTCTTCAGAGAGGACTTTGCAAGGGCTCAACCCGAAGAAGTGGGCGAACTTTCATTTCCACACCGTGTAGTTGATTACTACCGTGAAGGACTACTCGGTACAGTAAATTTCGAAATGATTAACCAGTACAAGCCAAAGGTAGTAATTGATTACTCTTATGGAGCAGCTAGCGCAATATTCCCATCAATCCTAGGAAAAATAGGCTGTGATATTATATCCCTCAACTCCTATATTTCCGAAACTGGTATGCCTCAACCAGATCTTAAAGAAGCTACTGAACGCCTTGGAAACATAGTAAAAACAACATTTTCTCTTCTTGGAGTACTAATAAGTCCAGAAGCTGAGAAGATAATAATAACCACCCAAGACGGAAAAGTTCTTGATAATATAGAAACTTTTATTCTATTCACCTATCTAATGTCACGTCATAACAAGAACAGAGAAGATATGTTTGTGGCAGCACCACTTTATGCTCCAAAAGTTTTAGAAGATGTAGCTGCACACTTTGGAGTTAAGTTGGTTAGAACCAAAACCAATCAAACCGAGATGATGAATATAGCACTCGACGAGAAAGCACTACTCGTTGGCGATCTATCAGGTCGCTTTATAATTCCTGCATTCCAACCTGCCTTTGATGCAATGGCTGCAACATTAAAACTTATTGAACTTCTTATTAAAGAAGAAGAAAGAATAGAAGATATTTTGGAAGAGCTACCAAAGCCAAACTTTGCTCATGTAGAAGTCGCTTGCAACTGGGATAAAAAAGGAACAGTTATGAGAAAGCTTATAGAATACAGCAAAAATAAGGAAGCTGAACTCATAGAAGGCGTCAAAATTTTTGAAGACAAAGACAACTGGGCGCTCCTCATACCAGATAACGAAAAACCGGTGTTCCACCTTTGGGTTGAAGCAGATTCAGAGGAGAATGTAAAATCTCTCGTTGATAAATATACTCAGCTTGTAAAAAGCTGGGAACAAGAAGATTAAAACATTATGAATAAACAATTCTCTGGGGGGCATTAAAACCCCCCTTCTTTTTTTCCTAACCTTTCCAAAATTTGCGCACTACCAAACAACATTAAAGCTGCCAAACACGTAATAAAAGCAGCAACAAAAGCTTCATCTAAATTTCCTTCCGTTGTGTAATAAAAAACTGCACAAGCAAGAGTTAAAGTTTTTCCCTCTATCAATCCTCCAAATAAAGCTGTTGCCCCAACCTCAGATAAAGCTCTCGCAGCACCAGTAAGAAGTGATGTTACAACTCCTTTCCATCCAACTGGTAAAACTATATACCACAGCAGTTTAAATCCATCCGCCCCATCACACATAGCAGCTTCCAACATGTCGTAATCAAGCATTGAAAATGTTATCACTATTCCCCTTATTATAAAGGGAGTCGCTACCGTAAACTGCACCACTATCAAAGCTGGAAATGTAAAAGCCACGCTTTTGAAGAGAACAAGAAGCGCAATTCCAATAATAACTGGAGGGATCGCCGCTGTAATCGTACTTAGCAATATCAAAGCCCCCTGAACATACTTGTAGTAGTAAATTATCTCATAAGCAACAAACACCGAAACTACAAGTGATAAGCTAATTGAGATTGAAAGCGAACTTAAGGTTATCAGAAAACTTTTTGCAATCAATCCCCAATCAACTTTATCCATCTTATTGTAAGCCTTCAAAAATATGACTCCAAGTATCAAAAGTACATACAACATATAAAAGTTGTAAACCAATCCTGTAATCTGTCCAGGTTTTTTAAACAAATACACCCCTCCTAGTTTTATTAAAAATTCTGCCTTCTAGAAAGTTTCACAAGCAATATTCACCACCATTATAAAACACCACTGTCTCATTTAAATTTAGACGTACCATTACCGATTTATTAAGTGAAGAGGCAAGCCAAAAGCTTAAACACCAACAACAAAGCTACCTATAAGGAGCAAGAAGTATTAAGGAGGGATTGAAATGAATCCAACCAAAGCTGCAAACTTTAAGAAGGCAATGATTGAGTGGATCAAGGCAAATTTTAAGGATGTGCTTGGAGATGATGTCTATCTCTTAGATGAACCAAATGGACTAGACGTACTCCAGCAGAAAATAATGAAGAGAATCAATGATTTGAACTAAAGCCCCCATCCCCCCTCTCCAGCCCGCACACGCCCTGGCTTGCTGCTGCAGGTCAGGGCATTTTTATTTATAATTTCCTTATGAAATTAGAAAATGCAAAATCAGTACGCCTAAAGTTCATCAAACCCAATCCATTTTCTCAATTCACTCTATTCGAAACAGAAGAATTTCTACCAACACCTCCATTAAAGACATACCTAGAATTTAAAACTTCAAGGTACCCTTCATTCAACCTTCCACTCACTACACTGATAGAATTTTCATTTATCTTCACTAACTCTGAAACTTCTCAAATTATCATGCAAAACCTCAAAAAATTCTCCCTTTCCAAAGCAATCTTTAATAACTCACCCTTTTTAGTATTCACAACTCAAAGCCCAATAGCCAAACTCTTGATCCTATATAAATTCAGAAATACAGAAATTGCAAGGAAACTTGGCTCTTACTTATGGAATAAACTATCTCCTCTAGAGAAAGCATTTCTAAACTCAGTAATTGAAGAAGATCTCACCCCAATCCTCGAATACAGATCCTCTCATGCATTCGTTAACTGTATAAAGTGGTGGACAATCCTAAATTTTCTAAAGCTTTATAAAACTCACAAATCAATTTTTACAAACCCCATTACCTTTTCCGATGTTAAAATGAACAAACCTGAATCAAATCCATTTAAGAAAAATGCCTCTTCACTTATCACAATTTTTTTAAATTCCACAGATTACCTTTTAACCGCTGCAACCAGACTTGCCCTTCATAACATATTTGATCAAGTGATTAAAATCACTCCCTCACTCCTACCAAAGCTCTCATCCAGAAAACTAGCAGATATAGCCCGTGCAATAGGAGTATGGCTATCTTCTGCTCATTCGCACCATATTGCACATTTTAATAAAGCATTCTCCATTGCAAAAAATTTACTAAAGATATTCATAAACTCTAGAGATAGAAGAGTCGGAACAAATGCCATAGAAAGCTTGATAATGCTCTTAGACTCAAACGTATTATCTGAAGAAGATAAGGCAGAATTTGCCAAAATTTTAAAAAATTCTTCATCAACCCATCATAGATTTAATATGGCAAAAGCAGTATTTCTGTGGATGCTAAAAGACTTACATGCTTTCAAAGTAGCTAAACGCTTAATGGAAGGTGATCCCAAAGAGCGCCAAACCTTCGAGATGTTAAAAAGCCTTATAAACCTAGATAGATTATAATTAACCGTTATAACACATTGATTTGAACATGCTAAAGGAGGTCTCTACTTGAAATTTATTAAAAACATCATAGGTAAAATCTCTGCTACTCCTAACATCGATTACTCCATCATTTCTATGGCATTTCCAGCAATATTAGAAAATGCCCTCCATTCACTTCCAATATTTGCAATAACTGCTACTTTAGGGCATATCAATAGCTCTCTTCTTGCCACATACAGTGTTGGACAAAGTGTCCTATTTCTATTCATGGTTCTATTTATGACAGGAAATATTACCATAATGTCTTTTACCAGTAGAAGCGTTGATGAAGAAGAAGAAAAAACAACTTTAGCAAGTGGCATAATGCTTGCTATAATTCTTAGCATAGTATCTATTGTCTTAATTTGGCTTTTCTCCAAAAAATTGATCCTATTCATCTCAACTGAAATTGACACAAATAAAGCACATCTCTATGTAATAGCCATGGCACTCACATCCCCACTATTTTCCATAGTTTTTAGCATTCACTACTGGCTTTACGGAAGACGAATGTTTTCTAAAGCTTTTTTTGCATCAGTGGTAGACAGCATGGTAATGGCAATAGTAGCTTCTATCCTCTTATGTAAAACAACCTCATTACTTTCCATTCCCATAGCTACAATTTTTGCTTCTTTTGCAAGACTTACTGTCTTCTACTTCACATCCGATACATTTAAATTCCTAAAAGCTATAAAGCAAGACTTGGTATCCTCATTATCTCAATCATTGCCTCAATATATTCAGAAGCTCAAATCCATGCTTAACTTCTGGCTCTTCACATTCTTAGAACGAGCCGCCCTAAGAGGGGCATATTTTATCTTCAACAAAATTGTGGGAATGCTTGGAGCTACAGCTATAGCCGCTCAACAGGTAGCCATTCAAGTAGAAAGCTTAATGTATATGCCATATTTTGGAATAGCATTGGTGGCAAACTCAGTCGCAGGTAAAATTGCAAAAGGAAACCAAAAGAAGCGTTTTCTTTCAATATATTCTCGTCTTATGAAACTAGCCTCAATCACATCTGTGATGGGAGGAATAATTCTATTCTTTGTAAGGCACACAATTGCAGCCCTTTTTTCTTCGGATCCCCAAGTGATCGCACTCGCTGCCCAAGCATTGATTGTAATCCCTATTGAACTACCAACAATGTGTATGACTTTTGTCCTTTCTAACTCCCTCAGAGCCCTAAACCGTCCAAAACTTTTGATGCTTATTTCTACTGCAACTTCATGGGGAGTCCGCGTGTGTCTAGGATATACCCTAGCAATCATATTAAAATTTGGACTTCTGGGAGTCTGGATAGCAACCACAATAGAGTGGAGTATTAAGGTTACTGTCTACAGCTTTATTCTAAATAGAATGCTGAAGTCGCTAAACGTAACTAAATAATAAAAAACCACACCGCAATTTAACTTCCAGTTTCTGCAATTTCATAAAAATGCTCTTTAAACTTCTCTGGCCCTATTGCAACAAGCCTCAACTTCTCTGGTCTCATATACTCATTAGCTACTCGTCTCACATCATCTATTGTGATAGAACACATTTCATCCAATAAAGCTTTAAAGTTTCTCGCCTTCCCAAAGTAAACGTAATCACGCGCCACCGTCGCCGTCATAGCAGTAACAGAATCTTGTCGCATCAAAACTCTTCTTCTTACCATTCCTTTAATTTTTTCAAGAGTGCTATCATCTAGCTCATTCAAAGATCTGAGTATTTCATCAACCATATTTTTCCCAACCTCAAACAACTCAGGAATTGTTGCAAAATATATGACAAATTCCCCGTATTTTTTATAGGGAGAAAAGTAGCTGTAAACAGAGTAAGTAAGAGGATTTTCTTCTCTTAAGGCTCTGTAAAGAACAGAACTCATTCCATCACCAAGATAAGCATTTAGTAGCCAAAATACAAATCTATCTTTTGAACTGTATCCAACAGCCGGTCCTCCATAACATACGTGAATCTGCTCAACATCTTTGGAATAGTAAATACTTTTTTTTCTATTAACTTCAGCCCTTACAACTTTCCCTAAGTCTTTTTTAGCTGTAAATTTATACTCACTCCAAACACTTTCCACAACTTTTAACTCTTGCTCATCTATATCTCCTGCTAAAACTAAAAAAACATTGGGAGAACCA
>JAMOTN010000040.1 GCA_027062325.1 bacterium
AATAATAGTTTTGGTGTTGGCAAGTGGAGTTATAGCTTATCTTGGAGATTTACTTGGTCACAGAATTGGTAAGCGCAGAATAAAGTTGTTTGGATTGAGGCCTAAAACCACGGCTAAGATAGTTACAGTATTTATTGGAATATCTATCATGCTTGTTACCTTTGTTGTTCTTGTCACTTTTTCAAAGGAAGCTCGCATCGCTATTTTTGAAATGGATAAATATACTGCTCAGTTAAAAAGTTTAAAGTCTCTAATGGCAAGTTATGAGGTTGAGATTAAAGAACTTGCGAGAAAAGCTGCGAAGTTGCGTATGGAACTTGCAGCGCAGAGGAGTCAACAGGTTATAGTGACGAGATTTGATCTTTTAGGATATGTTTACCTACCTGCTGGTTTGAGCTATGTTGAGAGGTTGAGACGTGTGGAGAAGGCAGTTGAACTAATACTCAACACTTTGGAAAGTGATGGTGTCATTGTTAGAGCTAGTAGAAATAAGATAAGAGAAGAGGTTGAAAAGTTGAAAATAAGCATAGCTGATAAGAGTACCTCGTTAATTGTAGCGATGATTGCTCTTGAGAATGTAGTGAAGGGATCAGAACTTGGGAAAGTAAGTTTCATAGTTGTTGAAAATAAGGTAGTCTTTAGAAAAGGAGAGGAGTTATTGAAAGAACATCCTATTGAGTTTTCGGTAGAAGATAGAGACAGTTTTTTTGATAAAATTAGAGACATAAAGGATAAATTGGAGGAGCTTGCGCGCCGAAGATACGTGGTGGCAAGTCCTGCTGTGGTATTAGAATTATCTGAGATTGCCAAGCTGATAAATGCACTTGAAGAATATGGGAAAGTCAAAGTTTGGTTTAAAGTGCTGGAAGACAGTGATAGACTGCATCCGGTTAAGGTAGGGGTAGTATGGAAAGCTTCGGGTGGGAAGTAATAATAGCGTTTTCGTTTTCCTACTTTTCTATATACTTTGCCCGGTGGTTTGGCTGGAATTTTAGGATATTAGACAACATTGGTATAAGGCTTATTCCAAGAACTGGTGGTATTGGTTTGATTTTAACGTTTACGCTAGCTTTGTTTTTTGGATTGAGTTTAGAGGAGTATTCGATTTTATTGTTGGCATTTTTAGTTGGTTTTTTGGACGATGTGTTTCAGCTTGAGGGGCAAAAAAAACTGTTTTTCATAGTTGTATTTTCCTTAATATTTCTCATGTTTCGATTTAGTGAACCGGTTATGCTTGGTTGGTTGATAGTTGCTGTTGTGGTTATTCCAGCCATGATGGTTTCTGATGGGATCGATGGTTTGCTGGCAACTCATACTTTCTTGGTACTGATGGTGCTTTTGATGTACGGTAACAGGAGTATAATGTTACTTTTTATGTTGGGTTTTCTGCTTATGTTTTTCATATTCAACGCTCAACCAGCTCGTATTTTTCTTGGAGATAGCGGTAGTATGTTGCTAGCTTTTGCTACCTGGATGGTGCTTGTGCAGACGAATAACTACTGGTTGGTGTTTGCCTTGGTGATGCCAATTGTAGATCTGGTGACAGTAGCGGTGCTCAGGTATGTAAAGGGAGTCAGCCCATTCAAAGAGGATAGAAATCATATTCATCATATTTTAGAACGTAAATTTGGTACACATGTGGCGATTTTGATATATTCTCTTCCTGTGTTGTTTTACATGACAGTCTTCTATTCTTCTGTATATTTGGCAAGCTTAATAGCTTTGATGTGTGCTCTGGTTATAGAGGTTGTATTTAGGTGAATTGGAGGGGTTGTAAATTGGTGTTGGGATTGAAGTTTTTTCGCGATATTGATCTGAATACATTGAGATATCCTGTTATGTTCATAGGAGATGGAGATACGGGGAAATTTGAGTTGGCTTTGAGATTAACGCTCAGGTTATTGGTAGGGGATCTGGAGGATGTTGAATTCGCTTCGAGTTTGTTTAAAGGGTATGAGTCGCTTTTTCTAGTTTGGCCTAAAGGTGGGAAAATTGGCATAGATTTTGTAAGAGAGGTAAAAAATTTTGATCTAATGCAGCGTGGTGGAGTTTGTATAATCAAAGAAGCTGAATTTATGACAGTTGAGGCGGCAAATGCTTTGTTAAAGGTGCTGGAAGAGAGTGAGAATACAAAATTTGTGTTGACTGTAACTGATGAGGGGAAGGTGCTTGATACTATAAAAAGCCGATGTTACCGTGTGAGGTTGGCTTCAGAGAGTTTTAGTTTTTTAGAGAGGTTTTCAAATTCGTTGGTTAATACTGGTTTTTCAATTTTGACAGTTGCTCCTGATATTTCAAAATTTTCTGAAACAGTTGTGGGAATAGTTGATTACTTAGATGCCGCAGATAGAATTGTAAGGGAATTGCTCAAGAAAGCAATTTCTGGAGTTGAGAATGGAGTTTTGCTCTACGATCAGTTCTTAAAAGAACTTGATAAGTATGTGGAGTTGGTGTTTGAAAGTATTCCGGGGGAGTTGGAGGAGTATTTTGAAGCTGAGCGCAAATATTTTCCATTAAGATTAAAGAATGCTCTTTATGCTGTGCTTGTTGAAGAAAAAAATGGTTATCTGCCTCGATTTAGTTTAGAAAGCTACAATGCAGATCTTAAAATTTTGGGATTACTCACGGAGTAAGGGAGGTATAAGAATGAAAGATCAAGAAAAAAGGAATAAAGATAAAAGGAAGTTTAAGAGTAAGAGAAAGGAGAATAAGAGTAATAATAGTAAAAAGGGAAATAAGAAGTTCAAAGGGAAAAAAAATGATAGAAACTTTAAGTTTGGAAAGAGAAGGTTTGATAAGAAGTGGGATAAGGAAAAGAGTGTCATCAAAAGTAGGGATATAGAAAGAAGTTCCTCTTCTGGTATAGAGGAAGAAAAGCTTAAACAAGGTGAGAGTCAAGGTGCTGGACGACATGTTGAAGGAATTGCCATAGAAAAAGAGGATACAAGAAATTTTAATAAAAAGGCTGAGGAGGTTAAAAGTTTTCATTCTGAAACTGCTCATTTGCAAAATAGTAAAACAAAAGGAGAAAAGAAAAAGAGCAAGAAAAAGGAGAAGAAGGGACAGAAGATTGATTATGACGTAAGGGCTAAAGATGAAGTGGCAGAGCCGATGAAGAAAGTATTAGTGTCTTATTTACCCCCACTTGTTGCAAATGTAGAGGTTCCACAATCGGTGAACTTAGGAGAAAAGATAGTTGTGGATTCACCAAGGGGGGTGCGTTTAGTCACAGTTATAGAAGAGGGGTGGGATGATGATTTAGAGGTATTTGAATTTTTAAGAAGACCGACGAATAAAGATGTGGAATTGATGAAGAAATTCCTCGATAAACTTCCAGAATATGCTTCCATATTTATGGAAGAGGTTAGTAAGTTGTCGCTACCTATGAAGTTTGTAAGGGCTGAAGTTATTTTGGAAGGGAAAGTGATTTATTATTACGTTGCAGAAGATAGAGTAGATTTCAGGCAACTTTTGAGAAATTTGCAAAAAAGATTGGATGTTCAAATTGAGTTTAGGCAGATACCTGTACGAGATGGAATGCGATTAAAAGGTGGACTTGGGATATGTGGACGAGTTTTGTGTTGTAAGTTGTTTTTGAGAAAGTTTGATTCTATAAGTATAAAATTGTTGGAGTTGCAAAATCTTTCGATAAGTCCGTTGAAGGCTAGTGGATTATGTGGACGATTGATGTGTTGTTTAAAATTTGAAAGCGAATACTATGAGGAGCAGCAGAAAAAGTATCCACCAGTTGGTGCAATTGTGCTGGTTAAAGGGGAGAAAAAAGGAATTGTTACTGATAGAAATTTTGTTTTGGAAAGTGTGATTGTTGAATATGAGACTGGATTAACTGAGAATGTTTTCATAAAAGACATAGAAATATTAGAGGTTCCAGAAAATACAGATCAGTTAAATGTTGATCAGGAAGTTAGTAAAGAGGAGACATTTGAAGAAGATGGAGCTTCTGATGTGGATGAGGGCAATGAATCTTTGATTTTGTCTGATACTTCAACCTCAGAAGTTGATAGCGAGTAATCTGACTTATTGTAGATAGGTTGGTTGTAAGGAGGAGTGTTGGATGACGGTGAAAAGGGCGTGTCTTTTAGGAGGAGGAAGTTTAGCTGAAAGTGTTTTTAGGGATGCAAGTTTTGATGTGTACTTCACTTTTGCTGATTTTTACGATAGATACGCTGAATTGGGAGCAAAGGAGAATGGCAGAAATTTTATTGTATTGAGAGAAAAAAGTGTTGATAAAGCTTTGCAGGAGTTACTGGCAGCTTTAAAGGTTTTGAGAGTTGATCGATTGATGATGATAGGATACATACCTCAAAATTTAAGGTTGGTGGCTGGCAAGCATGATGAAGAAGCGGTAAAAAGTGTTTTGAATTTGCTTGAAAGTTATGGAGTTAGTGTTGAAAGTTATATCGATTACTTTGCTGCAAAAGGGAAAGTGTGGGGGAAGTTTGCTCAAAGGCTTGGGGCTAAAAATTACCATGATACACTTCTTAGTAAGGCATTGGATTTGAATGGAATTACTGGATATCAGGCTAGCATTTGGTTAAATGAGCGCCTCTTGTTTTCAGAAGGGGCAGGAGGGACAGATTGGTTGTTAGCTGAGTCATTGGAGTTTATAGAAAAAGGTGTTAGAGGTAGAGAAGTTTCTGAGGGTATGGATTTGAAATTTGATTTGGTGTTTTTTAAGTTGCCGAGACCAAATCAGAATTTGCTTATTGATGTGCCGGTTGTGGGAAAGAAAACTTTTGAGGGAATTTTTAAGATGAAAGAGTCGTTGGAGAAACTGACTGATGGTAACTCAAGGGTTAGTGTGGTTATGTGGGAAGGAGTGGTATTAGATTTGGATGAGAAATACTTTGAAATTTTAGAAAAAATGAGTGAGGAGGTAGAGTTTTTTGCCGCAAGTGTTGATCTCGGCAGTTGAAGATTCGGCTTTAAATTACGCTATTAAGTTATGTGCTGCTCTTTTAAGGTTTGGGTTGAATTCTGAAGAGATTAGATTGCAAACCCATCGTTCGGATAGAGAGTTTCTAGTTGAAAGTAATAGGATTTCAAATGAATATGCGTTTGATGCTGCTTTTGGTATAGGAGATATTTTTAAAAATCTACCGCGTTATATAAAAACTATTTGGAGAAATTATGAGTGTGATGTGGCTTGCTTGATAGATTCTCCAGATTTTCATCTCCACCTTGCGAGACAGCTTAAAAAGAATGGGAAAAAAGTTGTTTTCTTTATTCTACCCAAGTTTTGGGCGTGGGGAGGAGTAAAAAAAATACGTAAGTTTCACGAAGTTGCCGATGCTTTAGTTAGTATATTGCCATTTGAATATGAACAACTCAAGATGATATTTCCAAGAAGCAAAAAGATTTTTTACTTTGGGCATCCTTTGGTTGAATTGATAGATGTGCCGAGGGAGTTTGAGCTTAGAGCAGAGACACTGTTTTTACCGGGAAGTAGAGCAGGAGAGATAAAGAGACACACTGATTTATTTAGGGGAAGTGAATTCGACTGTGCACTTGTGAGAAAAGAGTTTGCTTTACTTGTAGAAGAGAAAAGAGTAGCTAAAAAAGTAATAACTGATTACAGTAAACGCTATGCTTTTTTTGTGGAATTTGAAAGAGCTGCGGCAAAGTGTGGAACTGTAACGCTTGAGCTGGCTTTGTTGGGAATACCATTTGTTACCTTTTACAAGCCAGATTGGTTAGCAGGAATTGTTGGAAAGTGGTTGGTTGATGTTGAGTACTTTTCTCTTCCAAATTTGATATTGAACAGGGAGGTTGTTAAAGAATTCATAGGAGGTTTTGATCCGCTTGAAGTAAAAAGGGAGTTGGAAGAGCTGGATAGAGAATCTCAACTTGAAGCTTTTGAAGAGATATGGGGGCTTTTGAAATTGGAGAAAAGTGTTTTTGAAAGGTTAGCGGCTCTTTTGATTGATATGAAGTAGGGTAAGTTGAATTGAGTGAAGAAGGGAGGAGAAATTTTGAAAGAAAATTATAAAACTTACTTAAAATTCCTCTTTTCTTTTAAAGGAGCAAAAAAGTACTTTGGAATGGCCATAGTCGCCACTGTTCTACACAGTGCTTTTGACTTTGCACCAACGTGGTTGGTAATGAAGCTGTTTGGAGTGATTTTTGATACGAAGAATTTGTTAGCACTTGTAGGGTTAGCTGTTGGAATAGTTGTGACATATATATTGGCCTCCGTAATGTTTTTCACCAAGGAGTTTTCAGTAAGATGGTTGGGGGCTTTTTTGAACTACACTTTGCGTATAAAAATCTTTGAAAAGTTGCTTAAGCTACCACCGTATAGAAAGGAATTAAAGGACAGAGGAAACATATTAAATTTGGCTTCTGCAGATCTTGAGATAATTCAAGGAATTTACTCTTCCATAATAGATGTCATAGGTAGAACTTTATTTTTGATTATGACGCTTGGTTTTATGCTTTACTTGAACTGGCGTTTGCTTTTGTTTTCACTTGCGACTTTGCCGATTGTTGCTTTGATTGTGAGAAAGTTGACAACCCTTTTGAAAAGACATATTGCAGAGGCAAGGATTGCTTACAGCTCGCTTTTGAATAGAGTTAATGTTGCCATAGATGCTGTGGATGTTGTCAACGTTTATCGTAAGGATGAGTTTATGAAGCGGTTTTTGGAGAAAATTTACAAGGATTATCTTAAGAAATTTTTAAGAAGTGTTAGGGTTGTAAGCCTATTGAGTCCCTCGATTCAGATAACAGCTTCTGTTGGAATTGCTTTCATACTAATTGTTGGTGGAAAAAGTGTCTTCATGGGGGTTATGAAACCTCAAGAATTGATGGCTTTTTTAATTGCGATGGCAAGAGCCCTTTTGCCTGCAAAAAGGTTAACTTCTCAACTTGGGAATTTTGAAAATTACAAAGTTGTTTTTGGCAGGTTGAATAATTACTTAAATTTACCTGAGTGCAATTGGAATGAAGGACAAGAGCTAAAGGGAGAATTTGAAAGGTTGAATTTTGAAGAGGTTAAAGTTGGGATAGGAGATAAATTAATATTGAGAGAGGTAAATTTTGAAGTTAAAAAGGGAGAGTTTGTGAGTATTGTTGGTCAGAGTGGGGAAGGTAAATCGACACTTCTGAGAGTAATTATGAAGATGTTCCCTTATGAGGGGAAAGCCAGAGTGAATGGAATTGAATTG
>JAMOTN010000041.1 GCA_027062325.1 bacterium
TTTCCCATAAACCCATCAATTCTCACAAGTCAAGTAAAACTCCTTTCAGGTTCTAGGAAAACAGTTGGTCTCGAATGGACACCTCCAATATCGTTTGATGTAATGCACGGAGATTTCTTTTTCTTGAGAAAAGAAGGTGTCATAGTAAAGCTCAACTCCAAAGGAAAATTTAAAGGTTTAATTATAACCCATACCGCAGCTCCAATAGACATGGTTGTCTTTTCCAAATTTATTATTCTTCTAACACAAAATGGAGTTAAATCAATAGATTTCAAAGGGAATCTCATAGACTCAGTCTCATTCCCAGACAATACAGAAGACACTATTTTGTTCAAATTTTTTACATACAATTCCAATTTAATGGTGGGTGATACAACTTCTGAACAACTGTTCACAGTTAAAGTATCTAAGTTAGGCAAGCTAAATTTAATCCCCTTTCAATCTAAACTAATTAAGCCAATCATTCCCCACAAGAAAAATGAGTATGTATTAGTAGATCCTATTCTTTCCAAAAACTTCAATAAAACTTACTTCTTCATAGTAAAATCCAATACTGAAATTCCATCTCTTTCTGCTGTAGTAGAAGCCAATGGAAGGAAAATCTTAACTAAAACAGAAGTTCCTTCATATCCAGGTTACGATTGCGCAAGGTGGATAGTTGTAGATAAAACAGGTGTGGTGTGGACTCTCACAAATCACCTGGGGGAGTTAAAACTTGAAGGTTTTTAGAAACAGTGTTATTCTTTTTATCCTTACTACAGTTACTTTGATTGCTATAACAATTGATACATCAAATAGAGGAGTGGCGATTTCCAACTCTTCCCTTTTCATATCATCCACATCCACACTGGAAATATTTTCAACATCTACAGCCAGCGAATCAAAAAAATATATTCCTATTAATGGAAACGCCGAAAAAGTACCAGTGGTAATTACATGTTCAAAAGCCTATTTGCTAAACGTTCATTTTTCAAGCAATGAGGAGTATCTATCTTCCATTTCCGTCAAAAACTGCACCTCAACTAAATCTCCCATAGCTCCATTCTTCCTTCCACTCTTTTTCACACTAAATGTAATCCCTCCAACTTTATACGGTACAAATATTCTTATTTCAGATGATAAACTCTCAATCCTATCACTCTCCTCAAAAGAAGTGATCTCCTCCAAAACCATTTTTTCCGACGTTTTCTCTCTTTTGCATATCACGTCAACATCAAATGAAGTATCACTTGTAACAACAGATTTTGAAAACTTTTTCAAAATAACATACACTCCATCCCTAACAACTCCACATATATCATCAACCACCAAAGAGATAGATAAAGTAGAAGAAAAGTTAATTCAACTTGCATCAAGGGAAACTATTTATTTCAGAGCAGAAGATATAGATTTTGAAACAGGTACTATTGTAGGTGAAGTTTTCTTAAAAGATGTACTTACACCCTTCATTTTCTTTTTAAACAAAGAAAAACTACTTTTCTTTCCTACTTATCTTGAACCCTCAACTGACGCTTCAAATACGTTTGTAAGATTTCTTACACCTTATCATAATTTAATCGCTACAATTACTTTTTCAATTCCATCAAAATCGATAAAACTGAAAATACTAAAACTTGTAAATCAAAAGTTAGAACCAATAACTGTTCAAGAAATTAATATACCGAAATCCAACTCAACACCTACAAACATATTCACATTTTCAAAAAAACTATTTATAACACTTCAGGATAAATTGATACTTTGGCCTTTCGAAAAAATCGAAAAAAATCCCTCTTCTATAAACTCCACCCCCATTCCTTCATATTCACCTCAAAAAAGCAAGTGTGTAGTACAGGAGCAGAACTCTATAAAACCTTCTCGAAAATTTAATCTTCCACTCTCCACCTACAACTCAAATAATCAACACAATGTCGTTATGATAAAACCATTTATAAAAGCAATAAATTTATCAACCAATCCTCCTACCAAAATTACACGGGAAGTAAATCTTCTGTTTCTCTCTCCAAACCTCGCAACTATCGACTCATTAACAGCAGGTGCCCTACTTCTACCAAACAGAGACACTATTATTCTCGGAGTTGGAATGAGTAAAATTGACGAAAAAATTTTCGCCGTTTTGATTAAAAATAGTGAATTAGTCAGGATAATAAAACTATCAGATTTAAACATAAAATCTCTCCCTTCATTTGAAAAAGTTTACCCAAAACTGTTGAATAACTTTCACATATTGCTTCACAATTTTCAAATAACCAAGAATGGTATATTTTTATTTCTCTCCTTTAAAAATTCTATTCTTAAATTAGAAAAGCACTTTTCAATATTCATAAAATAAAAAGCAATCTAAGAAATTCAAATTTAAAGCAAAAACAAAGGGGACTGCCAGCTTCCATTGCCAGCAGTCCCATCTCAAAGTCAAGCTTAAGAATTTACAAAATTACTTATTTACTCAGCTGTTTTCTCCAATTTTCTCCCCTCAAAGAGATAGTACATCACCGGTATAACCATCAATGTCAAAGCAGTAGAAGTAGTAACTCCAAACAGAAAAGATATTCCCATTCCCTTGAAAATTGGATCGGTAAGCAACGGAAGAGCTCCAAGAGCAGTAGTTACAGCCGTTAAAAATATTGGCTTAGCCCTTACTGCGCCAGATGTAATTATCGCATCTTTTACTGGTACTCCTTCTTTCAACATGTTTTGAATATAATCCACTAGCAACACAGAGTTTCTCACAACAATTCCCGCACTTGCAATATAGCCCATCATACTCGGAGCGCTGAAAAATATCCCTCCCAGCAACTTATCCACTATCCAGTGCCCCGGTAAAACTCCCGCAATTGCAAGAGGGATTGGCACCAACAACACAAATGGGGCAACCATTGAACCGGTACTTCCCACCAATATCATATATATCAACACAACAACCACAAGAAAGATTGAAATCAAATCTCTAAACGTTTGATAGGTATTTTGAATTTGTCCATCCCATTTAATGCTGTATTCAGTAGCAGTATTTGGAGGCAAATGCCCAACATACTGTTTAACATACGGCAACTCCTTAGCTATGCGTTTTTTCATGGCAAGCATTCCATAAACGGGAGCTTCAACTTTACCAGTTCCTAACCCGTGAACGTAAACCACAGGGCGCAAATTCTTTTTATATATGGAAGGTTTCAAGGTTGTCTCCTTAACCTTTACGAGTTCAGAAAGATAAACTTTTTTACCCATTCTGTTGATAAGCGGAACATGAAGCAGCTTTTCTATATTATTTCTTTGGGAAAATTCAGGTTTAATCTCAATGTATAGAAGTTCCTTTTTTCCTTTGGCATTCGCAACAAGCCTAAAACCTGCCGTCAACCCTCTAAGTGCCATTAAAATTTCCTGCTGAGTAAATCCATTCAACGTAGCCTTTTCTTTATCCACCACAAATTCAATTTTCTTTTGAGGAGCTTCAACATACCAATCTATATCTGCAAGTCCAGGAGTAGTTTCCATAATATGTTTTATTTTCTTCGCAATTTCCAAACGTTTCTTTTCATCTGGTCCATACACCTCTATAACAATTGAATCCATTGCAGGAGGCCCTGGTGGAATCTCAACAACTTTAGCTACAAGGCCAGGATACTTTTTCACCAGAGGCTGGATCATTTTCCTAACTTCGCTTGCTATATCATGGGTCTGTCTTTTCCTATAATCCCTATTTTTAAGAATGATATGAACATCCGCAACTGCTGGACCTTTTCTCAAAAAGTAGTGACGCACCAATCCCGCAAGTGAAATTGGAGCTGCTACTCCAGAATAGCAAACCACCCTTTCTATCTCAGGAACCTTATCCTTCACAAATCGAGCAAACTCACTTGCAATTTTAAAGTTCTCTTCTAAGCTTGTCCCCTCCGGGAAATTCAAAATTATTTTAAATTCATCCTTGTTGTCATAAGGCAGTGTCTTTACAAATACCATTTTTAAAGGAAGCATCGCAACTGCAAGTAAAGTAACAATAACAGCTCCAAGTACAACCATCCAACTCTTAAAGCTTGAATTCAAAATTGGCTGCAGGATAGAATCATAAGCTTTGTATCTCCAAGTCTTTTTTATATCAAAACGTTCTTCTCCTTCTTCTGCCACCTTCTTTAAAAGTCTATATCCAAAGTATGGTGCAATAACAAATGCCACAATAAGAGAAAGAATCATAGTGGTTGAACCATTAACAGGTGTTGGCCTCATATACGGTCCCATCAATCCCGTAACAAAAGCCATTGGCATAATTGAAAGAACAACTGTTATCGTAGCAACAATAGTAGCACTTCCCACCTCATCAACAGCTTTCACAACTATATCCTCAGTAGCTTTTTTCTCCGTTCTAAAATGTCGTTCTATATTCTCCGTGATGATTATCGTATTATCAACAAGTGTTCCTATGACAAACACCAGGGCAAACAAAGTAACACGGTTTAAGGTAAAACCATAAAGGTAGTTTGTAAACAGTGCTAACGCCAAAGTAGTAGGAATAGAAATGAATGCAACAAGACCACTTCTCATTCCCATGAAAATTGCCATAATCAAAGTAACGATTATTATCGCCTGAACTAGGTTTATCACCAGATCCCTGACCTTTTGCTTTGCACTTATTCCAAAGTTTCTAGTTATCGCAATCTTTACCCCATCTGGCAACAGCTTATCTTTCACTTCATCCAATTTTTTTAAAGCATTTTTCACTATATCTACAACATTTTTCCCTTTCTGCTTCTTCAACTCAACAGTTACAGCCCAAAACATCTCGTTGTTTTTCTTCTCAAACAATGCTACATAGTTCTCCGGCTCCTCTGCTGTATTCTCTATTACTGCAATATCTCTTAAATACACAGGTTTTCCATTATACACTGCAACCACTATGTTTCTCAGCTCGTCTATTGAAGAAATTAAATTTCCACCTTCAACTATAAAATCGGTGTTGTCGTTAACAATATTCCCCATTGGAATCTTTACATTCATAGCCTTTAAAATTTGATAAATTTGCAAAATAGAAACGTTGTATCCTGCCATTTTATCTAAGTCCAATTTCACTCTCCAAATCTGCCGCAGCCCACCTACCACTTTCACTTCTCCTACTCCATCCACTCTTTTCATAATATCCTTTAACTCCAAAGCAATCTTTCTCAACTGTTCTGGAGTATACTTATCGCTGTAAAGCGTTATACCTAAAACTGGTACATCATCAACTGTTCTTAAAATTGGAAGCGGTCCAATAACTCCTTCTGGTAACTTTTCTCTTACAGCATTTAACTTGTCATATACCTGAACTAAACTCTTTTCATAATCCCTTCCAACATAAAACCTACAAACTATCATACCGCCATTGTCTCGTGCAGTAGAGTATAAGTATTCTATGTCTTTTATTTCTGCCAACTTTCTTTCTATGGGTTGAATCACATATCGATTAACCTCATCTCTATCAGCTCCCGGATAACCAACCATTATGTCTATCATTGGAACGTTAATCTGTGGATCCTCTTCCTTGGGAGTAATGTAAAGAGCAAATAAGCCAACTGCGATAAACGAAATCGTAAGCAACACTGAAAGCGGAGAATTTATGAAAAACTGAGCAAGTTTTCCCGCTATTCCTATCTCTTTTTTCTGCACACTCATCCCTCCTTTAACAGATGGCTTCAATAAACAACTGTCTCTCCTTCCTCAAGCCCACTCATAACCTCCACAAACTTTCCATTATTGACGACTCTGCCCAACCTTATCATTCTCTTTACTTCTCCTGAAGAAGTTTTCACCTTTACATAAGTTATTTCTCCTTCTTGTTTCACAGCCTCAATAGGAACTACTAGCCCCTTAACTTTTCCAACATTTATCAACAATTTTACATACATTCCAGCAACAACATCATGCTTTGCTATATTAGGAAGTTGAACCTTAACCTTATAAGTCCTGCTCATAGGATCTACCGATTTGCTTTTCACTATCACTGTGCCTTCACACACCTTACAGTATTTCAATCTATCCTGGTATTCAACCTTAACCCTTATTTTGTCTCCCAAATTCACCATCCCCCATGTGCTTTCCGGAAGGTATGCTTCAACAATTAAAGGATACGCTCCTAAAACATACGCAGGCATAGGCATCTGAGGAGCAACAAAATCTCCTTCACTTATATTACGTTGTAAAACCACTCCATCGTACATTGCCTTAACTGTGAGGTAATTGACATAAGTCTGTGCCTCCATCAACCCTGCTTTGGCTTGCGCAATTTTTAGCTCAACTGTCTTCTTTTTAGATAGTAATTCATCCAACTTAGCCTTCATCTGCTTATACTGAGCAAGCGCCTGATCATACTGCTGCTTTGAAGCAGATCCCTTCTTGTAAAGGTTAGAAATTCGCCTGAAGGTCTTTTCTGCAAGCTCCAAACCCGCCTTAACCTGTTTAATTCCACTTTCTATAGCATTCATTGCCTCCGTTGCTTCTGCATACATCTTCTTAGCCTGCTCATACTTCGCTTTTATTTCAGGAGCATAAATAGTGAATAGTACATCACCTTTTTTAACATCTTCTCCTTCCTTAAAATTCCACTTCTCTACAAATCCATTTGCCTTTGGTAAAATTTTTATGGTCTGGAAGTAGTTTACAGTTGCAGGAAAAGCATAATAATCATCAAATTCTTGAAGTTTTACTCTCCATTCATTTGCAAAAGAAGAAAAAGACAACAATACCACCAATGCAACTAAATAAACTATTTTCTCTCTCACCTAAATCCCCCCTTTCAAAATTTAAAGATCAATTTTATCAGCATATTTCACAATGTAACCACGATAGTACAAAACCTTGAAAAATTCCTGCCAAAATTTAGCAACATATTTCCAATAGTTAACCTCTGTGTTTTCCAAAGCAGTTTCTGCATCAAGCAACTCAACAAGCTTTGCCATACCATTTTTATACATATTTCTCACAATTTTTAATTGTTCTCTTGCTTGACTAACCGCAACTTTGTAAACCTTCATATTATCCCATGCATCTTTGAGATTCGCATAAGCTGTTTGTAACTCCAACACAAGATATTTCTCTTTAAACTCTATCATTTTTTTAAAGTATGCTATAAGCTCTCTCTTTTCCTTTGCTTCTGCTATATCCATTCCACC
>JAMOTN010000042.1 GCA_027062325.1 bacterium
CAAATGGAAGTTTAGTTGATATAGATAACTATACTGATGCGAACGGAAATCCATTAGAGTTGCCAGATACTCTTAATGCAACTATGGAGTTTGCAGGTCCCGGCTCTTCTGGAAATTGCGGTTACATAGATCCAGTAGATCAAAGAGTTATTCACATATTCCTATATATGCATAAGCATAATATAATAGGAAATACCACTCGTATAAATATATGTCCGTCAAGTGCGGTTTCAAATGTGGAAAAGTTAAAGGATCCTAGTCAGCGCAATGCTTTGATGAAAGAGGCTAACCAACAGATAACGGATTTGTTGGGGCAAGGAGCTCGTATGACTGGAACTGCTGTATTGGTGAAACAGATGTAATTTGTGTCAAAGTGGATGTGATTATTACGGAGTTAAGGAGTGGGGGATGTTGAGTTTAACAGATGTTAAGATAAGAGCAGTAAAAGATAAAGAGACAGGTGTAGTTAATTTGCTGGTAGAAGGAAATTTGCTGTACTCGAATGCTAAACTTTTGGAGGATAAACTTGAGAAACTTGTAGGTCAGGATGTTGTTATAGATTTTTCAAAAACAGGTCTTATAACGAGTAAAGGATTGGCAATCCTCATAGATTTTTTGAAAAAACAGGAGACTTTGAATAAAAAAGTGAAGATAAAAGTTGGTACAAGTTATGTGAAGAGAGTCCTTGAAATGGCGGGGCTTGTTGATAAAGTTGATGTTATATAAGGAGGGAGAAGGAAAAGTATCAGGTTATTTGAAAAAATGTTCATATTATTAAGATTAAGTTACTTTGAAGGAAGAGATATTAAGTTAGTGAGAGTCCAGTTGGGAGAATGGAGTAAAAATGATGGGGGGATGAAAGTCCCCCCTATTCTCATTTTGAAAGATGAAAATTTTAATGAGCAGACTATTAAGATGTCTGTAAAATACTTTGATATTACCCATAAAGTGCTTTCTCTACTCGAAAATTATTTTAAGTTAGAGAAAATTAGCTGGGATAAGTTGGTTGATGTGGCTGACTTTGGAAGAGTACCCCACTTTTCTAAAAGGGTTTATCGCTGGTTAGTTGAAAATACGGACTACGGAGATACAGTGACTTATGGTGGTGTAGCAAAAGCTTTGGAGACTCATCCAAGAGCAGTTGCAGTTGCTATGAAGAGAAATCCTTATCCTTTATTGATACCCTGTCATAGAGTTGTTGGTAAAAATAGTTTGGGAGGTTATTCAGCAGGAGGAAGTGGGATAAATGGCGCAAGACTTAAGAAATTACTACTTCGATTTGAGAGAGAAGGAGCTGTTAGTGAAGTTATTTTATTCAAGACGCGTTGATGAGGAATTTTTTTACTTTCATATTCCGTTTTGTAAAGCACTGTGTGACTACTGCAATTTTTACAAAATACCTCAGACTAGGGGCCTAGATCTAAAATTTTACTATGAGCGATTACTAACTTATTTTAAGATCGTATTTGAGAAAGAGATGATAGGAAAAGAGTACAATAAGCTAAATTTGTACTTTGGGGGTGGAACTCCTTCTGATAGTTTTTATTTTCTAGAGTTCTTGGAGCAGTTGCTAAATTTTTTGGAAGGTTGGGAAGTTAGCATTGGTGAGTTGAATCTTGAAATATCGGAGAGCACTTCGTTAACTTGGATAAAAGAGTTAATTAGGCTTGTAGTACATAAATTGAATAAACTTAGAATTAGCGTTGGAGTTCAAAGTTTTTCAAGTTCAGTCAGAAGATTCATAGGTAGGAAAAGAGAAACTAATTTTGAATTATTGGAATTTTTAAGACAAGCAGATCTTGAGCGTGTTGCTATCAACCTCGATTTGATATACGTGCCTTATTATGCAAAGTTTTTTTTAGAGGATGTAGAGCAGATTTTTTATTATTTCCCTGATAGTGTTTCTGTGTATTGGTTGGAAGAAAAACTTGATACTGTGTTTTTCAAAAAAGCTAAAGTGTCCGGATTTTATGCTAAACGTGACATGTTAGAAAATGAAGATGTTTTCGATATTTTCTTTACTGGAATGAAACGTTTGAGAGAGAAGTATGCGTGGTATGAATTGTCAAACTTGGCGCGTAGTGTGAAAGGTGTGAGCCTTTTCAATCTAAATTACTGGATTGGAAATAAGTGGATTGCTTTTGGAGCTGCAGCTTCAGGATTTAGATTGTTAGAAGGTAAAAAGTCAAATTTAAGGGCTTTAACATTTAAGTCAGGCAATTTGGATGAGTTTATAAAAGGGATAGTTAAGATCGATTATTTAGTCAAGGAAGAGATTGTGTGGTGGTTTTTGACTAATAGGCTTAGGTTAGCACTCTGGGATAAGGAGGATTGGAAAAATGCTCTGACTCAACTGGAAATAAAAGCCCAACCTTTGTTTTACAAGTTGCTGAAAGAGTTTTATACTTCTTTTGAAAATAGATTGTTAATTAATTCCTTTGCCACTAAACTGATGGAAAATTTGAAATTTTGAGTTATATTGTATCATTGTCAACTACTTTACCTACTGCTCTTATAAATATGAAGGGAATGGCAATTGCCACAGGAATAAGGAGTACTACTGGAATTACGGAGGATAAGATGTAGAGAACTACAGCAGATAGTGCAGCAAATAAAGCATATGGGAGCTGTGTTTTTACGTGTTCTATCAGAGAACAACCAGAAGCCATGGCAGAGATTATGGTGGTATCGGAGATTGGAGAACAGTGATCTCCAAATACACTTCCTGCAAGGCATGCGGAAATAACAGGATACAAGAACTTTGGATCCATCGCAATTATTGCAGGTACTGCCATTGGCAAAATAACAGCCATTGTTCCCCAGCTAGTGCCTGTTGCAAATGATGTAATTGCAGATGTTATAAATACCACTGATGCAAACAAAAATGGAGGAATTTTGCCTTTGACAATCTCAACAACGTACTTAGCTGTACCTAGTTCCTGTGTCACTTTGCCCAGGCTCCATGCCAAAGTCATTATAAGGATGGGAGTAACCATTGCTTGAATTCCCCCAGCGAAACCTTCCATAGCTTCTTTGACACTTAGGGCTCCAGTTAATACCACAAGTGTGAATGCCAGAACTGCGGATAAAAATGAACCCCATAGTAGAGCAGAAAAAGAGTCAGCATTTGAGATCGTATCTTTTAAGTTGGAGATGCTCCTAATGGCTTCAAATATACTACGTTTTGTGTTATCGGCTCCGGTTTTTACTAAGAAAAATATGATTGAAGATATGAGAAAAGCAATAACTATTACACTTATCCAAGCAGCTCCTTTTAAAGATTTACCTTCGAGTTTAGTTTCCCCTCCAACCTCTACCCAGCCTTTTGTTTTTTTTCCTTCTCTTGCTGTTATTTCAGCTTCATACATTGGTGATACTTCGCGCTGGAGCAAAATGGTTGCAAGTACTGTGAATAAGGCTACGATTGTGTAAAAACGATAAGGAATTGATTTTAAAAAGGCAATGTAGGGATTTTCTCCCCACCCTGCAACTTGGAAACTTGTCCCAACGACGCTTAATTCATATCCAATCCAAGTTGATATGATTGCCATTCCAACTACTGGGGCACTGGTAGAGTCGACTATGTAAGCAAGCTTTTCACGAGATATTTTAAACTTATCTGTTAGAGGCCGAGATGTGTTACCAACTATTAAAGTGTTGGCATAATCGTCGAAAAATATTCCGACTCCTAATAAAAATGAGAAAAGTTGGACAGCACGGGGAGATTTTATGCGAGTTGCAAGTTTGTTTACTAGATTCATTACTGATCCACTCTTAGATATTATTCCAACAACGCCCCCAAGCATCAGGGAGAATACGACTATTTTAACGTGATCTGCATCGCTGAGTACCTTTATTATTACCTTGGCTGGAAAATCCATAAGAGAATTACTAAGAGATGTCCAAAAGCTTGCTCCACTTTTCAAGTTTATCAGTACAAGACCTAAAATACTTCCAAGGGTTATGGAAAACAGAGCTTCTTCTAAGCTGAATGCGAGCATAATGACAACGATTGGCGGAACAAGTTTAAAGAAGTTTGCATTTTCTTTTGTTGCAGACATGACTGCCCAAATAGAAAGAATAGAAGCGATACTTATACCCACAAGTTTTTTTAAATAAGCTTTACTTTTAGAAGAAGACATGATCCCCACCTCTTAATTACCAAGGAATTGACTTGATTAGGAGTGAGTAATTCGATGACTTTTATTCACTTTTAAGTAAAAATATTCTATCAAAAATTTTACGCATGGCTTTAGAGCGATGAGAGATGAATTTTTTAAGGTGGGGAATTTCAGCAAGTGAAGGTTTGCTATTTTGTGAAAAGTGAGTATTTACAAGTTGTTCCGGAATGTATTTAAACTCATTTCGATGTGGTGAAAAGATGGGATCATATCCAAATCCCCCAGCACCTTTAGGTGCGGTGAGAATTTCTCCCATAAGTCTTCCAGTTGTCAATATTGTTGGAGAGATTTGAGCTATGAATGGGTGGGATTTCAAATGTATGCCCCAACCAGCATTAATTGATATCAAAGTTGCTGCCGCAATAGTTAAAAAGAAGGCAGAAAAGTTGTTAGAGCTTTTGCATTTTTCAATTACTATCCTCCACCTTTCTTCATCTGTATCACCTATGCGTTTTGCTTTTGGACCAGGAAATGATTGAAAGGCTTGCAGGTATAATCCTGTGTCTTCGCCTATGATGGATAAGAGAATGTGAGGAGAATTTAAAGTATTCGAGGATTTGTTGAAAGATGAAGGAGTAGATTTTGCCTTTACAGAGGTTGAAAGAAGTTTTTGTAAAATTTTAGAAGTTGCATGTATAGATTTGTTTACTGCATTTACTGAGATATTGTCTCCTTCTTCCACTTCTATAGGAAGATTTGTGAAATGGACAGTTAGGAAAGAGTTTTGAAAGTTGAGTTGGTAAGATTTTATGTAATTGAGTTTTAAATTTAGTAGTAGAGTTTTTAGCAGTAGTTGGGTGATTGAGTTGTTAGATGAAATATAAGGGTGTGGAAAAGATGGAGGTGTGGCATGAGAATTATTTATTTTATTTGAGAGATTTGTTGAATTTAAATTTTTAGCTGTGAAGGTGTTATTAAAGTGCGACTTGTTGCAGTATGTATTGTTCGATTCATAACGAACAAACGTTTGTTCGTTTAGTAAAAAATTTTTTAAGCGCTGAGCTTGAAGTTCATCTTTATCACTTGAGAAGCTGAATTTAAGATTTTGTTCCTCACACCACACCTCCCAATTATCTGTTATCTCAATGACTTTGTGAGGGTTATTTGTTGCTACAACAAAAATAAATGTATCTGGGTGTAACTCTTTCATTCTCACAAAGTCCCCCTTGCAGTTTTAGAGATTTATTTTAACTCCTGAGTTAGTTTTTTGCTGGGAATGAATTTTATTCTTTTGCGTGACGGGACATTTATAATTTTTCCCGTTCTTGGATGTTTGATTTTTCTTGGTTTTGCGTCAACTACTTTGAGAGTACCTACACCTCTAATTCTGAATAATCCGTCTTCTTTCAATGCGTTAAATACAGTCAGTTCAAATGCTCCCAAAATGTGTAGAAGCAGCGGGATGGAAATCTTTTTGCTCAATCCCTTCTCCTGTAGAATCTTCATCACTCTCTTTGCAATTTCTTGCTTTCTCATCTCGATCCCTCCTTTCGGGTATGTTATTACTGTTTGATTCAGTCCCCATTTTCCCAAGACACCTATCTTAACACATAAATTACTTTCAATCAATAAATTACATCAATTACGCCAGAAAGCACTGACAAGCAAATGTAAGGCTAATAAACTAACTAAGACCCAATATTGAATTGAATATTTGCTAAACTTTATAAAGTTGAAAACTTACCTTACAAACTAGAAAGTAATGATTTACAAGCCTGGGCAGCAGCTGATTTTGCTGATAAGCTGATAGCGGTAATAACTTATGCAGGGAATCACCCCTTTATAAGTTTAAAAATTGTCAGAAAAAAAGTCAAATTGAAGCAATTTGGAGCCATACAATTCTATAATTGAACCTTTGCTTGCAAATACTTAATAGCTAGTTTTATAAGCTTGTCATACTGAGGGTTTATTTTTGAGAAAGATAATATGCTTTTGCTATTGGCCCCGCGCATATTTTCAGCAAAGAGCTTTATGAACCACTTTTGCTCTTCTTCTCTTTTTGCTTTTAAAGCAAAATCTAAAGCCACAATTGCCAAGTCTCTATCTTGAAGACCATGTATTAGATCTAAAAATGCTGTTTTAATTTCGGGATTTGATTTTTTGACAATTTTACATAGAGCGTTGAATACGTACTCACTTCTGAAATTTTTTACCAATGCCTTAATCGCTTCAAATGCTACTGTTTGATCTTCATCACTTGCTGCTTTTAAAAGAAATTCAATGCTATCGATTTGTTTCACTTCTGCAAGAAGTTTTACGAGGAAAGCTTTAAGATCTCGATTGGTAATAGTTGAGTAAGATTCTATAGCTGTTATCACCCAGTTTGATATTACTTTTTCTAAAATTAAAGCTAAGCTGTACATTATGTTCCACTCGGAGGTTTCATTGGCCAGCTTTATCACTTCTTTAACGAATTTGGGACCTATCTGAGGATGTACTGTATCTAGAAAAGTTGAGAAAAGATGGGATCTATTTTTAATCCATTCTATGAGTTTGTTGAAAAATTCATTGTTCAAACGGGTAGCTAAGGCGATCATAGAGTTTTTATCCCCCTGTTCAACTTGATTTAGTAGTTCTACCTCGTCAACAGGTACACTTTCTATGATGCGGCAGCTCCAAAATCTGACATCCGGGTTTGAGGACGAAAGCATTGGAAATACTATGGCAAAAGCAAATTCTTTGAAGGAAGTCTTAAGAGATTGAGCAGCTTCTTTGCGCACAAGCCATTCTTCATCAGTGAGAAATTCTGCTACTTTTTCAGCGTGTTCAATAGTTGGTATCTCAGATAAAATCTGTATGAAAAATACTTTGCTCTTTTTGTCTGCTTCTTCTATAAATTTATCCAATATTTCTCGCCCACCTCTTAGTTTTGAAAGCGTTTTAATGGCCCAGTATCTATCGTTTTCTTCTTCAGACTTTAATTTTTCGATTATTGGGGATAGGTTTTCTGGATTTATTGATATTATGGCTTCACTTGCTCTTTTTCTGAGTAGCCAACTTTCTGAGTTAAAAAATTCTACAAGTTTGGGAACTACCTTTTCAGAGTTTATAGAGGCCATTGCCTGTATACAATAGGATTTAACTTCAACGGATGCTTTTTCTATGAATTTTTCTATTATGGGCAAAGCCTCTTCCTTTGCAAGTTCTGCAATTATTTGAATTATCCAAAATTTTGTGTTAATATCGGATTTCTCGTAATATTTCTCAAGAGTTGGAAGAATAGACTTGTCGTAATGTTTGACAATTGCTCCTGCAACTTCTACTCTAATTTTCCAGATTTTATCAGAAAGTCCCTTGAGTAATAATGGAAGAATTTTTTCACTGTTGATCTCGCTTATTGCAGTATAAGCGTAAAAGCGAAGTTTAGGATTATTGGATTTTAGAATTGATGCAAAGACTCCAAGTACCTCTTCTCCCCCGATTTTTCCCATCAGTTTTATACTCCAGTATTTTACGTCTTCGTTTCCAGTTTTAAAAGCCTTGTTTAAAACAGGGATGGCTTTTTTTCCAAATTTTTCGATACTGGATGCTGCAACGTTTCTCACACTCCAAACGGAGTCGGACAGCATGTTTATTAGAGTTGAGAGAGCTTCTGAAGAATGTGTTGCTTTTCCAAGGTTTATGGCACAGTATTTTCTGAAAGATGTGTTTGGATGGCGGGAAAAAGGAATGATAAATTTGATCAGCTCCTTTATATGAGCTGCAATGTGCATACACCAAAATAGTTTGTCTTCGTCTATTTGCGAATTGTTGAGCGCTTCTTTGAGTATCTCCTTGATTTTCTCTTTTATATACGGAGATGAATGCTCAATGAGCTTTTCGGCAATATTTTTTCTTATTCCCCAGTCAGTGTTGGATAGGTTTTCTATAAATGTATCGACGACTTCTTCTTTATCAAGGTGCATAGAGAGAAACCAGACAGCGTATAACTTTTCTGAAAAAGAGGCATTTTTTAAAACGTTCTTCAACTCTTCTAGTTTTTTTTCTTGAAGCATATGATACACCACCCAAAATTAACTAAAGATTTATCTTGTTATACAATGATGGATCTTTCGATTTTAAAAATTTTAGAAACTTTCTCTGTTCCTTCGTTGGTTTCATCTTTAGTATCTCTTCGTAATCTGAGATGTATAATATCTCCTTAAGTTCTTCGTAATATTTCATTAGCAAATTAACGTTACTTTCATCTATTAGTAACCAAACAATTTCTTCCTTTATGGTTTTGTCATTTTGAAAGAGCCAAGCTTTAATAAGTTTTTTTAATGCTTCTTCACTATCTCCGGAAAGTCTTAAAGATTGCCCCCAAGAAAGAAAGAGGTATGCATAAGTTTTATTGAGTTTTTCTTTTAGGTTGCTAGGAATTTTTTCTCCAACTTCCTGAAGTAAGATATAGGCAGAGTTGAAAGCTTCTTTGTCTATAAGTTTTTTTACAGTTTTCAGTTTATTCTTGAGCCAGTTTTCGTAGTTTATACCCAGAACAAACATGAGTTTGTCTCTGATGCTTGGTTTGAAGATTAGTAAACTTGAACTTATACCAAGGATTAAGACAGTGGCCATTATTATTAATTTTCGAGTTAATGGTTTCTCTGAATTGCTCTGAGTTTGAAATTGAAACTGGTCGGATGTTATGAATTTACGCTTAGATTTTGTTTTTTGGGTTTGATTGGGAGAATGAATATTGTGAGGCTTTTGAGTTTTAACATTTTTAGAAGATTTTTCTTGCTCTTTCTTAGAAGAGTTTTCATCTAGTGATCTTGATTTTATAGATGAAGTGGTTGCTAACTCTTTCAGTAGCTGCTTTATTTTAGGGTCTTTTTCTGCGATCATCACTTTCTCTGCAAACTTTGATATAGTGAATGATTTAAATTTTGATAGAGTTTTTAGAATGGCGAGCTTCCAACCTTTCTCTTTCTTACTGGCAAATAATCTAAATAACTGCTTGATTATATCGCTTTTTTTTCTGGATTTTGTGTGTTTTAAAAGAAATTCTGCAGCTGTTGTTACTACACGGTGATTTTGATGCTCAAGAAGGGAGGAGACCTTTTCAATTACAAATTCCGGGATTTTTGCGCTTATGAGATCTAAAGCTTCTATGGTGTTTGCGACGACACGTGGATCTGAGTCCGATAGGAACGGTATTATTAGAGGGATTGCTTTATCTTGGAGTGCTACTGCTGCTGCTTTAACGGCGGAGGAAAGAATGAACTTATCGTTGCTTGACAACAACTTCTTTATTCGATTTGCGTCTCCAACCTCTTTTCCTGCTATAACATTCTGAAGGTAATTTATATCTTCTTCACGTTTTTTACTTATGTCTTTAGGTTCACATGTTGCTTCAATCTTTTTTAATACTTGACGTGCTAAAATGGCAATGGAAGGGTTAGGAAAAGAGCAGAGTTTTACTACTTGATCTTTTAGCTCCAAAGTCGGATTGGCGAATAATTCTGTTAGTGCTATCTCTATGTCGCTTTCAAAAGGACTTTCTAAAAGTTTTTTTAAGCGGTTAATATTGGTTGCTTTGGTGTTAATTTTTTAACCACGCTCCTTACTGCAAATTGATCTATTTTGTATTAAAATTAAGATTGTCAATTGACAATTTAATACCACTGATTGCTCCTAGCTGATATTATATTTTATCTCATTTTGATGCTGAAAGTCTTGGGAGTGGGATGAGGGATTTATGGCAACGCAGGGGGTAGTTTTGAATTTAAACGTTGGAAATTTAGCAGAATCTTTGAGACTTCTAATAATACTAACTCTTATTGCTGTTTCTCCGCTACTTCTTGCAATGTTTACGTCTTTTACCAGAATAATAGTTGTACTCTCTTTTCTAAGAAGGGCTTTGGGATTGCAAACTACTCCTTCTAATCAGATACTGATAGCTCTGGCTCTAATTTTGACTTTTTATACAATGGCAGGTGTTATTGCAAAAATAAATTCGGATTGCATTGAAAAGTATTTAAAAGGAGAAAAAACTTTTCAACAAGCTTTGAAAGATTCTACATTTTACGTAAAAAAATTCATGGTAAACAATGTGAGTAAAAAGAGTGTTTTATTCTTTTCAGAACTTGCAAATTTTGATTTGAGTAAGTTGAAAAAAATGGATGATATACCTTGGATAATTTTGGCTCCGGCTTTTGTAGTGAGTGAATTAAAGATAGCTTTTCAAATAGGAATAATTATAATGCTACCTTTTTTGGTAATAGACCTTGTTGTTGCAAGTGTGATTATGGGAATGGGAATGATGATGTTGCCTCCTGCTATGATTTCACTTCCGTTCAAGGTATTGCTTTTTGTGATGATTGACGGATGGCATTTGGTCATTGGATCACTGGTTAGGAGTTTTTCCTAAGGAGTGAGAGGTTAAGGGGGAGCAAAAAAGATGGAGGATGTGTTGGTATTAGAGTTGATAAGAAGTGCTTTTGAAGCAACACTTATACTGAGTTTACCGTTTCTTTTAACGAGTTTGGTGGTTGGTGTATTGGTTAACATATTTCAGGTTGTATTTTCTGTACAGGAGCAGACTTTAACTTTTGTTCCAAAGTTCATAGTTGTTGCTATAGTCTTGGCAGTTCTTGGGCCGTGGATGGTTAAGTTTATGACAAATTACACGCAAACTCTGGTATTGAATGTTAACTACTGGTTGGGTAAATGAGCTATGAGAGAAGAGTATTGAAGGTTTAATAATACTGTTTTTAGGGGGGTAATATGGGGGGATTAGCATCACAAATAACAATTAATCCTAAAGCTGTTCTTGCATTTATGGCATACTTTGCGCGTGTTGTGGGCTTCGTGTTTGTAGCTCCGTTTTTTTCAGGACAGCTGTTTACTCCTCGTATTAAAATGGCTTTTGCCCTAATGATAGCTTTTATGCTTTACAGTTTGGATGATGTATGGAAGCTTTTGTCAAGTTATGCTGGAAATAAAGTGTTTGAGCCTAATTTCAAGGTTATGAAAGGGATTGTCATGTCCCACGGTATTGTTAAGTATGTGGATGTGACGTGGTTCAATTTAGGAAGGGTCGCAATGGAGTTTGTGGTTGGTTGGTTATTTGGTGTGTTTGTAAGAATAATATTTGATGCCTTTATGATGGCAGGAGAGCTTGTTGATCAGCAGGTAGGGTTTGGGATGATGAACATAATAGATCCTCTTGCGCAGATGAATATTTCTATTCTTTCAAATATGTTTTACCTCTATGCCACGTTTATATGGGTTAGCGTTGGGAATGGTGTAGAGAAGATAATGAAGTACTTAATAATAAGTGTTGCTTTTTTTCCGCCTATGCATTTTCCTAATTCTCTTTTGAAGATACCAGAGAGTTTTTCCTTGGTATTACTTGGTGCTATTGAGTTGGCTTTGCCCTTTATTGCAATAATAATGCTTTTGAACTTAGTGTTTGCTTTTATGGCTAAAGAGATGCAAGGACTAAATCTATTCATGTTCAGTTTTCCGATTAAGCTGATCTTTGGCCTTTTGATGGTTTACTTCGGGGTGGAGTATTTATTTCACTTTGCAAATGGTTTTATAGATGGTTGGTTTGAGGTGTTGGGGGTAGAGTAGGTGGTAGGTTTTGAAAGTGTTTTATTAAAGGTTTTTGGAAAGACTATTCAGAATTTTTGGTTAGGGGATTTTGGTTTACTTGTTCCACCAATATTTTTTGCATTTTTAGATGACAGTGCTGAAGAGAAGAAGTTTGAGGCTACAGAGAGGAAGAGAAGACGTGTTAGAGAGAGTGGACAAGTTGCCCGTAGTATGGAATTAAATAACCTTGCTATTTTGGGTGTTGGATTTGCCTCTCTTTTTCTGTCTCTTCAATATGTTTACAAGGGTTTTAAAAGTTATGTTGAGAGTATATGGGGAGAGTTTGATTTTGATATTGTGAGTCTTGCAGAAAAAACGGCTGCATATTCATTTGGAGTTATAGTGCCTTTTCTGGTTTTGATGTTTGTTGTGGCATTGGCAGTCAATTTTGCCCAAGTTGGAATTTATTTTTCAGTCCAGCCTCTTACTCCAGATTTTAATAGGTTGAATCCCGTAAGCGGTTTAAGGAAAATTTTTAATAAAAGAACGATCGTCAATCTTTTGAAAACACTGATTAAATTTGTTATCTTTGCTTTGGTGCTTTACAAAGATGTTGTAAGTATGCTAGCTTTGATGTTTTCTCAACCATATGATGCCAGTATTCTCATTGGTATAGCGGTGGAGAATGTAATAAAGATAACTGCCAAATTTCTTGTGATAATACTAATAATTGCCCTACTGGACTTTTTTTATGAGAGGTGGCAGTTTAACGAGGATATAAAGATGACTTTGCAGGAGTACAAGCAAGAGATTAAAGACACTGAAGGAAAACCAGAGGTAAAGCAGGAGATCAGGAACAGAATAAGGCAGATATTGTCCCAAAGTTCTAAAGAGAGAGTTGCACAAGCTGACATGGTTGTGACTAATCCTACTCACTTTGCAGTTGCTTTGCAGATAGTTGAAGATGTTTATGTGCCGGGAGAGGGGAAAAAGACTACGATGTTGGTGGTTTACAAGGGGGCAGATGAAGCTGCTGCAAGGATAAGAGGATGGGCAGAAGAATTCGGGGTTGTTATGGTAAGAAGTCCTGCAGTGGCGCGCTACTTATTTTTTAATGTGCCTGTTGGGGAATTTGTGCCTTCAAGAATGCTTAGAGTTTTGTTTACCTTGTATTACAAGGCAATGGAGGCAAAGAAGGGGAAACAGCGTGCAGGCTAGTGAAGATTATTTGTTTGTGTGGGTTGGAGGGGTTTGAGTGCCTGAGGTAGAGGGCGTAGTTGAAACTGAAGAGAAGGAAAAGGAAGGTTTTGATTTTAATAAATTACTTGTTACCTTTCTACAAAAGGTCAAAAATACTCCTATGCAATTTTTGGTCTCCATTGGCTTTGTAATTTTGGTTGTCATGATAGTTGTTCCCTTGCCTGGATTTATGTTAGATATTTTGCTTGCGGTTAACATATCCTTCTCTGTTATGGTATTCATGACCACTATTTACATAAAGAAACCAACAGAATTTTCGATTTTTCCGTCAATGCTTTTGATAACGACCCTCTTTAGACTAGCTTTGAATGTTTCATCAACTCGTCTAATTCTATCTTTAGGGAAGGCTTTTAACTCACAAATTATAAAAGCATTTGGAAGCTTTGTTGTTAGAGGAGATTATGTAGTTGGATTTATCATATTCCTCGTCTTGATAATTATTCAGCTGGTAGTTATAACTCGTGGTGCTACGAGAATTTCAGAAGTTGCGGCTCGTTTTGCATTGGATAAAATGCCTGTTGCAAATCTTGCAATCGATAGTCAACTTCAGCAGGGACTTATTACTGAAGAACAGGCACGGGCAATGAGAAAAGAGTTAGAAAAGGAAATGGAGTTTTACGGAGCGATGGATGGAGCTTCGCGATTTGTCCAGGGAGATGCAATTGCAGGATTAATCATAACCATGATTGATATAATTGGTGGATTTATAATCGGCGTTGCTTTTAAAAAATACACCTTCGCAGAATCAGCTAAGACTTACATGCTTTTGACGGTTGGAGATGGATTAGTATCTCAGGTTCCAGCACTACTTATATCGATTGCTGCGGGTATAATTATCTCTCGAGGAAGGGCTGAGGAAAAGGCTCTTTCGCAGGAAGTTTTGGAAAATATTGCTTATGATGAGAAGGTCTTGTTTATCGCTTCAGGTTTTGCGGCTTCGTTTGCTTTAATTCCAGATTTTCCTAAAATACCATTCCTTTTGGTAGCTGGAATTTTAGCATTTGGAGCATGGCAGATGAGAAAGGCAAGGCTTGAGAGAGAAAAAGCGGAAGAATTGATGGCGAAACAACTTGAAGAGAAGAAAAGGAAGGAAGAACAGGCTAAAAAGGTAAAGATTGCTCCAACTACACCTAAAGAAGTTGTCAGCTTGGATTTAGTAGAGATAGATATAGGTTACAACTTGATTCCACTAGTGGCTAGGGAGCATGGTGGAGATCTGCCAGAGAGAATAAAGCTTTTGAGGAGGCAGTTAGCTGAAGAACTAGGATTTGTTATACCCCCTGTTCGTATAAGGGATAATCTCAATCTTCATCCAAACAAGTATGTGATAAAGATAAAGGGAGTAAAGGTTGTAGAAGGTTTGATTTTTCCGGATAGAATGCTTGCAATTCCTCAGATGCCAGTTGCAGAGATTGAGGGCATAGAAGATGAAGATCCAGTCAATGGAATAAAGGTTTACTGGATATCTCCGGAAGATGTAGATAAAGCAGAAGAGGCAGGGTATTTGGTTGTGGATCCAACAACTGTGTTTATAACGAGGTTAAGTGAGGTTTTGAGGAGAAAGGCTTATAAATTGCTGACACTTGAAGATGTTAAAGAGATTGTGGAGGCAGTGCGCGAAAGGTATCCAACTTTGGTTGGAGAAGTTGAGGCTGAGATTCCTTTAAAAGTTTTACATAAAGTTTTGGTTTACCTTTTGATGGAGCGTGTTTCTATAAAAAATGCTGCGTTAATATTTGAGGCGATACTAGATACTGTGGAAAAGGGAGATTTTGCCAAAATTCCAGAGGTTCTTGTAGAGTTTATAAGAATTTATCTTGGTCCTCAGATTGTTGATTCACTTGCCATAAACGGCGTTTTGTACTATACCCAATTGTCAATGCAGACTTACGACGAGCTGGAAAAGTACAAGACGCAAAATCAGTATGGATTGTTAGAATATCAATTGCCGCCAGATATTGCTGAAAAGTTCTTGTCAAAGTTCAGCTTAAAGTACACGGATATGGTTTCAAAGTATGGAGTGTTTGTTTTGATAACGCGTGACTTTATGGTGAGACGTGCCATAAGAATGATGGTGGAGAATTACTATCCGGATGCGAATATCTTGTCTATACAGGAAATTGAGCAGGCTCACGTTGAGCTACAATTGGTGGATGAAATATAGAAAATTAAAGGTGGAATGGGGGGAGCTTGATGTTAATTGCTGTTACTAGTGGCAAAGGAGGCGTTGGAAAGACTCATTTTTCTGTGAATATGTCGCTACTTTTATCAAAGCGCTTTGAAACGGTGTTGGTTGATGCAGATACGGGGCTTGGAAACGTTGATTTGGTTTTAGGAAAGAAATTTGAAGTGAATTTGATAGATGTATTTGTTTCGGATTTGCCCTTGAAAAAGTTGTTGCCCCAATATGAAGATCTGTGGGTAGTGCCTGCTCCTTCTGGCGTAGTTGAATTAGCAGATTTAAGTAATAGGGAAAAGAGAGTTTTAGAAACATTTTTAAATGGCCTTGATAGTGAGTTTGATGTAGTTGTTTTGGATACGGCAGCTGGTATTCACAGTGCAGTTCGTTTTTTCTTGGAAAAAGCGGATAAAATAGTGCTGGTAGTTGTTCCTGATCCTGCTAGTCTTAATGATGCGATGGGGCTTATAATGAGTAGTAGTGCATCGGAATTTTATCTTGTAGTTAACAGGTGTTTATCTCACAAAGAGGCGAAGATGGTTCATAATTTGCTCATTGATTGGGTCAAATATACGGATAAGGTGGTGCACTTCTTAGGATGGTTACCTGAGGATCCAAAGCTTAGAGAGGCTGTTTTTTCAAGAAAGCCGGTGGTGGAGTATGCACCTGATAGTAGATTTTCCTCGTTGCTTTCAAATATAGTTTCTAAATTGGTTAATCTTAAGGGGGATGGGGATGAAAGAGGTGTTGAGAAATTATCGGATGTCCTTTATAAAGGCTAGATCAAGGGAAGAGTTAGAGAAAAAGATCACAGACGAGATAGCTAAAACTGGAGATAGAATTGTTGATAAGGTTGTTATAAAGCCAAGTTTAATGAAGAGAATAATTGCTTTCATAAAGGAAAAATTAACAGATGAAGTAGAGGATGATCTTTGGTGCGCACGTGTTACTTTTGAAAAGAGCAAGAGTAATGAGCAGGAGTTTGAGGAGTTGTCTTCTGAAATAAGAAAAAGATTGAGTAGAAAGTATGGAAAACTTGAGGATATCTTGGTAGATGTTAAATCCGGTTTGGGAAGATTGAATAAAAATAAAGATAGAGGTATTGCTGATTCAAATGTTTCTCAGTTTAGTAATCGAATGGGGAAGAATGACTTGGAAGATGTAGGTAAAGTTTTATCCCCTGAAGTTCTTAAGGTTATTAAAGACGTTTTTGAAAATAGAGGTAAAAATGTTCGCAAAAGAAAAAGTCATATAGAACTTGGGGCAGAAAATGGTGTTTTGAATTCTCTAAGAACTCTTGAAGGTGCTTTGGTAAGTAATAAGAGTAGTTCAAGCAACAAGGTTGTTAATTCTACTTCTCCAAATAAAGTTGTTGGGAAAAGTGAAAAAAGTGTGGATGTGAAGAGAGACTCTGATGAAAGCTCTTTGCTGAATGATAGGAATATTAATGCGAGTACTTTACAAGCTGATGTTAAAAAGCATGATAGTAGAGAACTTACAAAAGCTATAAGCTTAACTGGAGAATTGGAAAAGATAGTTCAGAATCTTGCTGACGTTGTGAATAGTGTGGAAGTTATCTCAAAATCGAGTGTGTTGGATAAGGATCTGAACTTGACTGTGCTTGAAAAGGAGGTTATCAGAAAAGGATTAGGAAGATATGGCTTGAGCGAGGATGAGAAAGGAATAGAATTGTTGCTTTCGCGTGTTGTTAGAAAGCGGCTTATAACTTATCCACCTGTGGCTATGATGTTTGTTGGCTCAACGGGTGTAGGAAAGACAACAACTATTCAAAAGATTACTTTGAAGTTAAGAGAGATGGATATTGCAGCTTCAAAATTGGTTATTGTAACTTTGGATACTTTTAAAATAGGTGCAAATAGGCAGATGGAGGCATTTGGCAAAGCTACAGTTATTGCTGTTAAGCAGTTTGTTGACTTTACGAGTTTTGTAGAGTGGTTCAGCGATTGGAAAGAACGAGATGGTGGTTGGGTGCTTGTTGATACACCTGGGGTGAATTCATTAGCGGAGTCAGATTGGGGATACATAAATGCTGCTGTTGAGAGAGATTTGGAGGTTATACTGTGCTTGGCGGCTACCGATAAGTTCTATGTTAATAGAAGTATCATTGACAAAGCAATGGAGAAGTTATCAGGGAAGATCGGAGGAGTTATCATTACCAAACTGGATGAGGTTGAAAATTTACTTCAGGTGTTACCGATACTTGTTGAGGTTGATGAAAAGTTGTCAGGAGCTGGAATTTACATGTTTACAACGGGGCAGTCTTTGCAAGGGGGGATTCTTGTTCCGGACGTAGTTAAACTGAAAAGTTATAAAAAGTTGATTTGAATTAATCTAGATTGAATTAAGAAGTTGTTGGGAGGATGAGGAGAAGTTGTTTAGAAATGCGAATGTAAAAACAATTCTGTTAATAGTTTTGATAATGTTGGTTTTTTCATGTTATGCGCTTCCTGTGTTGCATGTGAAGATACTTGGAAGGTTTGGCAAAGCAGATATTGTAGAGATTGATGGTTGCTATAGCGTAGGTGTTGATTTGGAGCTTCAAATTAAAGGGTTTTACAACTCTGCCTTTCTAAACTTTAAGGTGTTTAGAGTTC
Organism: bacterium; assembly: GCA_027062325.1. Classification (GTDB taxonomy): domain Bacteria; phylum JAMOTN01; class JAMOTN01; order JAMOTN01; family JAMOTN01; genus JAMOTN01. Next base: position 17,757 of record JAMOTN010000042.1, read on the forward strand.
CATTTGAAAAGGATATTGTGTTGCAGCCGGGAAGGTATATTGTTTCTGTAGTGAGGAGTAATACTGGGGATTTAATAGCTGAAAAGGTCGTGGAGGTTCCGGCAACTGTTGAATTTGTTGTACCCATTAATGATAAAAAAAAGTCCTCACTTGCTCCTTTGATTTTGAAAAATTGCAAATATGCGTGGGTTGTAAGTTCGAGAGAAGTAAAGTTTGTTAGAAATAAGGTTTTTTTAGTTCCATTTGAAAGATATGTTATATATAGTCCCTCTTACCACCCTAAAGTTATTTGGATGCCTGCGGAGACCATGGAAGTTGGGCTGGTAAGAGTTGATATGCCTGTGAAGTTGACTTTGAGAAATCTTTCAGATAGGGTTATTGATATTTCTGTTGCTTCTAAGCTTATCAGATTAAAGCCTAAAGAGATGAACGATGTTGATGTTAATTTTGGGGATAACGTAATTTTGGTAATTGATGCTGATAGTAAGAGGGTTTTGAAGGTAGATAGGGTGTTCATAGATACACCATCATTTTGGTATGATTACTATTGATTTTGGATTTTATGTAGAAACGAGATTGGGAGGTGTAGTTTGATGAGTGAAATAAGCAAGTTAAGAGCGATGGTAAATGAGACTGCTTCTTATTTGAAAGAAAAAGTAGGAGACGGTTGGCAAGTTGGAATAATACTCGGGTCTGGTTTGGGTGGCTTGGTTGACTATATTGATGATAAGAAAGAAGTTCCTTACAGTGAGATACTCAACTTTCCTGTGTCCACGGTTGCAGGCCACAGAGGAGAGCTTGTGTTTGGAAAGATCGGTGAGAAAAAAGTTGTGGCTATGAGTGGACGTTTTCACTATTATGAAGGTTGGAATATGCAAGAGGTAACGTTTCCAGTACGCGTTATGAAAGCTTTGGGGATAGAGTTGTTGGTAGTGTCAAATGCTGCAGGTGGTTTGAATAGGGAGTTTGAAGTTGGTGATTTGATGATAATAACGGATCACATAAATGCTATGGGGACGAATCCTCTAATAGGGCCAAATGATGATGAGTTGGGGCCACGTTTTCCCGATATGACCAATTTGTACTCAAAGCGTTTGGTAGCTCTTGCTCAAGAGATAGCCCTTGAAGTTGGAGTTAAGACGAGGAAGGGAGTCTATGTTGCAGTGACCGGCCCTACTTATGAAACGCCTGCTGAGTGCCGCATGTTTAGAATTTTAGGAGGAGATGCGATTGGAATGTCCACTGTTCCTGAGGTGATTGTTGCGCGTCATTCGGGTATAAAGGAGATATTTGGAATTTCTGTTATAACTGATATGGCTACAGGGGAAGGGCATCCGGAAGTTAGCCACGAAGAGGTTTTGAAGGTTGCTCGCTCTGTTGAGCCAAAATTTGTTGAGTTGATAAAGAGACTTATTGAAAGAGCGTAAGGGGTGATATGGTGGAGTTTGCAAAATTTTTATCAAAGCTTGATGAAGCTGAAAAACGTTTTGATGAAATAGAAAAAGAGCTTGCTTCAATAACTGATACGGAGCGTATAATAGAGCTTTCACAAAAAAGGGCTGAACTTGAAGAGGTAGTTATGGCTTATCGAGAGTGGAAAAAGAAAAAGGCAGATTACGAGGAGATGAAAGAGCTTCTAGACGCGGGTGGTGATCCTGAGCTTGAAGATATAGCTAAAGAGGAGTTACCACAGCTTGAAAGGGAGCTTGAAGAACTTGAACAGCGTCTAAAAATCTTACTACTTCCTAAAGATCCAAATGATGATAAAAACGTAATAATGGAGATAAGAGCAGGGGCTGGCGGAGAAGAGGCTGCTCTCTTTGCTGCGGATCTTTTCAGAATGTATTCACGATATGCGGAGAGAAAAGGATGGAACGTGCGTGTAGCTGATGCGAGTGAGACTGACATTGGTGGTTATAAGGAGATAGTTTTCATAATTGAGGGAAAGGGAGCTTACAGTCGCTTGAAGTTTGAAGGAGGAGTTCACAGGGTTCAAAGAATTCCCGTTACCGAGTCTGGTGGAAGAATACACACCTCTACAGCTACAGTTGCTGTGCTCCCTGAGGTTGAAGAGGTTGAAGTGAAAATTGATCCAAAGGATTTGAAGATCGATACTTATAGAGCAAGTGGCCACGGTGGCCAACACGTGAATAAGGTTGAGACTGCTGTGAGAATTACCCACATTCCCACAGGGATTGTAGTGACTTGTCAGGATGAAAGAAGTCAGCATCAAAATAGAGCGCGTGCGATGAAGATACTTGCAAGTAAGCTATATGAGCTTGAAATGCGAAAGCAGCAAGCAGAGGTAAGTCAAAAGAGAAAACTTCAAGTTGGTACTGGTGATAGAAGTGAGAAGATAAGAACATATAACTTTCCGCAACGTCGTGTTACTGATCACAGAATAGGACTCACACTTTACAAACTTGAAGCAGTTTTGGATGGAGATTTAGATGAGATAATTGATGCTCTTGTTGCCTTTGATCAGGCAGAAAGATTGAAGGAGTTGTAAATCCATTCACAAATTTACAAAAGGGGTGATTGGTGTGTTTTTGAAAAAGCGTAAAATGGCAATAAAGATTATTGTTTGGGGGGTTGCGGCAATATTTGTTATTTCTCTGTTTGCTATGGCTGGGAACATATTTTGGGCAAGACATGCTGCTCGTACTGTTCAGCGGCAGTTTGAAAAAGAGATGATAAAATTATCTCCATCTGATGCGGCAAAGTTATTGATGGAGAGTGGAAGTTATGAGGTTAAAGCAGAAGATGTAGCAGGTGTACTTAACATGATGAAGCCCGAAAAGAGAAGAAATTTTATGAATAAGAAAGGAATTTACAGTGTGGCGTATCAGCTGCTGATGGCCAAGTTTGAGAAGGATAGCATGAAGGGGATAGAGGTTTCTACTTCGGAAGTTAAAAAAGCGGTTGATGAATTAGTTAAAGCGAATTTTGGAGATTGGAGTACTTACAATCTTTACCTTAAAAAGGATCCTACTATTAAGGAGAAAATAGAAAAAATTGCGAGAAAACAGGTTCAGCAGAAAAAGTTTATTGAAAGCATAGTTAGAGAGTTCTTTATAACTGATCAAGACATTTTTGATTATTACGCTGCTCATATAAGTGAGTTTAAAGTGAAGAAGGGAACTCAAGAGGTAGTGCTTCCTTTGAAGGATGTGCGTGATAAGATAATTGAAGAGCTTAAAAACAGCTTTCCAAAGGATAAGCTCAAGAGATTTTACGAAAAGTTCAAATACGCTTTTCAAGAGCCTGATAAAGTATTACCAGCAGATATTTATATCAATCCTACCTCTCCGAAGCGATTGAAAGAGGCAGAAGCAAAGATAACTCCTGAGATGCTCAAGAATTTTTATGAGACTCACAAGTTTGATAAGTACGCTACGCCGCGTAAAGCTTTGGTAGAAGTATGGGTGTTTAATCCTGCCAGTGTTGAGGTAAGAGTGACAGAGAATGAAGCAAAGAAGTATTGGAGAAACAGTACTAAGTTTAACTATTCGAAGGTTGCTGAATTAGGTGGAATTTATGTTCCTTATGAGAAGTTCAAAAGACCTCTAACGGAGAAAGAAATAGAAAAGATTTACAACTTTCCAGCAGAAGTTTATGCGCGTCACATCCTAGTCAAGAGTAAAAAGGAGGCTGAGAGGATAAGAGATGAGATAACTACCCAAATTGCACAAAATCCTGAAAAGGCAGCTGATATATTTGCTGAAGCTGCGCGTAAATACTCCATTGGACCGAGCGCAAAGTATGGGGGAAGTTTAGGATGGTTTGGTGTTGATGCTATGGTAGCTCCGTTTGAAATTGTGGCCTTTCAGTTAGCTACAGGTGAAGTTTCAAAGCCTGTTAGAACTCGTTATGGTTGGCACATTGTGTTTGTGGAGAAGAAAAGGGGGAAGCTTTATAAAGAGCCGATTGAAAAAGTACGTGATGAAATTGTTAAAAAATGGAGTGAAAAGTTTGCCAAGTATGAAGCTATGCAGCGAGTTGGAGATATGTTGGAGGAGTTGAGGGATAAAAAAGTTGCCGCATCTGTTGCCAATCGTTTCGGATTTATCTATGAGAGGTTAGGTAAGATGTATGATACTCTTCAGCCTGAAAATTCAGAGCTTAAAAGAAAGGCACCCCAGTTGTTTGAGGGAAGAATAGCTCCATATTTGAAGTCAATGGTTTTCAACTATCCCAAAGATTTAATAGGGCCGTTAACTCTAAAAGATGGTATAGAGGTTCTTGTTAGATTGGATGTTGCGACTCGAGAAGGTAAATTTAACTTTGATCAGGTGAAAGCTGAATGTTTCAAAGCTGTGGAAAAGCAAAAGAGAGAGGATAAGGCTTATTCGGAAGCCCAGCAAGTTTCCGAAGCTTTGAAGGAAAAGGGAAGTGTTGAGAAGGTTGGTAAGAAGGTTGAGGTTTGGGAGGAAGGAGCCAATCCTGATTTGAAGGGAGTGGTGTTTTCTTCATCGTACTTGCCGCAAAAGTTTGTGAATAAAGTGTTTAATAGCCGTATTTTCGGACCGGAAAAGTGCGATTACGGTTGGGTAGTGGTGCATGTTTTGAAGGTCTATCCTAAAAAACCAAAGAATTTTGAAGAGGTAAAAGATCAGGTAAAGAAAGATTTAGCGGAGAAAATTGCAAGAAAAGATGCAATGGAGCTTGCAAATAGATTGGCAAAGATTGTGAATTCTGATAACTTCGGAGAATATGCTAAAAAGTACACGGATGGAGCAGGTGCTACTGAGGAAGGAGTTTTAGATTGGTGTGATGAAAATACTACTCTGTTTTCGCTTAAGACCAAGCGTGCTAAGAGATTGATGCAGCTATTTGATGGTTGGACTGTTGCAGAGAAGATTAAAAACTTCTTATTCTACAACAACGTTGGAACGGTTTCTGGAGCCATTGATACAACGAATGGTTGGCACATTCTTAAAATTATGGATAGGAAGCACGGCAAAGTAAAGAGTTTTGATAAAGTTAAGTCTGATCTTGAGAAGTTCCTTCCAATAGTTGTGACTGAAAAGGAAGTTGAAGCTCAGTTGGAGGCATATCGTAAGAAGTACGGTGCTATGATGAGAGCTCAAGATGAAGATAGAATAAGAGCTCTAATAAGAAAAAGTCTTCTTAACCGTAAGATGATGGAGATATACAATCTTTGGTTGGATTCTCAGATAAAGAAGGCTGGTTATAAAGTTTATTGGGATAACTTTGATGTGTTTAAGCGCTGGTTAAAGAACGAGGAATAGTAGCAGTTGTTGAAAGAGGTGAGGAACTTGCGCCTTGATAAATTTTTGAAGGTGAGTAGAGCTGTTAAGCGACGTACTGTTGCTCAAGAACTTGCAAAAATGGGGAGAATTATAGTGAATGGAAGGATAGCAAAGCCTTCTTATGAAGTGAAAGAGGGAGATGTGATAGAGGTTGTAGGAGACAGGCTATACAGAAAGATTAAAGTTATTGAGGTTGGGGACAAAAAGGCAGTAGTTGAGCTGTTGGATGAGAGGTTTGAGTGAGCGGGAGGCTTTGAAAAGGTGAGTTTCAGTATGTTAAGTTTATTTGGCAATGGGGGTGTTTCTATGTCTGGTAAGATATTTGTTCTTGATACAAATGTGTTGGTGCATGATCCAAATTCCATCTTCAACTTTAAGGACAATGATATAGTGATTCCATTTGTTGTGTTGGAAGAGTTGGATCGTCTCAAGACTCGCAGGGATAGCGTTGCAAAGAGTACAAGGCAGGCTTTAAGAAATCTTGATTCTCTTCGCGAAAAGGGAAATTTAATGAAAGGTGTTGAGCTTGAAAATGGTGGGCGTTTACGAGTTGAGGTGAGAAACCTTGCAGATACTTTGAAGGAGCTACCGATAGAAGTGACACCTGACAACTACATACTTGCTGTTGCGTACCAATTGATGAAGGAGAATACTGGTAAGCAAGTGATTTTAGTTACAAAAGATATAAATATGCGTGTCAAGGCTGATAGTATCGGTTTGAAAGCAGAGGATTACGAGAGTGATAAGGTTAATGTAACCGAAATTCTTAAAGGTTACGATGTTGTTTACGTTGATGATTCCGTCATAGATGCCTTTTACGAAGCAGGTTCGTATCCTCTTTTAAAACTTCAGGAGTTGTCGGGGAAGGATAAGGATGGAAAGTGGTTACTTGAGGGATATGAAAACCAGTGTATTCTTCTAAAGGTTGAAAAGAGTGGAAGAAGTGTCCTTGCGAAGGTTAAGGGAGACAAAGTGGTTCCAATATTCCATCAGGGTGTCAAGCCTTGGGGAATAAGTGCGAGAAACTTAGAGCAGGCGTTTGCACTTGAGCTTTTGATGTGTGATGATGTGAAGATAGTCTTTTTGATTGGGAAAGCAGGAACTGGTAAAACTTTGCTTGCGTTGGCAACAGGGCTTCATAAAGTTTTAGAGGAAAGAAGTTATACTAAGCTTTTAGTGGCGCGTCCCGTTATTCCAATGGGGCAGGATATAGGCTATCTTCCGGGTGGTAAAGATGAAAAGCTGCGTTACTGGATGCAGCCGATTACTGATAATCTTGAGTTGTTATTCGGTGGTGATATGGAGAATTATGAGATGTGGCATGATAAGGGAGTTATCGAAGTTGAGGCTTTGACGTATATCCGTGGAAGGAGCCTTCCAAACTGTTTCTTCATCATTGATGAAGCTCAAAATTTGACTCCTCATGAGGTTAAGACTATTATTACGCGTGCTGGTGAGGGATCAAAAATCATCTTGACTGGAGATCCATATCAGATTGACAATCCGTACCTTGATGAGATGAGCAATGGCTTGACTTATGCGGCCCAAAAGTTTAAGGGGCAAAAGGTGGCTGGATTTATAGCCCTTCAAAAGGGAGAGAGAAGTGAGCTTGCCTCTTTAGCTGCTGAGCTTTTGTAGATTTGAAGTGGCTTATGTTTGTGTTTGGTAAGGAGGGGGCTAATATGGAGATGGAAAAGGAGAAAGTCGGTGAATCTAGGCCCAAAGGATATGAGATGAAAGAGTACGATTTTTCAAAGGTTGAGGAGTACTGGCGTCAGGAACAGGAAAAAAGCGATATTTTTAAGACAGCTGATTATAGGCAGAATAACAGCTATTATGTTCTTGAAATGTTTCCGTATCCGTCAGGAAGATTGCACATGGGGCACTTGAGAAACTACACACTTGGGGATGTCTATGCGCGTTATCTTTGGATGAATGGATATGAGGTACTGCATCCAATGGGATGGGATTCTTTTGGACTTCCGGCAGAGAATGCTGCTATCAAGCACGGAATTCATCCCAAAAAGTGGACTGAGGAAAATATTGCTTATATGAAAAAGCAGATGAAGATGATAGGTTTTTCGTATGATTGGGACAGAGAAGTTGCAACACACACTCCTGAGTATTACCGTTGGTGCCAGTGGTTGTTTATACAGATGTTTAAAAAAGGTTTGGCTTATCAGAAGGAGTCATACGTCAACTGGTGTCCAAATTGCCAGACTGTTCTTGCAAATGAGCAAGTTATAGGGGGGAAGTGTTGGCGTTGTGATGCTGAGGTTGAGAAGAAAAAGTTGAAACAATGGTACCTAAAAATTACAGAATATGCGCCCCGACTTTTGAAGGATTTGGAAAAACTTAGTGGGTGGCCAGAGAAGGTAAAGATCATGCAAAAGAATTGGATTGGAGAGAGTGAGGGGGTCCGTCTTGAATTTTATCTTGAGGAACTTGATGAAAAGATAGAGACTTTTACAACGCGTGTGGATACTCTATACGGAGTAACGTATGTTGTGGTTGCACCTGAGCATCCAATTGTTGAAAGAATTGTAGAGTTGCACAAAGAGAATGGTCGCAATGAGCTTGCAGATAAGATAGAGGAGTTTGTGCGCAAAGTTTTGGTACAGCCTGAATATGAGAGAACTGCAGAGGAGAAAGAAAAGGAAGGTATTTACACGGGATTTGATGTAATGCATCCTTTGACTGGTAAAAAAGTTCCACTTTGGATTGGCAACTACGTTGTGTTTGAGTATGGAACGGGAGCTGTAATGGCAGTTCCAGCGCATGATCAAAGAGATTTTCTCTTTGCTAAGAAGTATAATTTGCCTCTTGTAGAAGTCATAAAGCCAAGAGATAGGGAATGGGACTTTTCACAGGGGGCTTACGAAGAGAGAGGAGTCATGCTCAATTCGGAAGAGTTTGATGGAATGGATTCGGAAGAGGCAAAAGTTGCAATTGCCAAGAAACTTGAAAGTATTGGTAAGGGAGCACGTATTAAAACCTATAAACTGCGTGATTGGCTCATATCCCGCCAGCGCTACTGGGGGGCTCCAATTCCAATCATTCATTGCCCTAAGTGTGGTGCTGTTCCGGTTCCGGAGGATCAGCTGCCGGTGTTGTTACCTGATGAGTTCAAGTATGAGAAAGGAAAGAGCCCACTGGAAGTAAGTGAGGAGTTTGTTAAGGTAAAATGTCCGGTGTGTGGTGCTGATGCAAAGCGTGATACCGATACCATGGATACGTTTGTTGATTCTTCTTGGTATTACTGGAGGTATGTGGATCCGAAAAATAGTCAAAAAATATTTGATGAGGATAAGGTAAAGAGTTGGAAAAGCGTTGATTGGTACATAGGTGGTGTAGAGCATGCGGTTTTACACCTTTTGTACGCGCGATTTATAAATAAGTTCTTATACGATGAGGGGCTTGTTGGAAGTGATGAGCCGTTCAGCGTACTCTTCACTCAGGGGATGGTATTGAAAGACGGAGCAAAGATGAGTAAGAGTAAAGGGAATGTTGTAGATCCAGAGGAAATTGTATCTAAATACGGTGCGGATACAGCGCGTGTATTTATGATGTTTGCTGCACCTCCGGAGAGGGATCTTGAATGGAGTGATGATGGAGTTGCTGGAGCCCATAGATTTCTTAAAAGAGTTTGGAGACTTGCGTATTCTGATTTTGATACTCTCAAGAAGTTTATGGATACTGTGAAGAATGTAAATATAGCTGGCTATAACTGGAAGGATAAAGAATTTGGTGTTAAGGTTAATCGAGTTGTTAAAGCTGTTACTGAGGATGTTAGGAACTTTGAGCTCAATACGGGTGTAAGTCAGTTAATGATTTTAACAAATGAGCTAGAGGACAAGGTTGGCTCAGCTGGATGGGATGAAGATGCCGCTGTTGCATTTATAGCACTTATTAAAATGCTTCATCCTTATGCACCATTTATTACCCAGCAGATATGGGTGGATTTTGGAAACAATGATTGGCTTGTGAGGAGCAAGTGGCCAACTTATAACGAGGAAATGTTGGAGTTTGATACTGTTGAGGTTATTGTTCAGGTCAACGGTAAGCTGCGCGGTAAGATAAAGATAGAAAAGGATGCTTCCAAAGATGCAGTATTGGAAAAAGCTCGTAATTTGGATAATGTTAAGAGGTATCTAGAGGGGAAGAAGATTATTAAAGAGATAGTTGTACCGAATAAACTTGTAAACTTTGTTGTTAGGTAGCCAATACTTTAAAGAGGTGCACACTATGAGGGGAGCTACCATTATCGGAAGTTTTACATTTATATGGGTGGCTCCCCTTCTTGTTTTTATTTGTTTTGTTGCTAGTGAGCCTGTGTATTCTGACAATACTTCTCAACCAGACGTATACTTATCTCTTGCACGTTACTTTTACTATGTAAAAAAGATGCCGAGTGTGGCTAAGGAGTATGTGAAGGAAGCTATAAGGAATTTTCCGGAGGATGAAGAGGCAATTGAATTTGCGCTAAAATTTTTTACGCCAGCTGAGGTTATGGAGATACTTGCGGTTAAAGAGATTCCCAAGCCGAGTCTAAAAAACCCTATCTACTTGGGATGGTGGTGGAATGCTAAACTTGCTTATGAAAGACGTGACTGGAAGGCGTTGAAAGTTTGTGTTGAAAAACTAGAGAAATTTAGAGAAGATGATCCGGTTATTGTTTTTTATAAGAGATATTTACGTGTAATTGATGCGATAAAAAAGGTAAAGTCTCGCAAGAAGGAAAGTAAGAGTTTTTCTTTAAATGCTTACTACCTCCAGATGTTGAATAGCTTGAAAAAGAATCCTAAACATGATTACTTTGGAGCTCAAAAGTGGTTCAGTAAAGGGGTTTATTGGTTGAATAGTGGAAAGCTTGAATTAGCTCGTTTGTGTTTTGAAATAGCCAGCTTGTTAGGAAAAGATGCTAGGTCTTATCTTGAATACATAGCTTCTGTTTACAAGAAACTTGAAGAACGGCGTAAAGTTAGGAAAAAGACTAATGAAGTTAAGGTGAAGATTTACAAAGAAAGGAAGTCAACTTCTGAGGTTAAAGTTGCTTCAACCAAATCTACAACAGAAGTTGTTTACTTTAATGTGAAGCCTTTTAAGGTTGAAAAAAAAGTTGTATTTGATGAAAAGTTTGTCACTGTGGAGGTAAAGAGCAAGGATGTTTTTTTGTTAAGGAAGGTTGAGATAAAAGAGGAAGATAGGAAGCAACTTTTGGCTGAGTATAGAAAACTTTATATTGAAGCTTTGGAAAAGGACAAGAGGGGAGAGGCGACCTACGATGACTTTATTAATGCGTGGTTGAAATTCATAAGAGTTTATCCTGACGATGTGAGGGCAAATTATGAGCTGTTGATGTTGTATATTTTGAAAGGAGATGTTGTGAACTCCGTTGAATATTTTAAGAGGTTGCTTTGGATATTGAGTGATTCTAAGGCTAAAGAGAGTCTGTGGTATGATAAAGCAAAGAAGTTGTGTGATTGGCTACTCTATCTTTTGTTAAAGCGAGCGAAAAGGTTGAATTTAGTAGAAGAGCTGCAGCAGGGATTAGATAGAAAGATTGTTAAATTAGAAGTGTTGGGAAAGAAAATAGTTTGGGAGTTCAGCAGTTATCCACCACAGGAGGTTAGGGTACCTGATTGGTGGAGAGATGTTAAGGTAATATTGAGGTAGTTTGAAGTGGAGGTTGTTGCTGGTGGTGAAGAATTGGAGAATTAGGGCACACTTATTTATACTTGGAATTTTTATGGCTTTTACTACTTTGAAGGCTGAAATTTTGCCACAAAAGGTGATAAAGCTTTCTAAGCAGCTTATATCTCCTATGGTGGACTCTTACTTAGGAGGGAAGTATCCTAAGTTATGGTTTCAAATAAAGAAATTTTCAATGCGAGGAAGCTGGTATGCTATTACTCTTGCTGACGAGATAGCTTTGAGGGGAACTAAAACGTGCAGTTTAGGGGACAGCCTTTTGGCAAGAGCTGTGGCTTTGGCTATACTGGAAGGTTGGCCCTATGAATCTTCAATTTACATATTAAAAAATTTGGTAAAAGTGAGAGATATAAAGGCTTGGCAAGGTTTTCTAGATAAATGGAAAAAGTCGCTGAAGAGCAGAGTTAAGGAGGTTCTTGGATGGAAAGAAGCAGAGTCAAAGGTTTGTGAGGATAAGCATTTATCTGAACTTGCAGCGGATGAGCTGATAACACTTATGCTTTATGGTACCGATGTTGAGGCTAGGTTGCTGGCTGCAGTCGAAGCTTACTGTGATGATCCGGTATCGTGGCGGTGGAAAGTGCCGGCTGGAAGATTGATAAATTGGAAGGAGATAAAGTTTTTAAAGACTTACTTAGCTGACTCAAAAGTGTTGGAGAAGTATGATGAAAAGTTGAGTATAATTGCGTTTTTGGATGGAGTTACAACGGATATAAAGGTAAAAACTGATCTTGGAAGATTAGCTAGTCAGTTTGCTAGGTTGTTGAAAGGGGATTATAAAGGGGTTTTAAAGGAGCGTATAAATAAGAAGTTTTACTCCTGGAGTTGGCTTATCAAGTGTTTCGCTTCTTTTCAGATGGGGGATAAAGGTGAAGCTAAGAGGCTTTACCACCTCGCTGGTCGTGTTTTAAATTCGATAAAAACTCTTGGTTATTGGTATCTTTATCGAGTATTGCATAAAAAAAATATCTTGTATGAACTTGTTAGAATTGCAGAAGGTTTGAAGGCTGAAGAAAAGCCTTATTATAAACTTTACGAGGCGAAAAAAGAGCTCGGGGTATTAAAAGTTGGCGAGTACGTCATGATGAAGGACAAATTTTCGTATAAGTCTGATTTGTACAGTGAGGCAATATGGTTTGATGAGATGCAGCAATGGGGAAAAGCTATCAAAGCGTATGAAAAATATTTAAAAGAGGATCCTAATAAAGAACGAGCGGACTTTTGTATGTTTAGAATTGCTCAAATATATGAGGAAAAACTGGGATTTGATATAGAAGCTAAAAGGTGGTATGAAAGGCTGTTTAACAAAGGGCACGATCAATTTTGGCGTCTTAAAGCGGCTGTTAAATTGGCTTTAATTGATAATAACGAAGATTATATGAAGGCAGCGATTGTTAAATTTCCTGCTGTGCGTGGTGTTGCTTATTACATGTTGGCAACGGGAGAAAGAAAGTTTTTGTTTTCACTGTTTTCGCTTAAGGAGATGTTTTTCCACAGAGATCAAGTAGAAGCTGTAAATAATGTAAAAGACTTTTTGAAGAGGGAGCAGGTAAGTAGCGTTGTCAATGCAAGGGAGAAGATTGATGAAGCCTATAAGTTGGGGATGTATCAAGATGTTATAAAGATGTATGAGGATAATCCAGCCTCTTGTGAAAATATAATTCCTGTTTTAAATGCATGTCTTAAAACAGGAAATTATGAGAAGATCATTGCTTTTACAAATACAATGTCTTCAATAGAAATTGTTCCTTTTAGAGTGAAAGCTTTTGCACGTCTTAGTAAGTTTAAGGAGGCGAGAAAAGAACTTAAAAAGTTTGAGAAGTGGGTTGGTTCTCTAAAAGATATGAACAGAGATACAGCGAGTGCTGAAGTTGAGCTATCTAAATTGAAAGAATATGTTGATTATTACGAATTTGGCGAAGGGGAGATAAAAGAGAGTGTTGAGAAAAAGGCTAAAAGAATTACTTTAGAAGAGTTGGAAAATGGTGATGAATTTGATAAAGAATTGGCAAGGTTCATAAAAGGAGAATATGATAAATTGCAAAGTCCAACTTTAAAAAAGGTAGTGCAGTATAAGAAGAGGCTTTTGGAGTATATTAAGAATGATTGTAAGGACACCAGCTTTGAAACGAAGGTTAAGGAGTTTTTAAAGAATTTTGGATGTTCTGTTAAAGGAAAAGGTGTGATTGCTGTTCCTGATATTGTAGTTTACTTGGATGCTTTTAAGGAAGTTGACCCACTGGCGAGGAAGCAGTTTGTCAACAAGGGTCTTTTGGCATTTGAGTTGCTGAAGCTTAAGAGTTTTGAGGCTGAGCATCTGTTAAATACCCTATCGACTCAAGAAGCAGAGCTTGTCTTGAAGAAACTGGGATGGTTACTGTCTGATAAAGAGGCTTTAAAGCTTGCTTATAGACTTCAGTTTACATCCGTTGGATTTTCGTATTTAAAGGATCTCGTTAGCTGTTCGGATTTTAAGTATTTGAAAAGAGAAAAGTTAAAAGAGGTGGCAAATCTACGTTGTAAGTTGCATCATCTACTTCAAGATTTTGATAAGATGCCATCTTTTGAAAAAGCGCTTGAGATAGCTAGGCTTTATCAGAAGTTGGGAGATTCTGCAAGAGCAGTGCTTTACTACTTTAAGGCGTATGGGGATGATAAGGGAGGTTTGAAGAAAATAGAGAAGATTGCTCACACTGCGGAGAAAAATAAAAATAAAAAACTGGCAAGGTGGATATATATGCGGCTTGCTATGAAAACAGGAGATTTCAAGTATGCTAAAAAGGCGTATGAGTTTACAGATAGCTGGTTGGAAAAGAAAAAGATGTTGGTGTGGATGGAGAAAAGCTATAGGGGAAGGAGAGTTCGCCGCTTCTTGAAAAGACAGAAAAAATTGCTCAAAAAGTTGTTTGGAAAAAAAGAAGACTTTTTCAAAATTGAGATACCTTACAAGAGCGCAGAAAATATAAAGAGGAGGATTACTTTTTTGGAAAGACAACTACCTGAAAAGTTGGGATTTGATAGAGCGAAAACTTTGTATGAGTTGGCGCTGTTGAACGAAAAGGTGGGAAATTGGAATAAAGCTTATGAATATTTGGAAAAGTTGAAAGATGATTACTCCGATGAAAAGTTTTATCCGCAAGTTATGGATGAGTTGGCTAAAGTTTTGGAGCATGTTGAGGATTTGGAAGAGAGAGAACAAGTTTACAAGTATATAATAGAGAGTGGGCGGGCTAGGCCTGATTTGGATAAGATTTTTGCTCTTTATATAAAGGCACTTCTTGATCAGGGGAAGGCTTTTGAAGCGGGGATGAAGATAGAGGAGTTTGAGCAGAATTTTTCTGATAGCGAATGGTTAGATGATGTGTATTACTGGCGGATATTGGCTTATAAAAAAGAGGCTAACTGGGATGAGTTTGAGAAGGCAGTTGTGGATTTTTTGAATAAGTTTTCAGATAGCAATTTGATGGATAATGTTTATTATGAATATGGGTTGTATTGGCGCTACATAAAAGGAGATAAGGATAAGGCGCGTGAGTACTTTGAAAAAATTGTAAATGATTTTCTTGATAGTGAAGTGCGAGGCGAGGCTGAGGCAGAATTGTCAAAATTGTGATGCTATTTTGGAGGTATAGCATGAAGGAGTTTATAGATGAGATATTCTGGAAGACTCTTGAAAGAAAGACGGTGGCGGTTCCAACTCCGCAAAAGTTGAGGTGCAGTGTGTGTGGAGCTGAGTTTTCCCTGAAGATTGTTGATGATTTAGTGGTGGGTTTTAAAGGGAATGGAATGCCTATTTTCCGAGGAGAGGATGCAGCTAAGTATATTGTGGCTGTGTGTCCTGAGTGTTACTTTGCTTTTTTAAGATATGAGGATGTTACAGAAGAGATGGTAGAAGTTGCCAGAAAGTTGTCTTCTTATAGGCGTGAGAATTTTTTAAAGTTTGACTTTTCATCAGAGCGTGATGATATGCTTGCAGCTGTGTCGTGGCAACTTGCTTTTTACACTTATAAAGATTTTAATGCGACCTTAGTTGCAAGAAGTATTGCCTTTGTCTATTGGTATTCGCATCCTTTTACAACTTCTCAACAGAAGCAGAGCATAGCAAAGAGCTTTTTTGCTTACTTTAAGAAGGCTTATTCTGAATGGAAGAGTAATAACTTGGAAGAAGAGAATGCTAAATTGTTAACAGTGGAAAGAATTTTATTTGAGAAAAGTGAGGAAAATGTAGCGATTCGTTTGAGTGATTTTTTAGATAAGTTTGATTATCAGCTTTTAAAGTTGGCAGACTCTATAACTCAAGATTCAGGATACGTTTATGAATTGAGGTTGCTAAAGGATGTTGAGAGTGAGCTTTCTAAATTTATGGATAGGGGTGATGAAAGTGGAGAAGGGGGATAAGGTAATTCTCAAAGTGGGAACTGAAGAATTTGAAGGAGTTATAAGGGAAATTGATTCTGTTAATAGCATGGTATTAGTAGAGGTTAAAAATTTGTGGAAAAAGATTGAAAGGCGTGTTGAAAATAGATATTACGAGTTCAAGCCTGAGGTGTGGTGTACGTGGTACGTATGGGATAAGAGTGCAAAAGGTGAACTTAAGGATTTGAGTAAGTGGGGAGTTAGATTTGTCACTAAGCAAAAACCTCCCCTTGTTAATGTAATAGAAATAGGGTTTTATCTGAACGGGGAAGAGTTAGACAGAAGAAAGGCTAGGTTGTTGAGAGTTGAGAGAATGAGAAAAGGAGAAGAAGAAATGTACATAGTTGCAGTTGGATTTTCAGAAGAGTTGCCCCAAAATGTCATTGATAAGTTGGTTAAAAGTGCTTCATAAAGAGGTGGGATATAGTGGATTTTCCAAAAGTTGTTGCAATAGGTGGTGGAACAGGGTTATCGACACTTCTTAGGGGGTTGAAACGTCGCACGGATAGGAATGATCGTTTGACAGCTATAGTTACAGTGGCAGATGATGGCGGAAGCAGTGGTAAGTTGAGGGAAAGTCTCAATATCCCAGCTCCTGGTGATATTAGAAACTGTATAGTAGCTTTGAGTGATGAAGAGGAGATAATGAGCAGAATATTTGACTATAGATTTGCGAGTGCTGGCGAGTTGAGTGGGCATAGTGTAGGGAATATTTTAATTGCGGCGGCAACTAAAGTATTGGATGGGAATTTTGCAACTGCAGTAAGGGTGATGGATAGAATTTTAAATGTTAAAGGAAAAGTTTTGCCTTCGACTGATGAAAATGTAGTTTTGGTTGCACATTACGATGATGGAACAACTGTGACAGGAGAGAGTGAGATAGGCAAAAGAAAGCCTCCTGTGAGGGTTGAACTACATCCAGAAAATGCAATGCCAGCTGAAGGTGTGCTTGAGGAGATAGGAGAAGCTGATCTTATTGTGTTGGGACCGGGAAGTTTGTTTACAAGTATTATTCCCAATCTTTTAATAAAGGGAATAAGTGATGCTATAAATGACTCAAAAGCTGTCAAGGTTTATGTTTGCAATATTATGACGCAGCCTCATGAGACTGATGGTATGGCGGCAGAAGATCACGTTGAGGTTATAAGAAGATACGTTGAGCTTGATTGGATAATTGTTAACAATTATATTCCGACGGATGCTTTGCTTTTGAAATACCAGAGGGAAGGGGCGTATCCCGTAGTATTTGACAATGAACGTTTAACGGGTATGGGTATTAATGTTTACAAGGATGCATTGGCACATGCTGGTGTGTACTTGAGACATGATCCGGATAAGTTAGCCGAAGCTGTTTTGAGGGTTTATGCTCAGGGAAAGGGGCGGCTTATGTAGTTGAGAAGACAGGATCACTAAATTATATCTAGAGGTGGCTAGTGGGTGTGAAGGTATGACTAGTGTTAAGAGAGAGAGAATTGACAATGCTGCTGGTGAGTTGGATTTAGCGGAGTACGACTATGATTTGCCAGAGGATTTAATAGCACAGTATCCGCGTCCTCGTGGAGAGTGCCGAGTGTTAGTTGTAAGAAGAAAAGAAAGAGATTTTTTTGAGATGGCACTAGATGAAGCTATTGATGTT
>JAMOTN010000043.1 GCA_027062325.1 bacterium
AATTGGCGTGGAATGAGTTGCTGAAAGCGTGAGGAAAAGGAGGTGAAACCGGCCATCCCCTTCATCACTCCTGCTGTTTGTGAGGTGAAAATTAATGGTGTTTATAGGACGCGAGCGCGAGATAGGCTGGATGAGGCTGTATTTGGAGCACGAGGCGAATAAGATCCTAGCAGTGACGGGCAAGGCGAACTGCGGCAAGACTGCGCTTATGCAAGAAGTTATGAAGCGCCTAGCTAAGACGCACACGTTTTACTACGTTGATTTGAGATTTTATCACATTCTTCATGCACAGGATTTGGCGCTTGTGTTGTATAAGATGTTTTATCCCGAAAAACTTTACGAAGAGGTGGCGGTGAAGATTGGTCCATTTGAGATAAAGCTTGAAGAGAAGGTAAATGCGGTAGAGATAGCGAACTTTTTAAATGCGTTGTTTGATGAAATAACGGTGAATTTGAAGAAGGTGAAGAATCCTGTTTTAGTGGTTGATGAGCTGCAGGTGTTGAAAGAGCTGTATGTGAATGGGGATAAAAAGCTTATTGACCGTCTGCTAGAGTTTTTTATTTCGCTCACGAAGCACCAACATTTAGCGCACGTCATTGTCCTTACCTCAGACAGCACGTTTTATGCGGAGCTTTATTCAAAATCGGGGATGCATGAGAGGATGAAGTTTTACTTGCTGGATGAGCTGGATCGTCCAGAAGCGCTTGATCTTATCCGCTACTACTGCGAAGAATACGAGGTGGATATTAAGCCGGAGCGGATTTATCGCTACACGGGAGGGAATCCTGCGCTGATAGAGACGGTGGTATCAGAGGCAGCGCGTCTTGGTTTTAGGAAAGCGGTTGAGTTGAAGAAAGGATATTTGAAGGATTACATAGCGACGTATGCGGAGGAGAAGAAGCTTGAGTTGAAGGAGTTGGAGAAGCTGAGGAAGGAGGAAGGGCAAGCGTGGGTAGATGCGAATGTTTTGTTTTACAATGTAGAGACTGCGAAGTTTGAGTTTCAGCACCGGATGATGGAGCTAGCGTGGAATGAACTGTTGAAATAATATTTCTTGGAGTGGCTGTTTTTAAGCTATATTGACTTGAGTGTAGAGTGGATTATAGGTTGTTTTAATTTTATACTTGTTAATTAATTTTATACTTGTGGGAGTGATGGGAATGTCTAGAAAGGCTAAAAAGGTTTTGGTTACAGGAGCAGGAGGTTATGTGGGAAGTTTACTTGTTCCCAAGTTATTGAAAGCTGGCTATGACGTTGTAGCTGTAGATAGGTATTTTTTTAGGAAATATCCGGGTATTAACGCAGAAAATGAGATTTCTACTTCAACTTTTGATTTGCCACGTCTTGAGGTATTAAAAGAAGATGTTAGATTTCTTTCAGAAAAAGTTTTTGAAGATATATATGCTGTAATAGATTTAGTTGCTATTTCAAATGATCCATCAAGCGAATATTTTAAGGAAGCAACTATCCAAATA
Organism: bacterium; assembly: GCA_027062325.1. Lineage (GTDB taxonomy): Bacteria > JAMOTN01 > JAMOTN01 > JAMOTN01 > JAMOTN01 > JAMOTN01. Next base: position 1,476 of record JAMOTN010000043.1, read on the forward strand.
AATTATCTCTCACGTGCTCGTACAGCTCGTCTTGCTAAGAAAAAGGGAGTTAAAAGGTATATATTGCCGTCAAGTTGCAGTATTTATGGATTTCAGAAAGATATTGTGGATGAAAACTCTGAAATTAACCCACTTACTACTTATGCGAAGGCTAATCGAATGGCTGAAGAAGCGGTGTTGCCTTTGGCAGATGATGATTTTGTAGTTGTTGTCATGAGACAAGCTACTCTTTTTGGATATAGTCCTCGAATGAGATTTGATCTTGCTATTAATGGGATGACTTATGGTGCATGGAAAATGGGTTCCCTTCCTCTTATGAGAGATGGAACACAATATCGTCCAATGCTTCATGTTGAGGATACAACTGATGTGATGTTATTACTTCTTGAGGCTGATAAATCTTTAATAAACGGAGAAATATTTAACGTTGGAGGAGACGAGCTGAATTACCAGATAAAAGATGTGGGGGAGACTGTGAAAAAAATTGTGGAAGAACTCACTGGGAAAAGAGTTGATATTGAGTGGTATGGTGATCCTGACAAGAGAAGTTATCGAGTTTCTTTTGCAAAAATAAAGAAAGTATTGGGATGGAGCCCCAAACGGGATGCAGCTTATGGGGTAAGGCAAATTGTAGAAAAATTGGAGTCAGGCGAGCTTGATAAGACTACGGAAACAATAACTCTTGAATGGTATAAAGAACTTGAAAAATGGTATCAAATAATAAAAGAACTAGAGATGTATGGCGGGATAATTAATATAAAAATAGATGAAGAGCAATTGAGGAGTGAAGCTCTTAGTTAGGTCAGAGTTTTATAAAACTGCTTTGAATTTGACTGGACAGTTGTTAGTTAAAAATATATGTTAGTTGGAAGGTGATTATTTATGTCAGAGAGGGAAAAGGTTCCATTAAAAGTTGCTCTTATAGGAGCAAATGGCCAACTTGCTTTTGATTTGAGTAGAACGAAGCCTGCAATTGTAGAAATAATTCCACTTACGCGCGACGATTTTGATTTGAGAGATCAGCATCTTATGAAAAAATTTTTGCTAGATATTAAGCCAGATATTATCATCAATACTGCTGCTGTTCATAAAGTGGATATTTTAGAAGAGGATAAGTCGGTGGCTTTTGAGGTGAATACAATAGCTGTAGCAAACTTGGCGCATATTTGCAGTTTATTAGGAGCAAAATTAGTTCACATTAGTACTGATTATGTATTTTCAGGGGAAAAATTTTATAAAAAAGAGCCGTATTATGAATTTGATCAGCCTTCACCAATTAATATCTATGGTTTGTCAAAGTATGCAGGAGAACTTGCTATAAAAGCTTATACATCTAATTTTATAATTGCTAGAGTATCTAGTTTGTTTGGAGTAGCAGGGGCAAGTGGTAAAGGTGGGAATTTTGTATATACAATTTTAAATAAAGCAAAAGAGTTTGAAAAAAGTGGTGAGAGTTTAAAGGTAGTGGCGGATGTATTTATGACGCCAACTTACACTAAGGATGCTGCAGTAGTTATTTGGAAGTTATTGATAAATGATGAGCGTGGAATTTTCCATGTTTCAAATTCAGGAATTTGTAGCTGGTGGGAGTTTGCAGTTGAGATTGTAAAATTAGCAGGTATTGATGTGAATGTTGATCGGCTTTCAAGTGGTGAGTATCCATCTAAAGCGAGACGTCCTGTGTGGAGCCCACTAGCTTCTGCGCGGGGAGTTAAGATGAGACACTGGAAAGAGGCCTTAGTGGATTTTTTAGATGAGGTATATAAAATGAAAAAGTTTTAAAAGTGTGAGAAGGAAAAGGAGTAAGAAAGATTTTGCTTTTGTTTAACATTTTTGTAAAAAGTTAAATTGACATTTTACCTTCTTGTTAATTTTATTCTTTTATGGGCTTTCAGATCTATTGATTAATCTTGTACTTTGATATAAATTGCGTAGGCATACTTTTTGCAAAATATCTAAATGGAAGTTAGGAGTTAATAGGTATATGCCTCTTAAGGCGGTGAAAATTATGAAGTGTATAAATACTCGAGCGTTCACTTTGGTGGAGTTGATGATAACCATCACCATTATGGGGTTGCTTGCTGGAACTGCTGCTATTCATTATCAAAAAGCTATGGAGACTTCTCGAATTACTACGGCTAAAGAGCAACTGCAGGCCATAGTTTTTGCGATAGAGCAGTATGAACGTAACGAGGGAAAACCTTTTTGGAAAGTGCGCAACTTATCTAAGTTGAAAAAATATCTATCCCGAAAAAAACTAACAGATCCTTGGGGACACAAATTTTATGTGGATGGAACATTTGTATATTCAGCAGGTCCTGATGGAGTTGTTGGGGGGCGTTATTCATCAGATGATATAAGAATGCGCTATAGGCGGGATCCGTTGATTAATAATCCTACTTTCCGCTCTAGGAATCGTGGTGTTACCAGAGAAGCAGTTGGTTGGATTTTTAACCCACCTTATCAAGAGGGGGCAGAGTTGCAGGATAGAGATGTTGTTTATGTGGATCCTTTTATTGCTTATCAACAGCCAAATTCTCTTTGTGTTAAGTAGGAGATGGGAGTTGGTAGTTTCTGGAATAAATTGGGAGGGATTTATATGTGGTTGAGGCAGCTAAAAGTTAGTTTTGAATCTGGTAGGAGGAAAAACTATGGTAAATATGAGACAAGGCGTAGCGAAAAGGCACGAATTCGCCTTTGGATAGCGGCATTGGTATTGATTCCGTATTTTGTTTTGTTTACGATTCCAGTTTTTGCAAATCTTTTGGATCCATGGTTAAAAGAGAGGGGAAAACCCGTTCACGGGATTCGTACAGCTGCCTCAACTGTTCACTTTATAACTGTTGGAGCTGCTTATCAAGATGGGGATAAGAAGTATGTTATTACACCTGATCAATGGAGTATTTCAGGTGCTATATGGTCAACTTCTAGAATTGATACTAGAAAACCGTTTACCATTGAAGGAAAAATTTATTTGGGAAGGTACGATACTCAGGGGCATCGTGACATAAATGGTCGGTGGTGTTTTACAGGAGCAGATGGTGTGGCTTTTAACTTTTATGGAGGTTTAGATAGAGATGTCTCCACTGGTGGAAGTTTAGGTATAGGAGGTATGAGACCTGCTGTACATGTGGAGTTTGATACTTACTGTAATACTAGCGTTGATCCATGTTCGTATTATCAAACTTCTGCTGATCACTTGGGGATTGATGTAAATGGCAGTTTGCGCAGTTTAACAACACGGTCAGTTGGCAACATAGAAGATGGACGTGAACACTACTTTAAGATTTCCTATGATCCTTCGGCAAAAAGATTGAGGGTATGGTGGAATAATTCTGCTAATAAGATTTTTGATTACAGCATTGATTTAACTTCTCGGGTTGGCCGCTACTGCTGGATTGGTTTCTCGGGTGCAACAGGAGGAGGTTGTAATACTCAATACGTTGTCATAGACAAGATTGAGGCGACGTGGGAACCACTCAATACACAATTTGGTGTAAATTACGTGAAGATGTTTATTGATCCTGATAAACCAGAATTTGCTGAGATTTATCGTCAGGGATTTGGAAAGAGTCTAGCAGAGATTTCGAAAGTGCGACTTGCGGCTTCTAATGCTACACCGGCGCAAGAACAGAATGTGTATCAATGTGCGGATAATGTACCTGAGTGTATAGTAACTGATTGGTGGGATAATCGATGGCGTTACAGACGAAGGATAATAATTGATAATCGGGAAGGAAGAGTAATGAGGGATGTTCAAGTAGTTGTGAGGTTAACTAGTTCCCAAATGGCGCACATAAGAACTGATATATATGGAAAAGGTGTTCGTTTTGTGGATAAAGACGGAAATATTCTTTATGCGTATCGTGCCATATTTGTGCCGGGAAACAGAGCTCTTTACGTTGTTCAAATACCAAGATTGAATCCTGGGGAGAACTACATATGGATGTACTATGGAGTAGAGGGTAGCGCTTGGCAGAGTGGTTTAAATCAATATGCCCTTAATACAAATGTATTTGGTTCTCCTCGTGATGGACGTCGCACCCCGCTGAAATATTTCATAGTAAGAACTTGTGCAAGTTGTGTTGATGAAGGGGGTTATTGGGGTGCTTGGTGTGCGTACTGGGACGATGGATATAGAAGTTACGGAATGGGAGCAACTTTTCCTTTTGCAAACTTTACTACAAGCACTCTTTATGTTTCCCAAAACGGTGTCGTTGGTTTTTATGGATTTTGGTGGTGGGGACTTTGGTGGTGGTGGTGGTATTCAGGTGTATATCCAGCTCGTGTTGAGGTTATGGGAACGGATTTACACTGTGGAAATACTTGTGTTTGGAGGAAAGGTGGTAATTGGCGAGTTATATGGGCAAGGGCGCACTGCTGTTGTTGGGGTTGGAGTGATTCACGTATTTACCTTAAAACAAATGGAATTATAAAGGTGAGAATTGATTATAACAACATCGGGGGAGCCCAAGAGATTGCAAGTGGCTCAGGTGGTGTTGGAATTGATGCAGAGCAAGATCTTGGCCAATCTGGTGGTTGGTGGTCTTACTCCTATGGTTCTTCTCATGGGCACTTGTGGTTTAGAAATCGTGCTTACGATATAAACACTGGAAATGTAGCTTCAACTTCAATTCCTGCAGGTTATATATTCTACCCAATAGTTGTAAGAAATTGGAGAGTTAAAGTTGAAAATGAGGAAACAGGCAGTACTTGTTTCTCAATCTATGGAGCTGACACTGGAGAGAATGGAGTTTGGTTTGATTCTCAATTTAAGTATCGTAAAAAGATAACTGTTAATATGCCTCAGTCTGCTAATAATGTTGTCATAGGGATACTTATGGATTCATCAGATGGATCAGACTTTTGGGGAAATGTCAGAAGTGATGGGTCCGATGTAGTTGTGACTAACAATAGTGGTCAGATTTTAAGTGGTTATATGTGGTATTGGAATTATGGTGGGAGAAGAATGATCTTATTTGTGAAAGTGCCCAAAATGCAGTCAGGTGAAAACATACTTTACATTTATTGGAAGGGGCCAAGCTCCTATTTTTCTCAAGCTCAGCGCAGTATCAATATATTTGGGGTTACCTATGATGGAACTAATAAGAGGATATGTTATGTTCCAGAAGGTCGTTATTGGAGTGAGAGAGTTAGCCCGTGGCTTACGTCTAGTTGGCCATACTATTCGGCGTATGAAATGTATTGGGGCTGGCGCGACGATAGGTGGTGGGGATGGAAATACATAAACCGGCGAT
>JAMOTN010000044.1 GCA_027062325.1 bacterium
GGGGTTTTTGTTTTGGATTTAATTGAGTAGAATTGAACTTGAGGTGAGCAATTAATGGTTTTTATAGGGCGCGAGCGCGAGATAGGTTGGATGAGGCTGTATTTGGAACATGAGGCGAATAAGATTTTGGCGGTGACGGGCAAGGCGAACTGCGGCAAAACTGCGCTTATGCAGGAAGTGATGAAAAGGCTTGGTGCGACGCACACGTTTTTTTATCTTGATTTGCGATTGCTTGATGTATCAGCCCCAGAAGATTTTGTGAAGGTTTTGTTGTATCTACTACGCCTTGCACGCCGCGAGCAGAATTTTATAAGGAGGCTGTTCAACGGAAGCAAGTTTGAGTTTAGTGTGATGGGGTTTAAAGTGTCAAGGGATGTGAAGTTTGAGGATGTATTGCAGGAGCTTTATCTTGCGTTGATAGAGGAGTTAAAGAAGGTGAAAACTCCTGTGATAGTGGTTGATGAGCTGCAGAGTTTAAGAGAACTTTATTACAACGGAGGGAAAAAGCTTATAGACAGCGTATTGGAATTTTTCATTTCGATCACGAAGCACCAGCACTTAGCGCACGTAATTGTTCTTACCTCAGACAGCACGTTTTATGCGGAACTTTATTCGAAATCTGGGATGCACGAGAGGATGAAGTTTTACTTGCTGGATGAACTGGATCGTGCGGAGGCAATGGAGCTTATTTGTTATTACTGCGAAGAATACGAGGTGGATATTAAGCCGGAACGGATTTATCGCTACACAGGTGGGAATCCTGCGTTGATAGAGACGGTGGTATCAGAGGCAGCGCGTCTTGGTTTTAGGAAAGCGGTTGAGTTGAAGAAAGGATATTTGAAGGATTACATAGCGACGTATGCGGAGGAGAAGAAGCTTGAGTTGAAGGAGTTGGAGAAGCTGAGGAAGGAGGAAGGACAAGCGTGGGTAGATGCGAATGTGTTGTTTTACAATGTAGAGACTGCGGAGTTTGAGTTTCAGCACCGGATGATGGAGCTAGCGTGGAATGAGTTGCTGGGTGAGTCCTGATGGTGTCTATCGGCCACCCCCTTCATCACTCCTGCTGCTTGTGAGGTGAAAATTAATGGTGTTTATAGGGCGCGAGCGTGAGATAGGTTGGATGAGGCTGTATTTGGAACATGAGGCGAATAAGATTTTGGCGGTGACGGGCAAGGCGAACTGCGGCAAAACTGCGCTTATGCAGGAAGTGATGAAAAGGCTTGGTGCGACGCACACGTTTTTTTACCTTGATTTGCGATTGCTTGATGTATCAGCCCCAGAAGATTTTGTGAAGGTTTTGTTGTATCTACTACGCCTTGCACGCCGCGAGCAGAATTTTATAAGGAGGCTGTTCAACGGAAGCAGGTTTGAGTTTAGTGTGATGGGGTTTAAAGTGTCAAGGGATGTGAAGTTTGAGGATGTATTGCAGGAGCTTTATCTTGCGTTGATAGAGGAGTTAAAGAAGGTGAAAAATCCTGTGATAGTGGTTGATGAGCTGCAGAGTTTAAGAGAACTTTATTACAACGGGGGGAAAAAGCTTATAGACAGCGTATTGGAGTTTTTTATCTCACTCACGAAACACCAGCACTTAGCGCACGTCATTGTCCTTACCTCAGACAGCACGTTTTATGCGGAGCTTTATTCGAAATCTGGGATGGAGAAGCGGATGAGGTTTTATTTGCTGGATGAGTTGCAACGCGAAGAGGCGATGGAACTTATCCGATACTGGAGCAGGGAGTATGATGTGGAGCTTGATCCTGAAGGTGTTTACAACTACACAGGGGGGAATCCTGCTTTGATAGAGGATATAGTGGCTAAGGTGGCGCTTTATGGGGAGTTTGAAGATGTGGTAAAAGATGAGTTGAGGATGGCAAGTGCGAAGATAAAACGTCTAATCAAGAAAGGTTTTAGTTTCAAGAGGATAGAGGAGATGGAGTATGAAGAGGGTCAAGAATGGGTGGAAGAGAATGTGCTGTTTTACAACGTGCAGAAGGAGTGCTTTGAGCCACAGCACCGGATAATTGAATTGGCGTGGGGGGAAGTGTTAAAGGTAAGAAAATAGGAAGGAAATTCCTGAGCGGAAGTACTAGCAAAATATTCAACTTTTAATTAAATAACAAGTTTTACTTACTTAGCTTTCTTTTAGCTTTTTTATTTGAATTTGTTGTGCTTAATTAAAATTTTAGCTTGAAGGATAAACGTTTGGAATTTATTTTTTTAATTTTAGAATTTATTTCCTTACGCGAGTTGACAGTGGAGTGAAAGGTGTGTTATATTAGCAGCAGAAAATAGTGATTGCTAATATAAAAAATAGAAGATTAGGAGGTGGGAGTTATGGCAATGGAACTTACTGGAATTAAGATAAAGCCTCTTGGTGACAGAGTTTTGGTACGCATTGAAAAACAAGAAAAAACTACTAAAAGTGGCCTTGTAATTCCTGATACTGCTCAAGAAAAGCCTCAAATAGGTACTGTTGTTGCAGTTGGAACTGGCCGTATGTTGGAGAATGGTCAGACACTTCCAATTGAGGTTAAGGTTAATGACAAGGTTATCTTCTCTAAGTACGCAGGTACCGAAGTAAAAATTGATGAGGTAGAGCATCTTCTTCTTTCGGTGGATGATATCTTGGCAGTTGTTGAAGGTTAAACAAGCGGTATTTGTTTGCTGTTTGGATAAAAAATAATTAGAAAATACAGGAGGTGGGAGCTATGGCAAAGGAGCTTAAATTTGATAACGAAGCTCGCAATGCTCTTATTCGTGGAGTAGATGCAGTCGCAAATGCAGTTAAGGTGACTTTGGGACCAAAGGGGTGCAATGTGGTTCTGGATAAGAAATTTGGAACTCCAACGGTTACCAATGATGGTGTTACCATAGCCAAAGAGATTGAACTTGAGGATCGTTTCGAGAATATGGGTGCTCAGCTTATAAAAGAGGCTGCAACCAAGACTCAAGATGCAGCAGGAGATGGTACTACCACTGCTACACTTCTTACCCAAATAATGGTGCACGAGGGTGTTAAGTACATCGCATCCGGTGGAAATCCCCAACTTATTCGTAATGGAATTCTTAAGGCTGCCGAATACGTGGCAGATAAGATTAAGGAGAAGGCAATTCCAATAGAGACAAAGGAGAAAATTGCGCAGGTTGCAACAATTTCAGCAAACAGCTCTGAAATTGGAAATCTGATTGCTGATGCAATGGAGAAGGTTGGAAAAGATGGTGTTATTACAGTTGAAGAAGGAAAAAGCTTAAAGACTGAGCTTGAGGTTGTTGAGGGAATGGAGTTTGACCGTGGTTACATCTCTCCTTACATGGTGACAGATCCAGATAAGATGGAGGCAGTTTTGGATGAGCCGTTTATTCTTATTTACGAAGGTAAGATTTCTAATATCCGTGAGCTTCTTCCAGTTCTTGAAAGAGTAGTTCAAACTGGAAAACCACTTCTTATAATTGCAGAGGATGTAGAAGGAGAAGCACTTGCAACTCTTGTTGTTAACAAGATTCGCGGAACTCTTCAGGCGGTAGCAGTGAAGGCACCGGGATTTGGTGAGAGAAGGAAGGCAATGCTTGAAGATATTGCAATTTTAACTGGTGGTAAGAAGATAAGTGAAGAGCTTGGGCGTAAGCTTGAAAGTGCAACTCTTGAGGATTTGGGACGTGCAAAGCGTGTAATTGTGAGCAAGGAGAAGACGACTATTGTTGGTGGATATGGTTCAAGAGAGGATATAGAGAAGAGGATTGCACAGATCCGCAAAGAGATGGAGGAGACAACTTCTGATTATGACCGCGAGAAGCTTCAGGAACGCCTTGCGAAGCTCTCTGGTGGTGTTGCAGTTATAAAAGTTGGTGCAGCAACGGAAGCTGAAATGAAAGAAAAGAAAATGAGAATAGAGGATGCACTTAGTGCGACAAAGGCGGCAGTAGAAGAGGGAATTGTACCGGGTGGAGGAAGTCTTTACATTCACTTGAGAAAGGATCTTGATAATTACAATCTCGGAGGAGATGAGCAGCTTGGTGTTGAAATAGTGAAGAGAGCACTTGAGGAGCCTGTAAGGCAAATTGCAAAGAATGCAGGTTATGAAGGTGGAGTGGTTGTAGAAAAGGTAAAGAGCATGGATTGGGGATGGGGCTTTAATGCTCTAAATGGAACTTACGTTAATATGGTTGACGAAGGAATTATTGATCCTGCAAAGGTTACAAGAAGTGCACTTCTGAATGCTGCTTCTGCTGCTGCAATGATTCTTACTACGCAGGCTGTTGTAGCGGATAAGCCAGAGAAAGAAAAGAGCATGAATATGCCTGCAACTGACTTCTAAAGTTGAATATGAAGTAGGGCACCTGTTCAGTTTCCTTGCTGCTCCATTGGCAAGAGCTGGATGGGTGCCCTTTTTGTTTGCAAGAAAATCTTTGAAGTTGTTGTGGTTTCGAAAAGTTGGTGTTTAATTATGTTGGTGTTCAAATTGTTTGATTAAATTCTGATGGAGAGGGAAGGCTTATGGGAGAGTTGAGGTTACTCTCGTCGGAGTTGAGCCAAAGAGAAGGGGAAGTTTTGTTAAGAGTTATAGAAGAGTATGTGAAAGGTAGAAATAGTGTGGGTTCTCGAGTTGTTGCTTCAACTCTTCCATATAGCTCTGCTACTGTAAGGAATGTTATGTCTGATTTGGAAAAAAAGGGTTTTTTGAGGCAGCTGCATGCAGTTAGTGGAAGGGTTCCAACTTTTAAAGCCCTTCTTCTATACCTTAACTCTGTCATAAGCCTTCCGGATGAAGTTGGAGAGGATGTCAGGGATGTAATAGAAAAGGTGGGAGTGGAACTTTTCTTTGAGATGGTGTTTTCGGAGGAATTAAGAGGAGTAGTGATAGCATTTGAAAAAATAGGAGTAGATGTTAATAGAATAAAAATGGTGCCACTATCTAATAAAACCGTTATTGTGTTTGAGGGAAGAAAAGTTTTTGAAATTCCGGAGAAATTGCCAAATGAATTGATAAATAGGATAGTGAATTTGTTTAAAGTTTTACAGTTATCGGATGCTATGAGAGAGATGGGAAGAATTTCATGGCAGATTTTTAAACTGTTTGAAGAGTTTGTTGATAATGCGTCGAATGTTGCTGATGTTCGTGTGAGAGGTTTTAAGAATATTGAAAATTTTGGAAATGCTGCGAGGACTGTGTTAAAGGTAATAGATGAAGCGCTTAAAAATCCTGTGATTAAAGGTTTTGTACCGGGAGCTTTTGGTTTTAAATATGCGGATGATGAGTGTTTATGCATAATGGATGTTGATTTTCCGGGAGGAAAGAGGTTGAGAGTAGTTTTACCATATTGGACAAATTGGTATAAAATTGGACAGTATTTTGCTGAGTTGGCAAAGTTGATGGATAGTTTTAAACTTAGAGAGAGTCTTGAGTTGAAAAGAAAGAGTAAAGTGTCGTTAAGTTTTTATGATTTTGCTTAAATTATATGGTTGCTAGTACTAAAGAATAGAATACTAAAGGATAGGGGGAATAGGTATGGAATTTGAGAGGTTGGAGAAAATTTTGCGAGAAGAAGAGTTTAAGGCTATTTTAAAGGGGTTAGAGCTTTTCTTCTCAGATGTGGCTGAGGACAAGATAAAAGAGGAGTTTGCAGAATTCGTGAATTTTTTAAAGGAAAAGCTTAGTTATTCCGAAGAAAGTGTCTCGAGTGAAAATTCGAAAGAAAGTGAGGGTTCCCAAGATTCTGGAGTAGAAGTTGAAGAAACTGGTGGGGAGGATAGCGACGTAGAAAAAGTAGAAAATTTTGAAAATTACCTAGAAAATCCAGTATTTTTAAGTACAGCATTTACAGCTTATCTGGCTCAGAAAACTATAAGCACTTTAAGTTCGGAGCTTGTAAAATTGAAGCGACAGGTTTCATTTCTTGAAGATAGAGCTCGTAGCTATGCTGAGGCTGTTCAGAGTTTAAAGGATGAATTCAACCGTTTAAAGGAGCGACAAAAGAGGGAGATAGAGGAAATAAAGAAGAGGGCAGAAGTGGATTTGATAGAGGCAATTTTACCGGTTCTTGACTCTATGCAGATGGCCTTAGAGCATGGAATAGATGAAGAGGGATTAAAAGTTATGCTGAGGCAATTTATTACGTCTCTTGAGAAAATGGGACTAGAAGAGGTTGGTAAGGAGGGAGAAGAGTTTGATCCAGAACTGCATGAAGCGGTGGGAAGGGAAGAAGCTCCAGATGAGAGTAGTGTGAATTTAATTGCTAAAGTTCACAGAAAAGGGTATAAATTCCGTGAAAAATTGCTCCGCCCTGCCTTGGTTGTCGTTTATGTGTAGTTATGCTATAGTAGTTGTTCCTGCTATAGTGTATATGCTTAGGTAATCGAAACAATAGATATACCGTGAATAAAGGCATAAAAAAGCAGCCCCCTAAACAGGGGGCTTTTACTATTTTCATTGTTTTGTTGGGATTTTAAATGCTACACCTTGTTGTGCTTAAATTATATATCCATCATCTTCAACTTAGCTACTTTATCAGCAAGATTTTCCACTTCACGTTTTGTTGAATCCACATGACTTGCAATTTCTTTTGTAGCATTTGAATTGAGTTTGACTTGCTCTGTCAACTCAAGAATATTTTCAAGTATACTGCTTGCTGCTTCTACTCCTTGATTAACAGCGCTTGCAACTTGAGATATGCTGAGCTGTATAGAATTAAACTGATTGCGAACTTCACTAAACATTGAAAGAGTTGTATTCAAATTTTCCAATTCATTCTTGTTTTCTTGAACGTAGGAGTAAATGCCTTCGCCTACTTCATTGCTTACTGTCACAATATTTGAAATTATTTGATTTATTTCTTTAACTTGCTTTGCAGTGTTATCAGATAATTTGCGGATTTCATCTGCTACAACTGCGAATCCTTTACCTGCTTCTCCTGCACGGGCTGCTTCAATCGCAGCATTAAGAGCCAGCAGGTTTGTTTTAGATGCTATGTTGGAGATTATAATTACAGCTTGTTTTATTTTTGAGACGGCAACGTTTAATTCATTGGCTGATGAATGAAGATTTTCCAATTTTGGCAATCCTTGATTATTTGACCATTCAACCAAAGAAGTTAAATTTCTAAAGGATGTATCTACAACTTCAGCAAATTTATCAGTTAGTAATTTTATTTGATTGAGATTTTGATTAACTTCTTTTAATCCCATGTTTAGTTCTTCTACTGCGCTTGCTATGTTTTCAGCATTAGCAAGGGATTTATTTGCTCTATTTTTCATTGTAGAGGTAAGGTCAGCAATTTTATTCATTGAATTTTGAATCTCCAAGATGATTTTCCTTGTCTCAGAGAATAGCCAATTTATGTGAACCACAAACTCTTTGAGAGTTTGTGCAACTTTTCCTACAACTCCCTTTTCAAGTTGTGTATTCCACCTCAAATCATTTTTGTCTTCAACTAACGCAAAGACTTCATTGATGAACTGTGTCATATCTGAGAAAATGCGATTTAAACTCATTACGGCTACTATACTGCTGCCAATCAAGAATATAAATAACAGTGCAAAGAGATATTTGAAATTCTCTTTCATATTAGCAGAGGTAATTAGTTTAGGATTTATGCCAACAAAGAAGTTTTTTTCTTTTGGATGTGATACTGCAAGTATTTCCATCTTTAAATTTGGAATGGAAATTAAATAAACGTTTTTCTTACTAGGATACTTCATTATTATGCATTTTTTACCTATAGTCTCTTTGTAATTCGAATTTTTAACTACTTTATCTGCTATATTAAACCAATAAATTGCCTTTTCTTTATTTGTTTTAAAATTAAGAATGAGTATCTTTTTAAGATCAGTAGGTGTGAATCTTTCTGTGAGTGTATTTAAGGTGTGGATTACGAATGATATTGTATGCTGCTTGTCCAAGTACATGAATACCCATGCTACAATTGTGAAGACGATCAATGCAGCTCCAAATGTAGAAAGTAGGACATTCCTTTTTAATCTACTCAATTCCTCAGAGACTCGGTTTCTTTCGTTCATACTGCACCCTCCTTATGTGTTTTATTTTTTTACTAAGTAGTTTTAACCACAACTAAAGTATAAATAAAACATATTGTAAAATAAAGCGTTGGGGATAAAATTTTTATTGAAGATGAATAATATTAGGTGGTGGGAATATGGTAAAGGATTACTATTCAATTTTAGGAGTATCCCGTGATGCTACCCAAGAGGAGATAAAGAGGGCTTTCAAAAGGCTTGCAAGAAAATATCATCCTGATGTTTCAGACGATCCTAATGCTGAGGAGAAGTTTAAAGAAATTGTAGAGGCTTATCAGGTTTTGTCGGATCCAGAAAAGCGCCGTCAATACGACTCTGGTGGAAGTTTTTCTTTTGATTTTTCTACGGATTTTGGATTTGATATATTCGACATATTTGACTCGTTTTTTTCAGACTTTGACCTCTTCTCTTCTAGGAGAGGTTCGAGAAAGCAGATTGTGGATGTGGCAGTTGATGTGGTGGATTTGTATTTTGAAAGAGAGGTAGAAGTTGATGTTGAATTGAAGAGGAGTTGCGAGCGTTGTAAAGGTAGCGGTTATGAGAGTTTTGAAGTGTGTAAGTACTGCGGAGGAAGAGGAGCGGTTGAAGTAACTAGAGGATTTTTTAGATTTGTTAGCACGTGTTCACGGTGTGGGGGAACTGGTAGAGTTGGAAAGGATATGTGTTCAGAATGTAATGGTAGAGGGTACAAGTTGGAAAAGAAAAGGGTGCGGTTGAAGTTGTATAGAAGTATGATTGAGGGAGAAGTTTACGATTACGGAGATTTTTTGGTAAGACTTACGCTGAAACAACGTCCAAATTTTGAAAAAAAAGGTCAGATATTCTATGTGCATGTTCCGGTGAGTCCATTTGAATTTGTTGATGGAAAGGCTAAAATTGTGAAAATAGGTAATCTTAGCTTTAGTATCGATGTGAGAAAAGCCAATCCCATAGATCAGGTAAAACTTGATGATAATTTGTATGCACTTGTTTATCTCTATATAGATGAAAATGTAGAAAAGGTGTTGAAAAAGGTAAAGTCTGAAGAGAAGAATTCAAATACTGCTGAAGAAATTGTTGTTGAAAAACGGGAAGAAGACTCAGAAGAAAAAAGTGGCTGGTTTGATAATGTAAAAGCATTTTTAAAGAAATTGCTGGCTTCGTGAGCATGTCTACAGGATTGTATTTTGACTTGAATTGGCAATTGGTAAAGTGTTAAAATTAAAATGTCCGAATGGATAGTGATAATGCAATTGTGCTTGGTAGATTGCAAGCGCCTTCAAGATGCGGAGAGGTGGCCGAGCGGCCGAAGGCGCTCGCCTGCTAAGCGAGAGGGCGGGTAACACCGCCCCGAGGGTTCGAATCCCTCCCTCTCCGCTCTTTTTATTTTTACCTACCTTTGGGTTTTGTGATTCTTACAGCAAATTTTTAAAGCGCCCGTAGCTCAACTGGATAGAGCGTGGGACTACGGATCCCAAGGTTGCAGGTTCGACTCCTGCCGGGCGCGTTTGTTGTGCTTATTTTTATCACATTTGCAGTGAGAGAGGTTGGATATTTTGGAAAGTCCCAAAAATTCGCTTTTTTATTTTAAAGCTGCTTATAAAGCTGCCTTGAAGGCTTTCGAATTGCGGGAAGTTCCAATAGGAGCTGTCGCTGTGTATGAGGGAAGAATTGTGTCCATTGCGTATAATTTACGAGAGACTCTATTAGATCCAACGGCTCATGCTGAAATTGTGCTAATAAGGAGAGTTTCTAACATTTTGAAGCGCTGGAAATTGGTGGATGTTGATGTGTTCGTTACGTTGGAGCCGTGTTTGATGTGTGCTTCTGCTTTGAAAACTGCCCGAGTCAGGAGCGTTTATTTTCCTACCCTTGAGCCAAGATTTGGTGCTGTTTTTTCAAATGTTTCTTTAGCTTCTCTTGAGAAAGAGCATCCATATCATCACTTGGTTGAATGGCGGTTAATAGACGATGAGAGGTTGAAGAGGCTGACTGGGGAGTTGCTGCGACTATTTTTTAAAGCTAGGAGAGGCAAGGTTGATTTTGAAAGGGCTTTAGGAGAAGCAAGAGATTTGTTTGAAGAAACTTTTAGGAATTTCAGTTAAAAGAGGTTGCGGATGTTGCTACGTTGCAGTGGCTTGGGTTTAAGTGTAAAATTTAATTGGAGAGGTGGCCGAGCGGTCGAAGGCGCTTGACTCGAAATCAAGTGCACGCTCTATGCGTGCCGCGGGTTCAAATCCCGCCCTCTCCGCCACTGAGAGAAAAAAAGGGTCGGGGCGTAGCTCAGTATGGTTAGAGCGCGTGCATGGGGAGCACGAGGTCGCTGGTTCAAGTCCAGTCGCCCCGACCATTTTATATTTGTTAGCTTTTTGGCCTTTTCAGGTTTTGCAACTATTAGTTTTCTTTTGATAATTTTGGATTGTGTTGTTAAATTGATGTTAGGGTTATATTTATTCATACCCTGCTGGTATCTCAAGGCTTTAGCTTTAAAATGGGTGGTTTGAAGTTTTTAAGGAGGGAGCAGCAATGCTATTTGAGTTGGATCTGCCACGTGATCTCAGAAAGTTGACTTACAAAGAGCTTGAAAAGCTTGCTACTGAGATAAGAAAATATATAATAACCGTTTGTTTCCAAAATGGGGGCCATCTTGCTCCTTCACTTGGAGTTATTGAGTTGACTATGGCGCTGCTTAGGAATTTTGATTTTTTAAGAGACAGGATAGTATGGGATGTTGGACATCAATCTTATCCTTATAAAATTCTCACTGATAGGCGTGATAAATTTGTTACACTTAGACAATACAATGGAATTTCCGGGTTTATAGCCCCCTGGGAGAGCCCATACGATCACTTTGCGGTTGGTCATAGTAGCACATCTATCTCTGCGGGGCTTGGAATAAATGTTGCCCGTCACAATACCGATACGTGGACGGTTGTTGTTATAGGTGATGGTTCGTTGACGGCGGGAATTGCTTATGAAGGACTTTGCAATGCTCCTCAGTATGGAAAAAATTTTCTAATAATACTCAATGATAATGGAATGTCAATAGACAGAAATGTGGGGGCTTTGTCTTCTTACTTGCAAAAGATTAAGGTAAGTCTTAAACTCAAAAATTTAAAAGGGGCTGCACGAGTATTTGATAAGCTTTTTAAGTTCGAGGAGACGCTGGAGGAGTATTTGTTCACTGGTGGATCGTTTTTTACTTCCCTCGGATTTGAGTACATTGGTCCAGTTGATGGGCATGATATTAAGTTGCTGGATGAGGTTTTAAAAAGTATAAGGACTATAAAGCGTCCCGTAGTGTTGCATGTTCTTACACAGAAAGGGAAAGGATGGTTTGAAGCAGAGGAGGATCCTGAAAAATTCCATGGAATATCCGGTCCCAAAGTCAAAAAAAGTGAGAATTTCAGTTCAGTGTTTGGGAGAAAGTTAACTGAGTTAGCAAAGGAGAACAATAACATTTATGCGATAACTGCTGCAATGCCTTTAGGAACGGGGTTGAAAGAGTTTCAGGCAAAGTTTGCAGATAGATTCTTTGATGTTGGTATTTGTGAGCAGCACGCTGTTACGTTTGCAGCAGGTTTAGCTAAAGAGGGTAAGAGGCCAGTTGTTGCAATATACTCTACTTTTCTACAAAGGGGTTATGATCAAATTATTCACGATGTAGCTTTACAAAATCTGCCTGTAGTGTTTGCTATAGACAGAGCCGGATTGGTTGGAGAAGATGGACCTACTCATCACGGAGTGTTTGATATAGGTTATCTTCGGATAGTGCCGAATATGGTGTTGACTAGTGCTCCTACTCGAGAACACCTAGAGGCTCTCCTTGAATGGGCAGTTAATTATAAAGAAGGGCCAGTTGCAATTCGATATCCTAGAGCAAAGGCGTCATCTTTGGAAGAGTTGGGGATTGAGGAAAGCGTTTCTGTTGAGAAAGGTGTATGGGAATATTACTCTTCATCTAATGATGAAAATTTAGAAAATTACGTTCCCAAATTGGATAGGTTGGAAAAGGTTCGCACTAGTAAAGCAGATGTTGTTGTGATTTTGGAGGGCTTCTTCTTCTCAAGACTTTTTAAAAGATTTATTGAAAATGGTTGGGATGTTGTAAATCCTGTGTTTTTAAAACCTATGGATGAGGAGTTGCTAGAAACTATTGTAAGAAGTGGGAAAAAGTTGGTAGTTGTTGAGTGGCATTCCCAGACGGGAGGTTTATTCTCAGCAGTTGCAGAATGGGCTGCTAAAAGAGGCGTTGGATTAAAGGCTTTGTCTATAGGAATACCGGAGGAGTTTGTTCCTCATGGAAAAATTGAGGATCTGTTAAAGCATTGTAATCTTGATACAGACAGCATAGAAGAAAGGATTAGAAAGTGGTGTGTGGAGTAAAAAATGAGTGAGTCAAAAAAGGTTAAAAAGGTGCGTCTGGATCTTCTTCTCGTTGAGAGGAGATTAGTGGCTAGCAGGACTTTAGCTCAGCGCTTGATTATGGCTGGAAAAGTCATAGTTGATGGTCAGGTTATTGATAAAGTAGGAATTAAGGTTAGAAATGATTGTGAGCTTGAGTTGAAGGAGATTCCTAAATATGTGAGTCGTGCTGGCTATAAATTGGAAACTGCCTTGGATGAAGTTGGATTGAATGTTTCGGGTTTGGTGTGTTTGGATGTGGGAAGCTCTACAGGTGGATTTACTGATTGTTTGCTTCAGCGTGGAGCGCGAAAAGTTTTTGCAGTTGATGTTGGTAAGGGTTTGTTGGATTGGAAATTGAGAAATGATGAAAGAGTTGTTTTGCTCGAAGGAATAAATTTTAGGTATTTTGATGAGAAGTTGTTAGATGAGAATGTGGATCTTGTAGTTGTGGATGTTTCTTTTATATCAATTTTGAAGCTTATGAATTCGTTCAAGAAAGTTATTGCAACTAGGATGAATCCAGGTGGTAAAATGGTAGCTCTTATAAAGCCGCAGTTTGAGGCAGGAAAAGAGATAGCAGATAGGTACCGGGGTGTTATTCCATCTGAGTTGGCATTTGATATTGCAATGGAAGTTAGAGAAAAATTGATTAAAGAGCTTTATGAAGTTGCATCTGAGGATTTTGAAGCTACTCCTCTTATTCCATCAAAGGTAAAGGGTGATAAGGGAAACCAAGAATTTTTAGTTGTGTTTTATAATTTAAAGTGAGGATCTCACAAAGGAGAGTGTAGGTTATGAGTCCTAAAGAGATAATTAAAGAAGCGTTGAAAACTTCAGATGATGATACGAAAGGGTTATTGTTGTATTCGTTAAAGGATATACCGCGCGAAGAGTTTGATAAAGAGAGCATCGACTTGGTATTTGAGTTTTTTTATTACGATAATACTGCGGTGAGAGAGATTGCCGCCGAAGTTCTAAAGTATGTAGGTAGCGATTATGTGGTTAAAAAGGCGATAGAGCTGATAATGGAAGAAAAGTTGTATGTTAGAAATGCGGCTTATGATCTTCTTCTTGAGTTAAAGCGAGTGGATATTGAAGGTTTAAGAAAGCTGTTTTCTGATGCAGATCCGACAATCAGAAAGTTTGCAGTTGATTTAATTATAGGAACTGAATGTGGAAGGGATGAGTGTGAAGAGATTGTGATGAAGGCTCTTGAGGATTCAAATCAAAATGTGAGGTTGGCAGCTGCAGAAGCTGTGCTTAAGCTGTTTCCAGGAAAAGAAAAGACCCTTATAGATGCTTTTTCGAATGAAGATGCATGGGGAAAGATAATGTTTGTTACCACGCTTTCGACTTTAAAGAAAGTTGATGTTTTAAGAGAATATATGAAGCGATTAATAGAGAAAAGAGAGTATGAGATTTTAGAGATAGCTATAAAAGTGATGGAAAACGAGGCTTTTACTAAAGAAGATTTGGAGCAGTTGATAAAGGTTGTGGAGAGTGAAGATGTTGAAGCTAAGGTGAGAGTATCTATACTTGATAAGGTGTTGGAAGTGATGAATGATAGAGGAGTTTATCTTCCCATAAAACAGAGGATCTTAAAGAAATTTTTTGCAGATTTGAAAATTGATAATTTAATTAGGTATTTAGATGGCGTTGGAAGGCTTGGAAAGTTTATTGAGAAGATTGTGGAACGATCTAAAGAGATAAAGGATGTTAGGGTAGCGGCTTATTTGGCTACTCATTTCAGATGTGAGAATTGGATTACCAGGCGGGACTGGAAGAGTTGCAAAATTGCGGTTGCTGTTATGGCTTACAAGGGGTGTTGGGATTATGTGCTGGGGGGTATAAGAGATTTAGCAAGTTTGTACGTAAGTGAGGATGGATTGGGAGAGGTTTTTGACGTCATCATTGAGCGTATTCCTCCTAAGTTGCTGAATAGGACTTTAATAGAGATTGTGTTTCAGTATGGAAATTTGAATCAAAAGGTTGCTTTGATGGGAAAATTTGATGAGGAAGTGTTGCAGAAATTTGATGCTCTTATTGCTAGTAAGTTGGAAGAGGAGGATGACTTCACGTTTAAAGAGATGATGCTTAGATTACCTACAGATAAGCTTGCTTTACTTGCGACTTTACTTGAAGAATTGTCCTATACTAAGAAAATAATTCTAGTTGAGAGTGCTGTGGTTCTTCCACGCTATAAAAGAATGGAGATTGTGGAGGACTTTTGGTTAGTCTTGGAATTAAGACCCCCACTTTTAAAGTTGGCTTTCGATTTTCCAATTTATAAATTAAAGACACTTGTGCAAGATGTAGTGAATTCATTTGATATAGAACAGGTTTATGATCTAGTAGTTGATGTGGTTTTAGCAAATGCTTATTACACTGAAAACTTTGATGAGTGGTATGAGGTGTTGTTCAGACCAATAGAATACTATATATCTAGGAAAGAGGTTACCGATAGAGTTATCAAGGTATTTTTGGAAAGAGGGGATGAAAAGTATTCAGAGGTTGTTAGAAAATTTATTTTAGAGATACAGTCAGATAATGCTTTGAAGGGAGTGATAATGCTTCTTTTAAATCTCCATGTGGGCGAGTATTTTGAAGAGGTTAAGAAGGTGTTTTTATCGTTTAAGGGAGCACGTAGCGTGGATACAGAGCTTGAAGAATTGTTTGAGGTTTACTCAGAGTTCTGCAGAAAGGGTGATGAGAGTAATGACTGATAGGGAATTTGAATTACTAAAAAAGAAGGCGATGGAGGTAGCAGGGATTGAGATCCCTGATATGAAGAGGAGCATTTTAGAACTGAGGATTAGCAAAAGACTGCGAGAGAAGAATTTGAAAAGTGTTGAGGAGTGGCTGCGCTATATAAACTTTGACAAATCAGAATTTGATAAATTTATTGATTTCATTACGGTTGGTGAAACTTACTTTTTCAGAACAGAGTATCAGCTGGATATATTTGCAGAATATATAGTTCCTGAGTTGAAAAAGCACTCATTTGTGAAGCTTTGGAGTGCAGGATGTTCCACGGGAGCAGAGCCGTATACACTGGCTATAATAATGCTTGAAAATGGTGTCAGAAATTTTAAGGTTGTAGGGACCGATATAAATGCATTTGCTCTTCAACAGGCAAGGGAAGGTATTTACTCTAAAAGGGCAGTTGATAAAGTGCCTTCAGATTTGTTGAAAAAGTATTTTGAAGAGAAGGATAACAGCTGGGTGGTTAAGCCTGAATTGAAAAGGTATGTGGAGTTTAAGCAGTTGAACCTTGTTGATACTACTAAAATGATGCTGATGAGGGGATTTCACACCATATTTTGCCGTAACGTTATAATATACTTTCCTCTTGATGTGAAAAAGAAGGTTATTAGGAACTTTTACTTTGCACTGGAGCCGGGAGGATTCTTGATTTTAGGACACAGCGAAAGTTTATCCAATATTACGACATCGTTTGAGGTTTTGCACTACAAGGGAGCAGTGGTGTATCGCAAACCTGAAGAGTAGTTTAATTTGAAGAGGTGGTTAATTGTGCCTAAGGTGATGATAGTTGATGATTCAAACGTAGTCAGAATGGCAGTAAAAAGTATTTTGGAAAAAGCAGGTTACGAAGTTTATGAGGCAGAAAATGGTTACGATTGCCTGGAAAAGCTTGGAAGTTTAGATCCGGATTTATTTTTGATAGATCTTAATATGCCTAAAATGGATGGTGTGGAGCTTATAAAGAAATTGAAGGGGAATTCAGAGTTTTCACACAAACCGATAGTTATACTTTCGACAGAGGAAAATCCAGAAGTAATAGCTGAGGTTGAAAAATTAGGAGTTACCGAATATTTGAAAAAGCCACCGGATCCTATGAAATTGATAAAAATAGTCGGTGAGTTTATTGCAAAGTGAACTGAGAAATCTGAGTTTAATGAAGTATTGAGGTTTATTGTGCTTGAAGTTTTTTGATAAGTGCTAAAGTATTTTTTATATCTTGAAAGATCTTTAGTGAATTTAAATCCCATGTTTTGTGGGGATAATTTGGGTTGGTGTGGTTATAATTTTTATTGGGGGATGACTATGAGTTTTAAGGGAAAGATTAAAAGAGGTATGGTTCTTTATACGGTGATGGGTATAATTACAGTTCTTATGATTGTGGGGGCGTTTTTGCTTAAGTTTTTTAGAAATGAGATGAGTCAGGCAATTGCAGTGAGTGATTATGTAATTGCCACAAATATAGCGGAGGCAGGGGTTGAACATGCTATTCATATGTTGAAATACTACGTGAACGATGTTGATGACAAAGTGAAGCTTGGATGGAGTAAGTTATTTTCAAAAGATGATGAATTTGAAGTTGAAATTCCTATGGCGGATCCGGGACTTGGTGGAGATGATAAGGGGTTAGATAATGCTATTTCATCTTCTTTTGGTTCAAAGGCAAAATTAGTGAAAGTTTTATTTGCGTTTAAAACTACTGAAAAGATAAACTCCTATACCAAAAAAGGGATATTGACTGTTCGAGCAACGGCTAAGTATGGGAGAGTAAAAAGAACTGTTGAAGAGGAGTTTGAGGTATTGTGTTACTTAGATGTTCCTATACAGTGGGATAAGGTCTTATATGTTGCAAATTCGGGGCAGGAGATTTTGGGCTATAAAGAGGAAGGTGGAAAGAAGATACATCAAAATCTTGCAATTTTTGGAAATGTTTACTTCAAAGATGCGCTTATAGATTTGAATACGGATCCATCAATTGGAGCAATGATAGGGGATATGTTTACAGGAGCTGCTGCTCAAAAGGTTTGGTATGACATGATTCAATATTTAGCAGAAAATGGAGAGCTCAAAGGAACTGGTGGTTGGGTTGATGATTGGTTTGGAGGAGTAATGGGATACTCTGGATTGTACGAAAGAGGAGAGGGTGCGAGTTTGTTCAGTGCTGGTGCTAGGGGAGCCAACGATTTAACTGGTGTTGTTGTAATGAAGAATGCTTGGGTAAAGGATTGGGTGAAGGATGCTGACAAATTCAGTTATCTAAAAGTTAAGAGTGTTCCTTGGGATGTATCTTATGCTAGGACAAAATTAAAGATATACGGACATCCGAGACGTGGATATGCTAAGAAGGTGGGAGGAAAAATAGTTGAAGTTACGAATGAGGTTTACTGTTCCTGGGTTGATACAAGTATTGATTATCCTGAAAATACTGTTGAAGGTTTGATGAGTCCAGAGGCTTACAGAAGAGCTGCTAGAGTTTATAAAGTGGCTACCCAGGATATAACGTTTTATACTCAGCACTGGACAGGATGGGGAAAGACGAGTGTAACGTATCATAATGTTGTTTATTATTGTGGTTGGGGAAAATGGCAGGATGTGGCTAGTTATTCTCTGTTGGGGTGGTTTAAAAGGTTGTTTAAAAAGCCTACACGTTACGATGATTCGCTCATGAATCCATACAATCCGAGAAAAGTGATTCAGCTGTCGGGGATTCATTATATAGATGGAAATGTTTTAATAGAGGGATTTTACAGAGGAAGTGGGACAATAGTGGCAGCAGGTGACATATACATAGGTGGAAAGCTTTTAAAACATCCTGTAGACAAAGATGGACTTGATCCTAAGAATACTAACAAGTTGCAATTGATAGCACTTGGAATAAAACCGGGATCTAAGGGAAAGATAATTCTACAACTTCATCCTGATATAAGCTGGAAGGACTGGAGTGTAGTTGATACCCTGTTAGGGCGTTACATGTATCCAGATAACGTTATTGAGATTGATGCCTATATGTTTGCTCCAAATGGGTTTGAAGTGGAGCCTTTTTACAAGTGGTGGTTTGGTAAAGTTATGCCTGATAAAGAGAGAAGTGGAGTAGTTATAAAAGGGAACCTTGTGTGTTACAACTGGGATAGGCAGAAGGCCTATGACAACATAGTGATAATTGAGGATAGAGATGTAAAAGAGCATTCTAAAAAGGTTATGAGAGATCAAATTTACAACATTGATTTTGATCCGCTAAGTTCATTGATTTCGTATAGAATTAAGAGATAAGAGGGGGGAAGAGGTGTGAAAGTAGAGTATTTTGTGAAGGAAGTAGGATTTACAAAGGATGTGTTTGAAGTTTTGGAAGAAATAAGTGCCCATAGAGATGGTTATGTTGAGGCAATAGGTTATTTGAAAAATCCAGTGATTGGTTGGTTTGAGGCTGATAAGAGGGAGTACAAAAAAATTGAATTGAAGGGTGGATATGAACTTTTGAGTTTGAAAGGTTACAAAAGTAATGGCAACTGGCATGTTCATGTTGTCTTAGGAGATCAGGAAGGAAGAGCATTTGGTGGACATCTATTTGAGGGGAAGCCTTTTAAATTGGAAGGAACGTTTACTTTGAATTAGTAATTTTGAGTTTTAACTTGACTGGTGGGTGTGTTGAATCAGTTCAATTTTTCAATAGTTGTTTTTATTTGTGTTTTGAAGTCATGTCTTAATTTGCTAAAATTACGTGGGGAGATTAAACTCCAATTTGTCAAGTTAGTGAATATATATTGGGAGGGATGGAGATGTTTGAGAGACCGGTGGAGGACACTGCAAAGTTGAAAAAGATAGCTAATCAGCTCAGAAAAGATGTTGTAAAAATGACTTACCTTGCTGGAAGTGGACATCCGGGAGGATCGTTGAGCGCAGCAGATATGATGGCAGTGCTATTCTTTTATAAGATGAAACTTGATCCTAAAAATCCTAAGTGGGAAGGAAGAGATTATTTCATATTGAGTAAAGGACACATATGCCCAGTTTACTATTCAGCGCTTTGCCGTGTTGGATTTTTCCCAGAGGATGAGCTTTGGACTTTGAGAAAATTCGGTTCGCGACTTCAGGGACACCCTGCGAGTAGCAAAATGCAAGAGATTGAGGTATCGACTGGATCTTTGGGACAGGGATTGAGTGTGGCGAATGGAATAGCGCTTGGTTTGAAACTTGATGGTAAGCCAAACCGCGTTTACTGTATGCTTGGAGATGGAGAGCTTCAAGAGGGGCAGGTATGGGAAGCTATAATGACTGCTGCTCACTACAAACTGGATAATGTTTGTGCAATAGTTGACTACAATAACTTGCAGATAGATGGATTTGTAGAGGACGTGATGGGAATAGCACCTCTTGCTGATAAGTGGAGAGCGTTTAACTGGGAAGTAATTGAGATTGATGGACACGATATTGATCAAATAAAGAAGGCGCTTGATGAGGCAGAAAACATCAAGGGTAAGCCTACAGTCATCATTGCCCATACGGTTAAGGGTAAGGGAGTTTCTTTCATGGAGAATGAGGCTGGATGGCATGGTAAGGCACCAAGTAAGGAAGAGTATGAGAAAGCAATGGCTGAGCTTGAGGCTCAAGATGTATAGGTTTGAATTAGAGTTAAAAGTTTTAAATAAGGAAAATTAAGGAGGGATAAGATATGCCTATAAAGAGAAGAGAGGTTGAGATGAAGCCGACACGTTACGGATATGGAGAAGCACTTGTTGAGCTGGGAGCGTCAGATCCTAATGTGGTTGTACTTGATGCGGATCTTTCAAAATCTACGATGACCAAGTTGTTTGCTGAGAAGTATCCGGAGCGTTTCTTTGATATGGGAATAGCAGAGCAAGATATGCTTGGAACTGCGGCAGGTCTTGCTATTGAGGGGAAAATACCATTTGTTTCGACTTATGGAGTTTTTGTTGCAGGAAGAGCGTGGGATCAGATAAGAACTACTATATGCTATAGCAACTTAAATGTTAAGATTGGTGGAGCCCACGGTGGAATCTCTGTTGGTCCTGATGGAGCAACTCACCAAGCTTTAGAAGAGATTGCTACTATGCGCTGCATACCGAATATGACAGTAATTGTCCCTGCTGATGCAATAGAGACGAAGAAAGCAACTTTGGCGGCAGCTCGTATGCATGGTCCTGTTTACTTGAGGTTTGGAAGGGCACCAACTCCAATATTTACTAAGGAAGATGATGAGTTTGTTGTTGGAAAGGCCAGAGTTTTGCGTGATGGAACGGATGTTGTTATATACGGTGCCGGTCCTCTTCTTTATGAAGCACTCCTTGCAGCAGAGGCTTTAGAAGAAGACAAAGGTTTATCTGTAGCTGTCATAAACGTTCACACGGTGAAACCAATAGATGTGGATACAATTGTTGAATATGCTAAAAAGTGTGGAGCTGCAGTGACTGTTGAAGAGCATCAGGTGATGGGTGGATTTGGAAGTGCAGTTGCAGAAGTTATTGTGCAAAATCATCCTATTCCAATGGAGTTTGTGGGAGTTCAGGATAGATTTGGAGAGAGTGGTAAGCCAGAAGAGTTGCTGCCGGCATTTGGTTTAGATGCTGAGACAATTTATGATAAGGTATTGAAGGTTTTGGAAAGAAAAGGTAATTAGTAAATACATTTTCGTAGACTGCAACGCCCGGGGGTTCACCCGGGCTTTTTTTTTGCCTATATGTGTTAAAATAAAGTGTGAGTTTTAAAGTATAGATTTGATTTTTGCGTGATGGGAGGGGTTGGAATGAAACCATTAGCAGAGCGTATGTCGAGGCTTGGGACGGAGACAGCATTTGAGGTTTTAGCAAAAGCAAAGGCTTTGGAGGCTAAGGGAATAGATGTGGTGCACCTTGAGATAGGAGAGCCTGATTTTGATACGCCTTCTAACATAAAGTATGCGGCAATTGAAGCTATGATTGAGGGATACACACATTATAATCCTTCTCAAGGACTTCCTGAGACTCGTGCTGCGATTGCTGAGTACTTTGGTAGAAAGCGTGGAATAAAGGTAAATCCAGAAAATGTGATAGTTGTTCCTGGAGGAAAACCAATTATTACTTTTACCATACTGGCTCTTGTGGATGAGGGAGACGAGGTTATATATCCGGATCCGGGATACCCAATATACGAATCTGTTGCAAACTTTTGTGGAGCAAAGTGTATTCCAATACCATTACGTGAAGAGAACGAATTTAGACTTGATGTAAATGAGCTTGAAAAGTTGGTAAATGACAAGACAAAGCTTCTTGTTATAAACTCACCTCAAAATCCAACAGGTGGTATGCTGACTCGTGAGGATCTAAAAAGAATTGCAGAATTAGCTGTAAAGTATGATTTTTACGTTTTGGCAGATGAGATTTACTCGGAGATAATATACGAGGGGGAACATGAGAGTATACTTCAGTTTGATGGGATGAAAGATAGGACAATTGTGCTAGATGGATTTTCCAAGACTTATGCTATGACTGGATGGAGAATAGGTTACGGAATTGTTCCGGATCATCTCATAGATCACATGGTGCGTTTGGAGACAAATTTTAACTCTTGCACTACAACTTTTATACAGAAGGCTGCAATTGAAGCTTTGACAGGTCCTCAAGATGCAGTGAGGGCAATGGTTGAGGAGTTTAGAGAGAGAAGAGATGTTATAGTTGATGGAGTCAATTCGATTCCGGGACTGTCTTGTTTAAAACCCAAAGGTGCTTTCTATGTATTTGTCAACATTAAAGAGACTGGAATGGCAGCTAAAGAGATGGAGGAGTTTTTATTAAACGAAGCCCATGTTGCAGCTCTTGCAGGAACTTCATTTGGTAAGTATGGCGAGGGCTACATAAGATTTTCTTATGCAAACAGTATTGAGAACATCAACAAGGCAATTGAAAGAATAAGAGAAGCTCTTGCAAGGAGGGGATAAGGAGCAGTATTGTGGGCTAAAACAAGGAGAAAAGGAGGAGTTAGGAGATGAGTGAAGGAAGATTGATGTTGAGAGATCTTCTCTATTATAAGGATTCAAGCACAAAGGAAGGTATATTGTCGGCTGCTAAGGTTGCGTTAGCAATTGCGATGATAGAGGATGACTACGATGATAAGTTGTTTGCAGAACTTGAAGAGGTGGGAGTAAAGGCTGTTGCAACTCGTGCTGGCGGGATAGGTGATAATGTCAAAAATAAGTTGATTCGCAATGCTATTGCTGCGGCTGAGAAGGCTGGAGTTGTTGAGGCAACGCCTACTAACAAAGACATTATAATAAGGTGCGTGGAGTCTGCAATGAAAATGTTTGAAGGTACACTCTCTTCCATTTTTGGAGGAGGTTTAAAGATAGGAATTGCGCGCTACAATGGGCAGATAGCTGTTGCCTTTTATGGAGTTATTGGAATTCCAGGTGTTGGTGGAGATCGCGAAGTTTGTGGGGTTGGAGTTATGAACTACGGTTTGGAAGGTGAGTAATATGGGTAGAGTGCTTCTTGATAATGTTTATAAGAAGTATCCGACTCAACCTGATTACACTATTAAGGGAATAAATCTTGAGATAAAAGATGGTGAATTTATGGTGCTTGTTGGTCCATCGGGTTGTGGAAAAACAACAACTCTCCGTATGATTGCAGGTTTAGAAGATGTGACTGAAGGGCGCATCTACATTGGAGATCGTGATGTGACGGAGCTTCATCCAAAAGATAGAAACATAGCGATGGTATTCCAGAACTATGCTCTTTATCCTCACATGACGGTTTACGATAACATGGCTTTTGGTTTGAGATTGCGTGGGGTGGATGAGGAGACAATTCGCAAGAAAATTGAGGCGACGGCTAAAATGCTTGGAATTTATGAGTATTTAAATAAAAAGCCGCGTGAGCTTTCAGGTGGGCAACGTCAACGTGTTGCTGTTGGAAGAGCAATAGTGAGAGAACCGGAGGTTTTCTTAATGGATGAACCGTTGAGTAACCTTGATGCTAAGCTTCGAGTTCAAATGAGAGCAGAGCTTGTAAAGCTTCATAGAAGAATTGGAGCTACCACGGTTTATGTCACTCATGATCAGGTTGAGGCTATGACAATGGGAGATAGAATTGCAGTATTTAATCTTGGGGTGATTCAACAAGTTGCTTCTCCGGAAGAGGTTTACAACAAGCCAGCGAATAAATTTGTTGCAGGATTTATAGGATCTCCTGCAATGAACTTTTTGGATGCAAAGGTTGAAGGGGGACGTGTTTATCTTGCAGGAGTTGAATTAGCTCGTGTAAATGTGGATGATGGAGAGTACTGGTTTGGAGTGCGCCCAGAGCATGTCAAACTGGGGAAAGGAGTTAAGGGAAAGGTTGATATTGTTGAGCTTCTTGGTGGTGAGTCAATTGCTCACATTGATACAGATGCAGGTAGAGTAGTGGTTAAATTTATGGGAGTGCCTGTGTCTGCTTCTCAAAATGTGGAGCTGAATTTAACAGGAAATAGGTGGTATCTGTTTAGGAAAGATGAGGATGAAAAGTGCGTATTTTTTGGTGGAAAAAGTGAAGTCTAAGAAAAGGGATTTGATGATCTTGAGAGTAGTTTTTGAATGTTTTGAGGTATGGGGGGGTTTTTATGAATTTTGTGAGAAAAACGCTTCTTATTAGTGGTTTGCTTTTTATGTTTGCAGTTGGGAGTATTGCTACTCCAATTGATTATCTTCAGAATTTATTGGTTAACAAAGGCGAGCCAATGCCTGTTTTACTTTACGTAGATAAGGTTGATGGGTTTATAGATCTGGTTAAAAAGTTTATGGATGTGGGTATGAAGATTATGGCTATGAGAAATGGGGGAATGAACAAAGATGATAAAGTAAAAATTGATTTGGCACTTTACATGATGGATGAGTTTAAAAAGTTAAACTTGGGTGATTTTGCACTTGGAATATTGGTTATGAAGGATAAAACTATGAAGGTTCCGTTTGCATTGATAAAAGGGGATCCGCATGCTATTTTACAGAAGATTAAGAATTACATGGTAAGTGTAGAAAAATATGCCGAAAAGATTGGTTTTGTTAGTAGAAAAAATGATCTTGTTCTTGAGAGAGAAAATACCAAAGCCTCTAATTGTTGGTTAATTCGAGATAAAGATATGAATGAAAAGTTAATTGCAGGTATTGAGTTTGGGAATGGATACACCATTGTCACAAGTTGGTATGCTGCTGCAAGACTTGAAGAGGGTTTTGTTAACAAAAAACTTGCCTTTTTCAAAGATTTGCCACAGGCTTCTATTTCTGTAAAAGCTTTACAGGAGCTGGCTAAAAAAGTTTCAGATAGTGATGTTGTGTTAGTGGGAAGTTTTGATTTAACTAATCAACAAAAAGAAAAGAAAGATAAGGTTTTGTGGCTTTCCTATATAGGAGTTCGTTTTAAAAAGACAAAGACTAAGATAGATGGATTGATGAAACTTGTAGGGGATGAGAAGGCTCATAAGGAATACAAAAATATAGCGGCATCACTTGATGAGATGGCTAAAACTGGCATGATAACTTCATACGTTTACTCAGATCCAGTGTTTATGTTGGTTCTCAGGATTCCAACTCTTATATTTGACAAGATTAATATTAATAATGCACCTAATGCTCAAGCGGCTATGGTGATGCAGATATTGAAGCAGTATTTTGGTGGAGAGATAGCTTTTGTAGTTGGTGGTTATCCTTCAATGATTAATATTGAGGAAGTGGCTCAATCTGCAAATCCAGTTGCTGTTCCTATAGTGGAATTGGCAGCAAAAGTTAAGAATCCAGAGCAGGTTAAGGCTCAACTTCAGGCTTTTGAGTTCATGCTTGCTCAAAAGGTTGGTGGAATATCTCCAGAGAAAATTGATGGGATTGAATACAGAAAGTTTGCGGGTATTAGTGGTCAATTTGCTAATAATGGTGCAATTCCCGGATATGCAGTTGTGGACAATGTTTTAGTTGTTGCAAGCAATCCGGAGGCTATAACTAAACGGGGTATAAAAGGTAAGTTTCCACCGCGTCTTACCATTGCTTTTTTAGTAAGTGTTGCAAAATTGATAGATATGGCAAAGGTCAACTTAGAACTGCAATACAAGAGTAAAAAAATTGATGAGAAAGTTTATCAACAGAGTGTAAAAGTATTAGATGAGTTGAAAAATGTGATGAAATTTGTCAAAGTTGCTGGAGGTTACAGTGAAGATCCATCTGAGATGATAATTAAAGGAACGATTAAATACGGAGATTGAGGTGGGTGTGATTTTTGCAGGGAATAGATATACTCAAAGTTGAAAGGATGCTTTCGGCCTCAAAGCGATTGAAGGAAAGGTTTTTCAATGAAGGGGAGGATGTGGTGTCCTCCTTTGCTGCCAAGGAGGCTTTTATAAAGGCAGCGGGGGGGCACTTTGCCTCATTTGTGTGGAAAGATTTAAAGCTTGTCAAATTGAGAACAGGTGAGCCGTGGTTTGTAGCGCGAGGTACTGCGAGGAGATTGCTTGGAGTTAGAAGACCTCGTGTTACTGTTACAGATGAGAAAGAGTGTGTTGTAGTTGCTGTTGAGCTAGTGTAGTTGGAGAATTTAAGGAGTGATGAGTTTTTAAATTGGTAACTTGAGCGGAGGGATTGTTTGGGAATGGATAGATCTATAAAGGCTCGTGCAGTTTTGGGTCTAACGCCTGTAGCAACTTTTAAGCAAACTCGAAAAAATGATGATTACACTATTAACAAGTTGGGGATTGATTCCAAAATTCTCATGGAAAATGCAGGAAAGGCGGCTTTTGAAAATATATTGGATTTTGTGGAAGATAAGGGATTTTCATCCTCAAAATTTGTGATATTAGCAGGTGGTGGAAATAACGGTGGAGATGGGTATGTGATAGCTAGGTACTTAAAGAGGGCAGGATTTGATGTTCGTTGTGTTCAAGTTTCGGAGCCTAAAACTGATGAATGTGAATACAACTATGCTCTATGTAAAAAGGTGGGAGTTGAAATATTTCCACTTGAGAAGTTTGAATCGAAGTTGAGTGAAACGTTACTTGAAAGAATTGTGGTGGTTGATGCGGTATTTGGCACTGGATTTAAGGGAAAAGTTGAGGGAAGAATTAGGGCCTTAATGGAAAAGGTGGCTAAGTATCAACGGAATGGAAGAGTGTTAGTTGTAGCAATTGATGTTCCATCTGGATGGGGGAGTGAAGACGGTTTTTATCTACCAGCTGATCTTATAGTGACGTTTCAATATTTTAAGCGTGAATTTTTAACGGAAGAATTGCTTAGTAAAACTTGCGTAAAAGTGGTTGATATAGGTTTGTTTGAACCTGTTAGTGGTGAGGGAGGGAGTGAGGAGCAAGGAAATGATTTAGAACCTAAAGGGTATATGTTGAGAGATTGCTATGTTTTACTAAGAAAAAAAGAATACTCTCATAAGGGGATGGCAGGAAAGGTATCTATAATTGCTGGAAATTTAGGAACTGTTGGTGCTGCTATTATGTGCTCGAGAAGTTGTTTTTTGGCAGGGGCTGGATTGGTTTATATGTTTATACCAGAGGAGGTTGCTCCTTTTGTAGATGTTGCTGTTCCAGAAGTGGTTATTGAGCCATATGATTCAAGAGATGTTGGGTTTTCTGATGATGTGCTTTTGCGTTTAGAAAAATTGAGAGTAAATAGTGTTGTTGTTGGGCCGGGATTTGGTTTAGATAGAGGAAGATTGTTTAATTTGAAAGGAGTGCTGGATTCTTTTAGAGAGAAAGAGTGCTTTGTTGTAGTAGATGCAGATGGTTTGCAGGCTTTAGATGGTGTTTATAATGAAAGATTCCTTATAACTCCGCATCCTGCTGAAGCTGCTAGGTTGCTCGATGTTTCGTTGGAAGAGGTGCTGCAACATAAGGTTGATACGGCTGTGGAGTTGTGGAAAAAATTTAAAACAAGGGTTTTACTGAAAGGGACTCCAAGTGTTTATTTTAACGGTAAAAAGTATTTTGTATTTAATGATACTGAGCCTTCACTAGCTAAAGCAGGAAGTGGTGATATTTTGGCCGGGATTTTAGGAAGTTTACTTAACTGGGAGATTAACATTGAGCTGCTAAAAAGGGGGCTTGTGGATGTTGAAATTGATTCTTTTGACGCTGCAGTAATTTTGGCTGTTAAATTGCATATAGAGGCTGCTAAGGTTGCAAGCGTAGAGACTGGAAAGGTTGCTTGCTATCCAACTAAAATTGTGGAGGCTATTCCCAAAGTTTTGAAAAGCTGGGAAGGAATTGTAAGTGAGGAGATTATTTATTAGTCTGAGATGAGAATTAAACACTGTGGGAGGGATAGAGATGGAAGAAAAAATTTATCAGCAGATTGAGAAAATGCTTTCCAGCAGAAAGACAAATGTTAGATTAGAAGCGGTAGAGATGTTGAGAGAATATTCTACAGAAAAGGCTGTAAAGCTTTTGATCAAAGCTTTGAGTGATCCAAATGAAGAGGTAAGGTTGTTGGCTGCTAATATTCTACTTGAGAGAGGTTTAGAGGTTGTTGATGATTTGATAGAGGCTTTAGCGCATCCAAAGTGGATGGTAAGGAGAATGGCATCAACAATTTTAGCAGCTTTAGGAGATGATGTTGTTGATGATTTGATAAATGCTTTGTCTCATGATAACGATGATGTTCGTTACTGGGCAGCTCATGCTTTAAGTGGAATAGGTGGGGATAAAGCAAGAGAGGCAATAATAAAAGCTGCAGAGGAAAATAGAATTCCCAAACAGTGGTTGCCAAGGATTTTAATAGCTTTTCCAGATGATGAAAGAGTTGGAAAGCTTTTATTTGATATGCTTTCTGATAATAGATGGGTTAATAGGCGAGAGGCTGCTCAGGCTTTGGAGAGAGTCGCACAATTGAATGAAAGTGTATTGGAGATGCTCAAAAAAGGTGTTGATTCTCCAAATGATGATGTATGTTATTGGTCGCTGCAGGTTTTGGGGGTTATTGGGAGGACTCGTTCTGATATAGTTGATTTTCTTGCTAGAAAGCTTGAGGTTTGTGATGATGATATTCGCAGGGAGTTTATTGTAGATGCGATCGCAAAAACTGGGAGGAAAGAGGCGGCTCAAGTGTTGATAAAATTACTTGAGAGAGTTGACCTTGCCTCGACTCAAAGGAAAGCTGTAGATGCTTTGATAGAAATGGGACAGGATATAGTGGATGTTTTGTTGAAGGAGTTAGAGAGTGCAGATGAGACAAAACGTTATTGGATATATCGTGTTCTTTATGGGTTGCATTATGACAGCATTGAAATTTACAAGAGGGCGTTGAAAGATCCAAGTTGGAAAGTGCGCAGTATTGCAGTTATGGCAATTGGAGATTTGGCAAAGAGTGAAGATGATGTTAAGGAGATATTGAAGCTTGCAGAGGATCCGGATAGTGAGGTTAGAAAGAGTGTTTTGATAGCCTTGAGAAATTACAAGGACAAAGAGTGGGCTCGTGAGGTTATAGAAAAACTTGCGAATGATTCTGATGAAGCTTGCAGAGTTTATGCTAGGAGCCTTCTTTAAAGGTGAAAGTGGATTGCTTTAGTTGAATTTAGTATTGGGTAGGGAGGAGTTTATGAGGGAAGAAGCTCTTGTGAAGATGTTTGATGAGTCAAAGCTTGAGGAGAAACTAAAGCTTCTAGATAAATATTCATCACGAGATGATGGGTTAGAGCTTTTGTTTAAAGCTGCAGAGGATAAGCATCCGTTAGTAAGAGAGAAGGCAATTCAAGCGCTTGCACGCTGGACAACTTCACAGGTGAGTGAGTTTTTGTCTAGAAGATTAGATGACAGTAATCACAGGGTTAAGCTTGCTGTGGTAAAGGCGTTGTCTCAAATTGGTGATGATACAGCGGTTGTTGCTCTCATCAGAGCTTTAGGAGATGAAGCTTTTGATGTTAGGAAAGAAGCTATAGAGGCTTTGGCTAAGATAAAGGATGAAAGGGCGTTGAAAGATTTAGAAGCGCGATTAGATGTGGCAGAGGCAACGGAAGCTGTTTGCATTTTAAAGGCTATCTCTGAGATAGGTGGCATGGTTGAAGTATCTAAAGTGTCGAAATTCTTGAACAATATGCAGGTTTTGGAAAGGTTAATCGATTTTGTTGGTTATTCATATGAGATATTTACAGAAGTTTTAAAGAGGTTTGATCTTCTCACCGATGAGGCTAAGGCAAAGTTCATAGGTGAATGTGCGCGTGTAGGTTTTGTTCTGCCGCGCGAGATAGAGGAAAAGTTGTTTGAAAGTGAGCATTATCTTGTGCGTGTAGCAGTTGTTGAATACTTGGCATTGCGTGGAGATTTATCATTTGCAGAGCGCTTTGTGGTGGATGATCACGTCGAAGTCAGAAAAAAAGTTGCTTACGTTTTAAAAAACTTTGGTGAGATGGCGTTAACTTATTTGAGAAAGCTTATTAAAGATGAGAGCTTCGTAGTTAGGAATGTTGCGGCGATATCTTTGGCCTCAGTTGCAGGTGATGATGAATTTGTAGAGGATATTGATAGAATAGATAATTTTTCTGTTGATGCTAGAACTGCTGTTGCAAAGGCTCTGGCTCGGATTGCTACGCAGCGCAGTGTTGAACTTTTAAAGTGCTTGATTAAAGATGGTGCTCCTGTGGTTAGAGCAGAAGCGGTTAAAGCTTTGGGGCGTATAGGGACTAAAGAGCTGGTTTCAATAATAGTTCAAGCGCTTTCGGATGAATCCAGTCTTGTTAGGTTGGAGGCTGTTAATGCTCTTGCAAATATAGGTTCTCAAGAGGCAATTGTTCAGTTGACGGTTGCTTTGAAGGACAAGAGTGAAGAGGTTAGGGAAAGAGCAGCTCAGATTTTACACAGTTTTGGTAAGACGACGTTTTACTCGCACCTTGAGTTGTCGCGGCTTTATTTTGAAAGGGAAGAGTGGGAGGTTGCGATTGAAGAGGCTTCTAAGGTTTTGGAGATTGAACCTTATAATGTGGAGGCACGTAAAATTATAGGTTTTTCGTGGTATAAGTTAGGTAAGGCTGCTAAAGCTTTTGATTGGTTACTTGAATGTGTGGATAAGCTAAATGTTGATGAAAAATTGAAATTTGTGGATGTTGCTTTGGAAGTGGGGCGTGTTGAAAAGGCAGCTGATATTCTTGAAGAAGCTTTGAGTACGGATTATCGATTAGATGTGTCTATTAAACTTTTAGATGTTTATTTGAAAATGGGAATTCTTGGTAAGGCAAAAGATCTCATAAATACCTTAAAATTGGAAGGAGTGGATACCTCATATTGGGAGGCTAAGTTGTATTTAGAAGAAGGAAAACTTGATGCAGCTTTAAAGGTTGCAAAAGAGAATGATTATTGGGATGTTATAACTGAGGTTGCTCTCCGTAAAAGAGACACTGAACAGATAATAAAACTTTTGGAAAAGGATATTCCAGCTTCTGCGTTAGAGAGAATTGCTGAATGGATACTTCAAAATGATGCGAGAGATTTAATGGAGAGATTTACTAGAGCGGTTATTCCTTCAAATGATGTTTTGAAAAAGTATATGGCAATATTCTACCGCAAGTTAGAAAAGTTTGTTTACGAGTACAAAATTTTGAAGGAGTTACCATTTGATAATGACAGGCTTTCTTATCTTGCTGTGGAGTTCAGAGAAGTTGGGGAGGTTGTTCCTGAAGAAGAGTTAAAAGGGAAAATTTTATACAGGTATTTGGCGTGGAAGGGAGATTGGAAGAGATTAGCTTCTTTTGTGGCTAAAAATGATAAGGATAGTTTTCTATATTATCTAAAAGCCCTTGCTAGAGATTATAACTTTGAAAAGTTAAAAGATGAAGCAAGAGGTGAAGTTGCAGAGTTTGTACTGGCTGTTTATACAAATATTTCACAAGCTGCTGAGTTTTTAAGAAGGCAACCTGCATATTGGCGAATTTTGGAGAGAGATGAGAAGATACCAATTTTGTATGTGATGAGTGAGGAAGATGTAGATGAGTTGCCTATGGATTTTGAGGATGTGTGCTGGTTCAAGTACCTTAAAACTTCTAAGATAGACGATTACCTTGAGGATTTAATGGCTTATAGACAGCAGGAAAAGAGAATGGTGGATGTGTTGTTTGGAAAGGTTAGTGCAACGATAGAAGATATTGAATGGTTATTGAGATTTGATGCTAAGACAGTTGCGGACTGTATTAGTGTGGAAGTGCTTGAAGAGCTAGATGGTGATGAGATTTTAAGTTTTGGACGTTTGGGGGAAGTTGCAACTGTTTTTATGGATAAATTAGCATATGCAGCTTGCAATTTGGGACTGTGGGATAAATGTTCGAGTTGGGCGAGAGGGGAATTGAAGCTCAAGGCTTTGTTTGAGCAGAAAAGATATGAGGATGTTGTAAAAGAGGCAGAAAAGTTGTTAGCTGAAGGGACTGAGTTAAGTAGAACTATAAGAGTTTTAGTAGCGCTTTCTTATGCCAAGCTTGGAAATTGGCATAGGGCGCATTCTCTTATTACGAAGGAAGAAGCGGTGGAAGAAGGTTTAGGAGTTGAATGGGCAGAGTGGGCGTATAGAGTTGGTAAGAAGCATTTGGCTCGCGAAGTGTTGGTTGAGTTGAATGAGTGGGAGAGAGTTTATGAACTGGCAAAAAGGGAAGAGGATTGGGAGTTGCTGTATCATGCTCTTGCTGAGTTGTATAAGGTTAATGATAAATATTCATTAGAATACGAAAAAATTGTTTTCTTTCGTGATGATGAAGAAGCTGCCAAGAAGATTTACCAAAAGACTAATGATGAATGGTTGTTAAGGGTAATAAAGGCTGTTAAATATGCAGAGTTTACAGAAGATGAAACAGCAGAGAACCTTAAAGGTGACTCTTTGTGGCAAAAGGTTTATAACGCTTTAAGAGGAACAAGAGTGGTTCCAGATTTACCTGAGGATGTAAAAAAGAGAGTAGAACTAATAAATATGTGGAGAAATGATGAGTGTAAACGTTTTGAAAAAGAAGCACTAGCTTGGTTAGAGAGACATCCGTTTGATGAAAGAATTAGATTTCAATTTTTTGCTTGTGTGGGGGAGATAAATTCGCTTTATAAATACGTAGATATATATGTTCCAGAGGCTGCTGTGGTGATAGCTAGGATGTATATAAAGAAGAAGCGTTGGAAAGATGCAGAAAAACTCCTTGCACGCTTTAAAGATTACTCAAGTGTGAAAAAACTTTATGCTTATGTACTTTATCAAGAAGGGAAGTTCAACGAGGCACTACGCGTGTTGGATGATATTAAGGAAGAGGATGATGTGAAGCTTTTGAAGGCTAGAATTTACTACTTGGCAGGTGAATTTGAAAAGGCTAGTAAGTATTATTGTGAACTTTACGGGAAGTTGACCTCTGCAGAAGTTTACGAACGATGCGGCGATTGGTGGGTGAAAAGCAGCGATTATCTAAGAGCAAAGGAAGCTTATGAAAAAGCATATGCCTTGACTCCAACTGCTTATTTAGCTGCTAAATTAGGGGGCGTTTACAGGATCCTTGGGGATTTGGAAAAAGCAGCATTTTATTATCGTAAAGGGAAAGATTATCTTTCTGCTGCAGATTGCTATGTTGAAATGGGAGAACTTGAGGATGCGTTAGAAACATTGATTCCAGAGGTTGAGATGGCTAATCCAGAAGCTGTTGAATTGGCCTTTAAAATTGCCTCCCAACTTCAAAAATGGGATTTTATTCTGAAATATGAAAACTTCGCTACAACTCCTGCTGCTCAAGTTTATGCTGCTCTTGCCAATGTTGAAGCAGCAGATCCCGAAAGGGCTTTGTTATTGATAAAAGATCTCCCAGATTCGGCTGAACTTGATTATTTGAAGGGAAAAGCTCATTTTAAACTGGGAGAGTGGAAAGAGGCAGTATATCATTTTGAGAGAGCTTATAAAGAATTAGAAGGGGATAACTACTTGAAGTATTTATTTGCAGTGAGCCTTAAGAATTTTGGGGATTTTGATAGGTCAGAGAAACTATTTGAGGAACTATTGAAGACAGAATTTGATGAGCAGGCTCAGTTAAATTTGGCGCAGATTTGGGAAAAGTTTGGCAAATGGGATAAGGTCATATTGCTAGATGATGAAAAAGTTTTGAAGTTTAAGGCTAAGGCTCTGTTTAAACTTGGGAAGTTTAAGGAATTTTTGAGTCTTGTTGAAGGGCGGTTTGAAGATGAATTTATTGAGGAGTTGAAAGAGGTTTATTATCGCTTAGGAAATGTTGAAAAGTTGAAGGAGATTTATTTTAAGACTAAGGATTCCAAGTTAGCAGTTAGAATAGCTGAAGTATTGATACGTCTTGAGAGGTACGATGAGGCAGATAGAGTTTTGAAAAGTATTCCAGATGATCCGTATGTAATGCTGTTGAGAGGAAGAATTGCAAGAAAAAGAGGCAAGATATCGGAAGCTATAAGTTACCTCAGAAAAGCTGAAATGGCAGGAGTTGAGGGAGTATATTACGAGCTTGGGAAAGTTGCTCTTTTGAGAAAAGATATTAATCAGGCAATAAGTTACTTTGAAAGAAGCTTAGAGGTACACCCTTCTGTAGTTGATGCTAAGAAGGAGCTTGGAAAGTTAGTTGGAGGAGAAAAGGGATTTGAGCTGCTGCTTTCTTATTGGAGAGATAGAAAGGATAAGGAAGTTGTGCCTATTCTTTTGAGTTTAGCTTTAGAGCTTGGAAAAGAGGCTGAGGTGAGGGAAGTAATTGAGTATCACTCTTGGCGTGGAGGATTGTCAAGTAGGATTTATGAGAGGCTTGGGGAATTTGAAAAGGCTGCAATGTGCCTAAATGATGATGGAGAAGAGGGAGAGAGAAAAGTAGAGCTGCTTTTGAAAGCTGGAAAAGTTGAAGAGGCAAAAAAATTGGCTTTGGAAAAGGGGATAAAGAGTGGTTGGAAAATAGTGAGGAAAGAGCGGGACTTTGAATTTGCCAAGCTTTTAGACTCTAGGGGAATACCATGCGAGGATAAAGAGTTGTATGTTGAGTTTTTAAATTGGAAGGGTGATTATGAAGGAGTGATAAGGTATTGTGAGAAAGAAGGTTTAAAAAATAGCCAATACTTTGTAAAGGCATTGTTGGAAGTTGGAAGGGGAAAAGAAGCGGTTGAACTTGCAAGGAGGATGGGATACGATAACTTGGCAAAAGATATAGTGGAGAAGCTAGCAAGAGTGAGTTTGGAGAATAGGATGTGGAAGGAAGCGGTAGATCTTGCAAATAGACTGGAGGGTAAGGATAAATACCTAATATTGTACGAAGTTGGTAAAAAAGTGGTAGTGCCAACTTGG
>JAMOTN010000045.1 GCA_027062325.1 bacterium
ATCCAGAAAGCATGAAGTGGTACGTTGAACTGCGTGAGTACGGTGGTTTTCCTCATGGTGGATTTGGACTTGGTATAGAGAGATTCGTTGCATGGATAACTGGAACTCATCATGTAAGAGAGTGTATTCCATTTCCAAGAACAATTTACAGACTCTATCCATAGCAAAGGAGGGGGTACGTTGAACCAGAAGACGATAGAACTTGATGAGCTGGCTGCAAAACTTGCTAATCAATTAATTTCTAACACTGAAAAAAGCATATCATTCTTAACAGGAGCAGGAATAAGTGCTTCTGCTGGAATTCCAACTTTTAGGGGAAAGGATGGATTGTGGAAAAATTATGATGTCACTAAATTTGCTACCCCCGAAGGTTTTCGAGAAAATCCAGAGTTGGTGTGGGAGTGGTATGCATGGCGCCAAGAAAAAATAGCAGCGGCTGCTCCCACGCCTTCTCATAAAGCCATCAGTAAATTTGAAGAAGAGTTATCTCGTATTCTAAATAAGGATGTGTACGTGATAACTCAGAACGTTGATGGACTTCATCAGCGTGCTGGTTCAAGCAAAGTTATCGAATTACACGGCTCAATTTGGCGTATCAAATGCACAAAGTGTTCGCACAAAGCCTCCATAGACAAACCCATCGATAAATCATCACTGAAATGTCCAAAGTGCAAATCTTGGCTAAGACCTGATGTAGTATGGTTTGGAGAAGCACTGGATGAAAAAGTACTT
This sequence comes from bacterium, assembly GCA_027062325.1. Classification (GTDB taxonomy): domain Bacteria; phylum JAMOTN01; class JAMOTN01; order JAMOTN01; family JAMOTN01; genus JAMOTN01. Next base: position 733 of record JAMOTN010000045.1, read on the forward strand.
TCAAAGGCTTACGAAATTTCCGCTCAAAGCTGTATAATGTTTGTAGTGGGAACAAGTGGAATAGTTTTTCCAGCTGCATATCTGCCAATAATAGCGCGATCATCGGGGGCGCTAGTTGTGGATATTAATCCTGAAAAAAGCGGTATTTCTGATATTGCAGATTACTTTATAATGAGCGAAGCCGACAAAGCAGTGCCGCAACTTTTGAAAGCAATCCTCGCTAAAATTGGTTAGCTAGCCTTTTTAATTATACGTTTGTAAACCGGGGGGTTGGGGATGGATATTCTAAAGTCCATAGAACAGGAACGCAACTTTGACAAACTAGTAGATTACTTAGAGCACAAATGGTGGCCTGCTCGTGCTAAAGCTGCAGAAGTAATAGCAACATTTTTCCCACCAAATACAATTGCTCAAGAACTATCAAAACTTGCAAGTTCTGATAAAAATAACACAAAGTATTGGCTTGCTAAAACATTGTCCGATTTAGGAGTAATTGGAGCTAAGCTATTCGTTCAAATTCTTGAAGAGTATCAAGTAGAACAGCTATTTGATATTCCACCATCACCAGAAATTGCAGAGGAGATTAAAAAACGCTCAAATTTAAATCATTCGCTTATAACATATATATCTAAGTTTTCTGAAGCATTCAAAGATGAAGAATTCGCACAAACTCTTATATCATCAGAAAATCAAGAAGCTGTTCTAACAGGTATAAAGATTCTCTCAAACTTCGCCAGCACCAAAGTGGTATATTCTCTTTTCAATTTAACTTCGCATGAATCAAAGGATATACGAAGTGCAGCTATTGAAGCTCTAGCAAAAATAAAAAATATCGCTTCTTTAAATGTATCTCAGCTAATAGCTCGATGGTACGAAAACAACTTCAAAATGGCCATAGAGTCTCCATCCGCCTTAGCAAAGCTTGACAAAGAAATTTTACAAGCAAACACGCAGGACCTGATAAAAACCTTCAATTCATCAAGCGGAGATAAAAAGCTAGCAATACTAATTGCCCTTGCAAAGGGAGAATGGGAAGGAATAACTGAATTACTTTTAAATTCATATAAAGAATTTTCTTATCTTCAACTTGAGCACATGTTTTCAGAGTTGAAAGATTATGGCCAGACAAAGATTCTTTCTAGTATTGCAGCTGATGATAGATTCCCATTGGAAATTAGATTCCTTGCCTCTTCCTTTGTTGATATTCTCCCTTATATTGACGTAGTTGAAAAGATAATCGAGCTAGAGCGTTACAATGAGCCGGTATTTAAAAGAGCGCTTCTCAGAATAATGGCCTCTCTAAAAGAAGGATTGATGATTATAGAAAAGCTGCCCGATGATTTACTTTTAAATGCAATCAAACTTAACTCAACTTTAATCATAACCAGCGAAAAAGTAGCCGAGAGAATATACAACATGAATCCAGAGCTCGCTACTGTATCCTTGACAGCACCTTTATACCTCCCTAAATGGGCAGCAAACATCCTAAAGCGTGCTGTAACAGAACTTGATCTTCCATACGCAATGCTTGCTCTTGATAAATTAATAGGCACTCTTCCTCTATCAGAAGTTGCAAAGCTTGTCGAAAAATCTTCATCCAGCAAAGAGCTGCGTCTCTGGTTTTTGAATCGTCAAGCTATGTTTGGAAAGCGTGAAGTGGTGTATGAAGTTTTTCTAAAACTCCTGGACGATGATCCAGAGCTAGCAGTATCTACACTTGACAAACTTGCTGAAATCAATGTCTCTGTTACTCCCTTTCACTTAAAAAAACTCCTTGTCTCAAAATACGCAAAATTGAAAGTTTTAGAGTATCTCCAAGTTGTCCACGTCAATGGAGCAGAGGAACTCGTAATAGAACTCACTTCATCATCTTCTCCTGACATTGTTCGTGCCGCCGCTGCAACCTTGAGGAACTACACTTCAAAAGATCGAGTAGTTGAAACTCTTATCAAACTCTTGGATCATGAAAAATGGCCAGTTAGAAGAACAGCTGCTTTAGCACTAACATCTATTTCCCCTTCTAAGCTTCCAATATTGTATTCCTACCTTAGAAAAAGCCAAAATACTGCTTACTGGCTTTCCTTTGTTCTTGGAGATGTATCAGATGAAGCGGATAAGCTGATCTCACTTTTCGATGAAGTTGATATTCCAACCAAAAAAATGATTATCTCCTCACTTGCCAAGATGGCTTCGCGCGGTAACAAAGAAGCAACTGATTTCTTGTTAAAAATCAAAGATGAATTTTCCATAGTGGAATTCATAAAAGACTTACGAGACGAAAGATTTATTCCATATTTGAAAGAAAAACTCGAGAACGGCAAAGAGAATGAGCGCATTTGGGCTGCCTATTCCCTTGCTAATTTCCACTACATACCAGAAGTTGTTGATTTTTTACAAAAATTCAAAGATGATTCTAACTTCTGGGTAAAAAAATACGTTTGGGAAGCATTACACAGAGCATCAAGTGTTGCAGCTCAACTGTAGGGGGGACTGTTAATGTCTAACTTTAACAACAAGATTGTTGTCGCAGACGATGATAAAGCTATCACCACTGCCATTGCTATGTACCTTAGAAATAAAGGTTACAACGTCTTCTGTGCATACAATGGCAAAGAAGCATGGGAGCTCATAAAAAAACACATACCATTTGCTGCAATACTTGACATAAAGATGCCGGGAATGGATGGAATAAGTATCACAAAACTGGTTAAGGAACACTCCCTCAGAACAATTGTTGTAATTCTAACAGCTTATGGGGGAATTGACAACATCGTCCCGGCAATGAAACTTGGAGCTTATGAGTTCTTGACAAAACCTGTAGATCTTGACTGTTTATACAAAATAGTGAAGAAAGCTGAAAACAATTGGAAGATCAAACATGAAGACTACAAAGAAGAAGTAAGTCCATGGATAACAACTTCTTATGGTAAAGTCAAAATCGTAGCAAAGAGCAAAAAGATGCACGAGATATTTAAGATAGTTGGAAAAATCGCAGACACAGATATAAGCGTTTTGCTCACAGGAGAAAGTGGAACAGGCAAAGAGATAATTGCATACGCAATTCACGCTGCCAGTTCAAGAAAAAACAAACCGTTTGTAGCTATAAACTGTACAGCCATTCCTGCAGGTTTAATAGAGAGTGAATTTTTTGGCTACGAGAAAGGTGCCTTTACCGGAGCTACTAAAACTAAAATCGGTAAATTTGAGGCAGCAAATGGTGGAACTCTGTTTCTAGATGAGATAGCCGAGATGGCTCCTGAACTGCAGCCAAAACTCCTTCGCGTCCTTCAGGAAGGGGAAATTTACAGAGTAGGAGGACTAAAACCGATAAAAGTGGACGTAAGAATAATCTCTGCCACAAACCAAAACCCGGAAGAAGCTGTTTTAAAAGGTAAATTGCGTCATGATCTTTATCACCGTTTGAAAGGAATTCACATTCATATTCCTCCATTGCGCGAAAGACGCGAAGACATTCCCGAATTAGCCAAAATTTTCCTTCAAGAAAGTGCAAAGAAGTACCGCAAAAATGTAAAATACATATCAGATGAAGTGATGCAACTTCTTGAAGAGTATGAATGGCCGGGCAATGTCCGCGAATTAAAAAATCTCATAGAAGCAGCAGTAGTCATGTGTAACGATGAGATACTCTTACCAGAACACATCCCATATCACTTCATGGATGGTGAAAAACGTGTATGTGGAATTCGTGACTGGCTCGTTGTAAAGGTTCAAAACGAGTTTGAGAAGTTTAAACGCGACAAAGAGAAAAAATATTGGAATGTTCACGCAACTATCATGGGAGAGCTAGAAAAGCAGTTTCTGGAAGTAGTGCTGAACTATTGCGCTTGGAATCAATCCATGGCTGCAAAATTTCTCGGTATAACGCGCAATACTTTGCGCTCAAAAATAAAAGCTTATGGACTAGACAAGAAGAAAAAGAAGCAATCTGAATAGTAAGCGGGGGGTGCTATTTTGCCATCACTTGATTGGGATATTCTGATATTCGCAGGAGTTTTGTCTTTAACTGCGCTAATTGTAATATCATTTAAAAGGGGATTCAAGTGGTTGCGTCATTTTCCCTCAATAACAGGCTTTCCCTTTAATCCACTTTTGTTTACCGTTTTAGCCATGCTTGTCATACTTGCAGCAGATCCACGCGGTAAATATACCGAAGAAACTTTTAGGGAAAAAAAAGCAAATCTTATGATAGTTATGGATATCTCAGGAAGCATGCGCGCAGAAGATATAAAACCCAATCGCCTAATCAAAGCAAAAGAGGTTATAAAGGAATTTGTCAAAAAAAATCGCGACTTCAAACTTGGTTTGATTACTTTTGCAGGAAAAGTACAACTAAAGTGTCCAATAACCTCAGATTACGAAGCTGTTGAATCTTTTATCGATTCCGTAGATTTTGAGAAACGCTTTGATGGAACAGCAATCGGAAATGCACTCCTAACAGCAAAGATTGCCCTCCAACGTATAAAAGAGGGGGATAAATTTATAATTCTACTAACAGATGGTGAAAACAATGTAGGATATAATCCAATATTCGCAGCCAAAGAATGTGCAAAAGCTGGCATAAAAGTTTTTACTGTAGGTTTGGGGAGTGAAAAAGGCGCTCCTGTTCCAATAATTTCAAACGGCAAAAAGATCTATTTAAGAGATCAATTTGGAAGAATATTCATAACGCACCTCGATGAAGCAACGTTAAAAAAAATTGCTCAAATAACTGAAGGTAAGTATTACAGAGCAACTACTGGATTGGAGCTTGCTAAAGCGTATGATAAAATCGCAAGCTACATTAAAAAAACAGTTAAGACCAAAAGACGTTACTTAAAACCTATGTATAAACCATTTGTGTTGATACTGGCGGTGGTGTGGATAATATGGCTGGTAATGTGGAATTTGACACTGGATTACTAAATCTGACCTTAGTAGTGATAATTGCTTTATTGACTGCGTTCGCTATAATCTTCAAACGTTCATTTTTAAAAGGTGTATTCAAAAAACTTCCCCTAAAGTTAAAAAAAGCAATCGTGCTTCTTCTCTCACTGTTAATATGCTTGATAATACTAAACCCCAAGGTAGCTAACTCGTATGAAAAAATAAAAACCAAAGGAATAAATGTCGTTTTCGCAGTCGATTTATCTCTTAGTATGTGGTGCACCGATGTCAAACCAACTCGTTATCACGCTGCACTTTCTCTAATTCAAAGGATTCTGTTTAACAAAGATATATCCCAAGCTGCTCTCGTAGGTTTCTCAGGCTACAGTGCTGTTGCCGTACCACTCACAGAAGATACAGCTTCTCTTTACGATTACCTGCGCCACATACGTCCCGGCGATATAGAAGAGGGTGGAACTAATTTATACGATGCCCTGATGACATCCTTACTCTCTACAGAAAGAAAGAATAAACGCAAATCCAACATAGTCATTCTCATATCAGATGGTGAAAAAACAAAAGGCAGAGATCCAATGAAAGCCATTACCGAATACAAAAAAAGGGGAGTTTTTCTTATAACCGTTGGAATTGGTTCCAAGCAGGGCTCTTACATTCCTCAAGTCGAGGGAAATCAAATTGTAGGATGGATTACAAAAAATGGCAAATACGCAATAAGCAGACCAAACTTCTCATTATTAAAAAAACTAGCAGAAGAAACCGGCGGGGTT
>JAMOTN010000046.1 GCA_027062325.1 bacterium
CATCTCCATTAATTGAAGAAAAGAATATTGATGAGGTAAACTTTGGCTATCGCAGAGGACTTTCTGAAGTTTTTGATGGTGTAATTCTTGCAGTATATCTTTCGCTGAACAGCTTCTCAAGAGGAGATTATGAGGTAATAAAAGAAAGAATTTTTGAAGCAGCCCAAGTTAGAAGAAAACAACCAACTTTGCCTAGTGCAGGATGTTTCTACAAGAATCCTAGAAAAAATTTATCAGCTGGTTATTTAATAGATAAAGCGGGTTTGAAAGGGATTAAAGTTGGTGGTGCTGCAGTATCCATAGTACATGCCAATTTTTTTGTTAATACTGGAAGGGCTACTTATAAAGATTTTGTGGAACTTGACTATGTGGTCAGGGAACGCGTGTTGCAAAGGTTTGGAATTGCTTTAGAGAGAGAGGTAAGAATTTACGACAACTATGGACAGATTTTGAATTGAAGTGTGGGGTGTGGAGAGGGTGAATTTTGAAGAAAAGATAAAAAAGGCACACAGCGCTTTGAAAAGGATAAAAAAAGTATGTGTGCTTGGTGGCGGAGAATCTTCAGAGAGGCCTATATCTCTTAAGACTTCAGAAGCTGTGATGAAAGCTCTTAGAAATTTAGGTTTTAAAGTTGAGTTTGCTGATTTTTCTTCCCAAAATGACGAGTGGAAAAAGTTGGTAAGAACTAGTGATGTTGTTTTTAACTGTCTTCACGGTGGAGATGGAGAAAACGGTAAAGTTCAGGCGTGGCTTGAGATTGAAGGGATTCCATTTACCGCTTCGGGTTACTATGCTTCTTATCTTGCAATGGATAAGCCTCTTTTGAAGAAATATATAGCCTCTCTTAAAGGTTTAAAAGTTACTAAGATTTTACCGGATAAAGTGTTTTGGTTATCAGGGTTTGAGGATGAAGAAAGCGTTTTTTCTGAAGTACTTGATATTGAAAAAAAGTGGGGACGTGCTGTTTTAAAGCCGGCTGATGAAGGATCTAGTGTTGGATTGTTTGTTTCTCCTCTTGAAAAGTATCAAAAGGAAATAATTAATATGTTGCGTGAGGGTAAAAAGTTGATGGTTGAGCCGTTTGTTAAAGGGGTTGATTTTACAGTTGGTTATGTTGCGGGGCTCTTGCCACCTATACGAATTGAGTGTGGAAAGGATAACGTTTTTGATTGGGATGCAAAATACGTTAAAAGTTCCACAATTTACAAAGTTTTAGATTATAAAGGATACGAAGAACTTTTAGAAGATATAGAGTTGATGATAAAAGCGTTTAAATTTAAAAGTGCCTTCAGAGTTGATTATAGGTTTAATCCTGAGGCTGGTGAGTATTACTTGTTAGAAATTAATACTGTTCCCGGAATGACAGAGCGGAGTTTGATTCCAAAGGCAGCTTATAAACTCGGGCTTTCTTTTGAGGATGTTGTGGGCTTGATTCTTTGGGAAGCGATTTCTTTTAAAGCAACTGGCCAAAATACTTAAAAAAAATGCTTGTGCTAAAAATTGTCATTTGACATTGTATAACTATTTATCGTAAAAAGTGATGGTGTTAACGATTAAATTTTGATAGTGGAGGGCTTGGTTGTTATAATCTCAATAAGTTGCTATGGGTAGGATAGGCATTTTTGTGTTTTTCGTGTTGTTGACGGCGTGGATGATGTGGTGGATTTGGGAGGAAAGTGGAGTGTTCAGAATAATTGACGTCAAAGTTGTGGCGTCGTCTGATGATGTTGAGCAGTATGTAGCAGAGGTTGTTGAGAGAGTTAGGGGAAAGCATTTTGTAAATTTAAATTTTAAGAGGTTGAGGGGTGATATTCTCTCTAATAGTAGAGCAAAGGACGTGAAGTTTTTATTGAAATTGCCGGGGGAATTAGTGGTAAAGGTGTTTGAAAGAAGGCCATATTACTGTGTAGTATCTGATGAGGTTTATGTAGCAGATAGCGATGGAGTTATTTATAAGGTTTGGGAAGGGGAAAAGTGCCGTGTAATAGTGGCAGGGAGATGGAGTAAGTATGAGAAAGAGCAGGTTGATCAGATGTTGAAGAGAGTTAATACAATTGATGGCATATACTTTGGAGATGAGGTTAAGGTCTATATAGGGAATACAGAGGTGGTATTTGATCCGGGTATAACTGGTGAGAAGATAGATTTTGTAAAGGACGTGGTAGAGATTTTGAAGCCTAAGAAGGTAGATGCACGTTACAACGGACTCAAGGTTGCTGTAGTAAAGTAACTGGCTTTACGTTAAAGGGAGGGGTGAATAACCTTAATGGAAGAGATAGTAGTGGGGCTTGATGTTGGAACAACAAAGGTTTGTGCTTTGATTGGAGAAGTAAAAGGAGAAGTTGTAAACATACTTGGTGTTGGTGAAGCACCTTCAAAAGGTTTGAGAAAAGGTGTAATAGTTGATTTAGATGCTACTGTGAAGTCGATAGAGCATGCCATAGTGGAAGCGGAAAAGAGTGCAGACAGAGAGATAAGTGAGGTTTACGTTGGGATTGCAAGTTCTTACATCAAGTCGTTTAATTCTCATGGAGCAATTACATTAGCTGCAGAGCCAATAGAAATAACAGTTCAGGACAGAGATAAAGTTATAGAGACTGCTAAAGGTGCTGCGTTGATGCAAAATGTTGAAGTTATTCACGTTATTCCTTGGCAATACAAAGTTGATGGGCAGTCCCAGATAAAAGATCCAGTTGGAATGTACGGCTCAAGATTAGAAGTTGATGTTCATATAGTTACTGCTGCGGTTTCTGCCGTAAAAAATTTGATAAAAGCAGTAGATCAGGCAGGAATTGCAGTTACTGATATAGTGTTGCAACCTATTGCTAGCGGAGAGGCAGTTTTAACTGAAGATGAAAAAGATTTTGGAGTTGCACTTATAGATATAGGTGGTGGAACGACTGATATTTCGATATTTTATCAGGGTAGTGTTGTTTACTCGAAGGTGATTCCTCTTGGAGGTAGTCATATTACAAGCGATATAGCTATAATTTTTAGAACGTTGATGAAAGAGGCAGAAATGATAAAGAAAAAGTATGGTTCAGTTCTTCCCAATGAAGTGCCTGAAGATGAGGAAATAGAGATGAGAATAGCAGGATCTGATGAGGTGAAGAAGGTTAAACTTAGGGAAGTGTGTGAGGTTATAAGGGAGAGAATGATAGATATATTCACCAGAGTTGATGCTTCTTTGAAAGAAAGTGGTTTCTATGATAAGTTGAATGCTACGGGGATAGTATTGACAGGGGGGACTTCGCTGTTGCGAGGAAGCGTTAGAATGGCGGAGGAATTTTTTGGAGGGCTTCCTGTTCGTATTGGAAAGCCGAGAAATTTGGGTGGTTTGGCAGAAAGAGTTGATAGTCCCATATATGCTACTGCGGTTGGATTGTTAAGATATGGGGCGAAACATATAAGTGCTGTATCTAGTACAGAAAAAGATTGGTTGGCTTACATTGTGGATAGAATAAGGGAATTTTTCAAGAGTATAAAAATATAGGGTGAAAGATAAATAGAGAAGGAGGGAGAAGGGGATGGACTTTTCTTATCCCTTTAAAATGGATCTACCAGATATGCCATTTGGTTACGATGAATTTAATACTCGTATCCGCATAAAAGTGGTAGGAGTTGGAGGCGCTGGTGGAAATGCGGTAAGTCGCATGATTGAAAAGGATCTAAAAGGAGTGGAGTTCATAGCTGTGAATACAGATGGACAAGCATTAAAAAGCTGTCCTGCTCCAGAAAAAATTACCATTGGTGCAGATTTGACCAAAGGTTTGGGAGCTGGAGCGAATGTTGAGGTTGGAAGGGAGGCTGCTTTACAGTCTTATGAGGAGATAGAAAGAGTTTTAGAAGGGGCAGATATGATATTTATCACTGCTGGAATGGGAGGCGGAACTGGGACGGGTGCATCTCCCGTTGTGGCAGAGATTGCTAAAAAACTGGGCGTTTTAACAATAGCTGTTGTTACGATGCCCTTTTCTTTTGAAGGCCGTATAAGAATGCGTCAGGCTCAAGAAGGTTTAAAGCGCCTTCAGGAAGTTGTGGATACGCTGATCATAGTTATGAACGATAGGTTGATAAACATAGTTGATAAGAATACGCCTTTTGTGGAGGCATTTCGTATAGCTGACGATGTGCTTTATCACGGAATAAGGGGTATAACAGATTTGATAACTGTTCCAATGAATGGAATAAACGTTGATTTTGCTGATCTTAAGGCTGTTATGAGCCACGGTGGTTTTGCACTTATGGGGATAGGAGAGGATTACGGTGCTGCTGCTGCGGTTAACGCTGTGAGGCGCGCAATGGAAAATCCTCTTGTAAATGCCACTGTTGATGGAGCAAAGGGCTTGATAGTAAGCTTCTTTGGTGGTTCTGAAATGGGAATACATGAGATAAATGAGGCTTCAGGTGAGGTTGTAAGAAGAATAGATCCGGATGCAGAAGTTATATTTGGTTTCCATACAGATCCAGCTCTTGGCGATAGAGTAAAGGTTATACTCATTGCCACAGGTGTTAGGATAGGAAAGGAGTTTCCAAGTGCAGGTGGGAGCTTTTCAGGGAAAAAAGAGATGGTATTTGCAGGGGGGAAGTAGGGGATGTTTGAATTCGAAATTCCGGTACAGGCAAAAGGTGCTGATATAAGGGTAATAGGGGTTGGAGGAGCAGGTTGCAACGCTGTTAATCGAATGATAGAAGTTGGTTTACAGGGAGTTGAATTTATAGCTGTTAATACGGATGCTCAAGCCCTTGCAAATTCAAGAGCTAAAATAAAGGTGCAGATAGGGGAAAAAGTTGCAAAGGGGCTTGGCGCTGGTGGAGATATGAATGTGGGGCGCCAAGCGGCGGAAGAAGATCGTGAAAAGCTTGAGGAGATTGTCAAGGGAGCAGATATGATATTTATAACTGCTGGAATGGGAGGCGGAACGGGAACAGGAGCTTCCCCTGTAATAGCAGAGATAGCGAGGGACAAGGGGATATTGACTGTTGCAATAGTGACAAAACCTTTTATGTTTGAAGGAAGAAGGAGAATGCAGCAGGCAATTGTGGGAATTCAGCAGATAAAAGATAGAGTTGATACATTGATTGTGATTCCAAATCAGAAATTACTTGAAATTTCGGATACAGAGATGTCTATTGTTGAAGCTTTTAAAAAGGCTGATGATGTCTTAAGACAAGGTGTTCAGGGGATAAGTGAGATAATAGTTAAACCAGGAGTCATAAACGTTGACTTTGCTGATGTAAGAACAATTATGAGAGATGCAGGTAGCGCAATAATGGGAATAGGAGAAGCTACTGGAGAAAACAGAGCTGTTATGGCTGCAGAGGCTGCTATAAACAATCCTTTACTTGAGGCTGGTATTCAAGGAGCCAAGGGAATATTGGTCAACATTGTTGGGTCTTCTGCTATTACTCTTCATGAGGTATATCAGGCTTGTGAAGTTATCCAACAGGCAGCTGATGAGGATGCAAATATAATATTTGGTGCAGTTATCGACGATGAGATGAAGGATACGTTTAGGATAACTGTTATTGCAACAGGTTTTGATAAGAAAAAGAGTGATGCCATTGCTGGGGGAATGGGCACAGGAATACCATCTGGTAGGATGACAGCGAGAGATTTGCTGAAAATGATGGGGAAAACTCCAGCTTCTCAGCATTCTTCAACCCAACCTTCGCAGCCTACTCCGGTAAATTCTTCACCGAGGGAAGAAGGAAGTATGTCACCTAGCCAGTCACCGGAGGTAGCTCAGGAGGAGAAGAAAAATATAAATTTACCTGATGATGTTTTTATAGAGACAGAGGAAGATCTTCCACCAAGGTTAAGAGGAAGAGATAAGGATTGGAATCCGTTTGGGGGAAGATAAAAGTGAGAAGAGTTTTGATTTGGGTTGTAGGGCTGGGCATTTTGTTTGGTTGGTTTAATGTTGTAGTTCACGCGAAAAAGATAGATTTTGATGAGTGGAGTTTTCTAAACATAAAGAGTGCGGGACGTGGTGGGTGTTATCTTACGTTTTACTCCGATAAAGATACCGCGTATTATAATCCTGCACTGCTGCACTATTATTCTTCTCACCTAGATTTTGGGGCATCTGCTCTTCTGGAGGGAAATGATGATTTGAGTGATGGTTGGGATTTGATAAATGATTTAGAGGATATATACGATGCTTATAGGGGAAGTGTGTTGCTTTCAGAAAAGATCAGAGAGAGATTAGATCAGGCTTTGCAGGATAAGCTTAGTCCTTATATCTCCTTTGGAGCAAATGGGGCAATTTTTACCAAAAAGATGCTTGCTTTAGGTGGAATGGGGCAGTTTATTGTATCGCTTGGTTTGACTGGAACATCTGTGGATCCTCATCTCAAGATCAACGCTTACAGTTCTAAAGTTTTTTACGTTTCAGTTCCTTTGAAGAGAAGAGTTTTTAATAAAAGGTTTAAGGTTGGAATAACACTTAAAAAGGTTGAGGCAGGAAGCGTTTCACTTGATTGGAATGCCAATACTGTAGCAAACAACAGTGATGACTTATTGGATTCCATAGATGATGAAATAAAAGAAGATTCGTCGGTCATGGCAGATATAGGTATAGCTTACAAAAATAGAGCTGGAATATTCATGGCGGCAGTTTTGAGAAATATAGGGAAAGTAGAGATGGCAGGAGGAAAAGAGATAGGGACTACTTTGGATATAGGAATTCGTAAGAAAGTTGGGTTGTTCACATTGGGTGTGGAGATTCACGATATAGGTACAAATTCAGATTTTTCGGACAAGCTGAAGATAGGTGTTGAGACGAGTAAAATTCCCTTTGTTGGAGTTTTGAGAGCAGGCTATAACAACAGTGGAGCAACATTTGGATTATCCACACGTCTGTTTATATTTAACTTTGATTTTGCTGTATATAAGAGAAAAATGTTTGAAGATACAGATGTGGTGTACTCGGCTAGTTTGAGTTTGAGATTTTAAGGTTAGTATGATAAGATTTAAAAACCAGGGAGTAATCATTCTCTTAAATTACCCACAAGAAGGCTTATGGCTTTCTTGTGAGGCGAAGGGGGGATAAGTTATGTTGTCACGCAAAGAGAAGGCAGAGATCATCAAAAAGTTTGCACGCCATGAGGGTGACACTGGTTCCAGTGAAGTGCAGATTGCTGTATTGACGGAGAGAATTAAAAGACTTACTGAGCATTTAAAACAGCATCCTAAAGATTACCACTCTCGTCGTGGGTTGACTCTCATGGTTGGAAAGAGAAAGAGGCTTTTGAGGTATTTGAAGAGGAAAGATTATGATAGTTATGTGAAAGTGATAAAAGAGCTTGGAATAAGAGGAGTTTAAATTAGTTGTTAATATTAAGGTGGGTAGGATTAATCCTACCCACTTTTCTTTTTATGACTGTTTTTATGTTTCCCGTGTTAGGTGAAAGAGAATTAGGTAGGAGGGAGATGTTATGGAGTCTGAGGTGAAAAAAGTTAGTGTAGAATTTGCTGGGAAAGAGTTGGTTATAGAAACAGGAAAGGTTGCTAAACAAGCAGCTGGTGCGGTTGTGGTTAGTTGGGGAGATAACAAGATACTTGGAACTTTGGTGCTTGGTGGAGAGAGGGATGTGCCGTTTCTACCGTTAACTGTTGAATTTATGGAGAGAATGGGAGCAACTGGTAGAATACCTGGTGGATTTTTCAAAAGAGAGAGTAAACCAAGTCCTGAGACTATTTTGGCTGCAAGGCTTGTTGATAGACCAATTAGGCCTCTATTTCCGGAGGGTTGGAATAGAGAGTTGCAAGTAATTTTGGATCCGTTATCTGTGAATACGGATGATGCAATAATAGATGTATTAGGGGTAATTGCAGCTTCTGCTGCTATAACGATTTCACCTGTACCTTTTGATGGTCCAGTTGCTGCAGTGCGGGTTGGTTATGTCAATGATGAGGTAGTGTTCAATCCTACTCAAGAACAGCTTGAAGAGAGTAAGCTCAATTTGGTAGTTGCTGCCAAGGAAGATGGAATAGTTATGGTTGAAGCTGGAGCTAAGGAGTTGCCAGAGGATATAGTTATCGATGCACTTTTAAAGGCTTTTGAATTTTTGAAGCCGGTTGTTGAAGTACAGAAGAAACTTGCAGAGGTTGCAGGAAAGGAGAAGATAGAATTTCGACCAGAAGAAGATCCAGATTACATAGTTTCAGTTGTGCAAGAACATGCAGACAGAATGAGAGAGTTGATACTTGAAGCAAAGGGTAAAAAGGATAGGGAAGAGAAGCTTTCTAATTTGAAAGAATTGGTAAAGGAGAAATTACTGGAAGAGGCAGAGGCTCGTGAAGAAGAGTTGAGTGAGGCTGCGTTTGAAAAGGTGTGGCATGAAGTTGAGAAAAAAGTTGTGAGAAAAATGATATTGGAGGAAGGCGTAAGACCGGATGGGAGAAAAATGGATGAGATAAGGCCCATAAGCATAGAAGTTAACCTATTACCACGTAGTCATGGATCGTGTTTGTTTACTAGAGGAGAGACGCAGGCCTTAGCTTCTGTGACATTGGGAACACTTAAGGATGCTCAGATTGTGGATACTATGTTTGGTGATGTTAAGAAAGAGTATTTCATGGTGCACTACAACTTCCCACCATTTTCTACTGGTGAGGTTAAGCCAATGAGAGGGCCTTCTCGTCGTGAAATAGGGCATGGAAATTTGGCACGGCGGGCATTGGAGGCAGTTATGCCCTCTATCGAAAAATTTCCCTATACTGTGAGAGTTGTATCAGACATTCTTGAAAGTAATGGATCATCTTCAATGGCTACTGTTTGTGCTGGATGCCTTGCACTTATGGATGCAGGAGTGCCAATAAACAAGGTTGTTGCTGGAGTTGCGATGGGACTTGTTACGGATGAAGATAAGTCGAATGTGAGAATTTTGACTGATATAATGGGAATGGAAGATCATTGTGGAGATATGGACTTTAAGGTAGCTGGGACTGAAGATGGAATAACGGCTCTTCAGATGGATATAAAAATAAGTGGAGTAAGTTACGAAATATTGAAGAATGCTCTTCAGCAAGCGAAAGAGGCGAGATTGTATATTATTGGACTTATGAAAAAGGTATTAGAAAAACCACGTAGTAGTTTGAGTGAGCATGCTCCTAAGATTATCACGTATCAACTTGAGAATACCAAACAAGTTGCTGAGTTGATAGGTCCTGGTGGCAAAGTTATAAAGGAAATAATAGAAAAGACAGGAGTTGAGATAGAGATAGATGATCAAACGGGGCTTGTGTTCATAATTTCTCAGGATGAGGAAAAGTTGAAAGAGGCTTTAGAGTGGGTCAAGGCGGTAACGAGTGAGATTGCTGTTGGAGAAGTGTTGAGGGGAAAAGTTACTAAGGTTGTCAACTTTGGAGTGTTTGTAGAGGTGAGGCCTGGTAAAGAGGGTTTGGTTCACATTTCGCAACTGGATGACAGGAGAATTGTCAACATTGCTGATTTTGTAAAGCCCGGCGATGAGATAGTCGTTAAGGTTGTTGGAGTGGATAGTATTGGAAGACTTAATCTTTCTAGAAAAGAGGCAATAGCTGATACGGGGCAGGAGGATGATTTGAGTGGCAGGACTGATGGAGTTGTAGCTTCTCGATTGAGTCCTGCTGGATCCAATGATCATTTTAGTGATCATAGAGATAGGGCTAAGGAAGATAGGCACGATGAAGGGAGAGATATGCATGCAAAAGCTCCGAGAAATTCGGGACGCTCAGAGCACAGGGAATATCGAGACCACTCTCATCGTACTTCCCATGGTCCAAGAAGAGGAGATAGGCGTCATAAGGGACCTAGAAGATAATTTTAAGATAAAAAGGGTTATTTGCGTTGATTGCGATGAGGAAAAGGTTGGCCCCGCTGATGTGTCGGTTTCCAAAGTTTGGATAGGTGATGCTGACACGGTTGGCGGGGCCAGCCGCGTTAAAGGCAATTATGATTTAAAGGTGATTTTTTCTGAGGCAAAAGACAAAAGTGATTTTGAGTTGGCACTTGAAATTGCGCGAAATTTGAGCTACTTTGATTTTGAATCTTCCGAATGGGTAAATAATTTCTTTGTTTTAGGAGCAGTTGGTGGTAGGTTGGATCACGAAATGTTCAATTTAGGTGTTGTGTGGAGGTTGTTCACAGGTGATGTTGTGTTAAGGGATAGAGTGAGTTCTAGTAGATTACCTAGCAGTGTGCAGCATTTGAAAAACTTGCATTTAAGGGTTTCTTTTTTAGGAATTACTGATCGGGGAAGGTGGTATGCTCTATTGTTTTTTGATCAAAAGATTAGTTTTTACCACCGAGGTACATTTTCATTCTTGGCTTTGGAAGAGGTATTTGTAAGGATAGATGGGCGATGCAGATGGAGATATGAAGGATACGCTTCCTTTTTTAACAGTTTAACCCTCAGCAATGAAGCTAGTGGGAGAGTGTATGTATCGGCTCAAAAAGGAGCTATATATGTTGAATTTGATGATAAAAAAGGTTTACTGGAATTTTTAAGAGACATTAAATAAACTGATTGCGCGGGCAATATAGATGCAAGATGCCCAATTTAGTGCTACATAAAGTCTGCTAGTGATAGAGGTAAAATTTTGGCTCCTGTTGAAAGAGTAACTTGCAAAGCTACCTGTAGAAGCCTTAGTTGTGATACAACTTCTGATAGATCTGCGTCTTCTATGTCAGATATTGTCTTTTCAATGCTAACTTTTTCATTTTGTAAAAATTCATCGTTATTTTCTAATCTTTTTTGCCATACTCCGAGTTGAGCTATCTTGTTACGGATTTTAGACATGCCGCTGTCTAACTCTTCCAATAAGCTTCTACTTCTGAGTACTGGTTCTGATGATACTGTAGTTAATGTGTTGTTTTCGTCATCTTGTTGGGTGTATGGAGTGTCGATTATTTTTCCAAGAGAGATGGCCTCTGTATCACCTTTGATTACAGCATCTCGAATTTCTATCATTATCGAGAATAGATTTTTTGTTTTATCTTCTACTACGTCACTTTTAACCATTCCATTTTTAGAGATATGACTGATAGGAGATGTTAAACCCAGAGCTTCAGATACAGGGTTATCCTCTACTTCTATTTTTTCGTTTGAAAAAAGAAGTAATTGTCCATCGTTTGTAACTGTAGCAAAGACTTTCTGTTTTAGTCCTTCTGTGGAATTTATCTTTTCAGCAAGGGATGTGAGGTTATCAGTTGGATCTACTATGATGTTGTAACCGTTTATATTTATCGATGCAGAAGCGGTGGGGGGAAGTATACCAATGTCGGAAAAAGTTTTACCTTTCCAGAGTTTTGTAGTGTCAAAATCTAAAGCGAGGGCTGTATTTGCTTCTGGAGCTGCAGGGTCATACTGGTTGAGTTTTCTATTGTAAACTTCGTGAATTTTTAATTTTTGAGCTATAAATGAGTCTATTTCTGCGAAGTCTTGGAGAGATAAGGAGCCATTTGGATCAGGGCTTCCATCCTTATCGCTATCTTGATAGATGAACAATTGCCCGTCTTCTAGACGAGCTACTACCGGTGCTGGAGAGGAATTTATTTTATTGATGAATTCGTTTAAGGTTTCATCACCGGTAAGCTGTATGTTAATACCGTAGAATGATAGAGTTCCACCGTTTACTCCAAGATCTCTTAGCTTTACATCTCGTAAACTAGGACCAAATGAATTGGATTTTAGTACGTTGCTGAAAAATCCAATTTTATTGAGAAGATCCCCTTCCAGCTGTTTGATAGTGAAACTACCTGTACTTTCTAGAGTTATTCTGTTGTTTTCTAATTTCCAGCTTATACCTTCTTCACTCAATTTATTTAGTAAATCTTTTAAAGTTGTGTCACGTGTGTATGAGATTATTTTATTGTTAACCATTATTTGTCCATTTTGAATAGTTGTAAATACGTATTTTAGTGGAAGCTCTAACTGCCTTTTTGAAAATGTTTGTGAAGATGCAACTTCTGTTTTTAAATTCAAAAGAGATGCGAGATTCGAAGTATAAGTGCCGTCTATGAGTGAAATTGGTTTGTCAGAGTTTATAACTAAACGGTAGCCATTAGGTTCCACGCTCTCTATGGAAGCACTAACGAGTCTTGTTTGATTTAGCTTTTCGGCAATTTGAGAAAGAGTAGCATTTTCTGGGATTTCAACTTTTACTTGAGTATCACCCACCTTTAAGAGAATTTCTCCCTCTGTTGTGTTGAGAGGTGTGTTTTTGCTATCAAAAATTTTTGAGTATAGAGAGTTAATTGTGGAATTTTCGAAGATTTCATCTCCAGTCATTGAGGTTGGTAGCACCACATCTTGGGTAGCAAAGGCGCTTGCAGTTTTGCTACTTCCTACCCATTCTACTGATGTAATTAAGTTATCTGTTATCCCGTATTGAAGTAAATCTGGATCTTGGGATTTAACTGCTATGAATGGTTTTGTAATGTTAGAAGTTCCTGCAAAGATGTATTTGCCTTCGGATGTACTGTTGGCTATATTAACAAGTTCTTCAATTATCTGCTCCATCTCCATTGCTATTGCTTTCCTATCATCGAGAGATAGTGTGTCATTTGCGCCTTGAATGGTGAGTTCTCTGAATCGTTTTAACAACTCATTTGCTTTTGAGAGGGAATTTTCGGCTGTAGATAACTTATTTTTAATTTGAGAGACATTTCTTATATATTGGTCGTTTGCAACCTTTTGTGAATGATAGTATTTTGACAAGGTGTAAGAGAGGGGATCATCTGAAGGGAGGATAAACTTTTTCCCAGTTGTCATTTGCTTTTGATACATATCTTGTCTGTTTTCGATATTTTCCAAGTCTGATAGGAAACCTATGATTCTACTCTGATTTGTAAGACGCATTTAATCCCCCCCTCTTTTACTAGACAATGGCAAACAGAGCGTCTAACATGCTTTGAGTAGTGCTGATTACCTTAGTGGCTGCTACGTATGCTTTTTGATATTTGATCATGTTGGAAAGCTCTTCGTCCAAATTGACTCCACTTACAGCCTCTCGTTGCTTTTTCAAGGAGTCTAATACGTTTTTTTCTGTATCGTAACGATTTTTGTTTGCTTGGTTTTGGATTCCTATTTTTGCTTCAAAATCTCTGAAAAACTCTTCGGGTGACATGTTATTAAAGAGCTTTTTCTCTTTCAATTTTATGAGTTTTAGAACATTAGAGTTATCTCCACTGCCTTTGCTGACAAGTTTACCCGTTTGATCAAATACTTCTTCGTCAAATCCTGCAGCAGCAATTTTGTTGTAGTCGTCGAGAATGTCTTGAGAGATTGAGACACTTTTTACCGGGTCATTCCAGTCAATTGAAAAAAAGTTTCTGCCGCTTACCCCGTATAGATCAAAACCTTGAGCATGAATTTTGTTGAATTCTTCTACAAATGTTTTCATAAAATTGTCAAGATCGTTTTTCAAATCTTCCAAAAGGCCATCTCTTACATCAATTAAGGCTTTGATTTTGCCGCTTCCTGAGAATGAGCGCCATGTTATTGTGGTGGTACCGGTTGATAGAATTTTCAATGTGGTACCATTGTAATCAACTGTATCTCCCCAAAATTCTATCTCTTCTCCATTAATGTTAACCTTACCGGGAATACCTTCTTCTATTATTGGAGGTTGGGTTTTTACTTCAGTAGCAGGAATGTTTGAAAGACCAAGTTTATAAAGTAGATCCTCACCACTATCGGATGAAACGAGGCGAATATCTACCATTTTGAGAGGATCTTTAGAAGAGATTGAAAACATGTAACCATCTTCAGTTTTAATTACTTCGGTTTCTACGTCTGGAACGTTTGAGTTTATCTCTTTCGCAATATCCTCCAACGTATCATTTACTCCAGCAGTTATTCTTATTATTCTATTGTTGATTTGAAGGACAGCGCCTACTCCAAGATGTTCTGTTGAACTGTTGATGTTAAATTTTACCTCCCCGCTGGCTCTGGAAAGTAAACCGAGTTTTTCCAAAACGTTGCTGCTTCCACCTTTTAGTTCAATACCTTCTCCTGTTTTATCTATGAGTTGAATTCTTCCCATAGGAGTGTAGACTGCTTCTACTCCTATGTTTGCATTGTTGATCTTTTTAACAAATTCACTGATAGTTGCTGTTGGTTCCACATTGAAAACCACACCATTTATAAAAAAAGTTCCGGAGGTAACGTTGTATTGAGAAAGTTGTGCAGTTGATGTAGAAAAATGCTGTAAACTGGTTATGGTCTCTTCTTTTGGAAGGTTTTCAACTTTTATGGCCATTGAAGGATTATTAACTCCTTCAACAACTGCTACTTCGGGGTTTGAGTTCCAAGAGCTTCCTTCTACTTTCACACCGTATTTACCATTACCAAAGTCGTATAATTGTACAGGTGTAACTGAGTCTTTTGAAACAATGGTATTACCCCCTAAGCTGACGATTCCATTTTCCAATCCCTCGGTATCGACAAATTTAACTCCTATGAGTTCTGAAAGTTGTTGAAAGAGACGCTCTCTTTCGTCTAGTAGATCATTTTGAAAAGCAGTTTTTGAACTGCTTTTTAAAAGCTCTTTGTTTATTGATGCAATTTTTTGCAGTAGTAAGTTTACCTCAGCTGTGTAATCTTGAATGTGTAAATTGGCTTCATTCTGTATATCTTCGATTCTGGAATATATGTGTTTTACAGTGTTTAAGAATTGTTCTGCTTTTTCTACAACTGCTGCGCGTGTGGCTGAATCTTGAGGATTAACTGACAAATCCTGCATTGCTTTCCAAAATTCAAGCCATGAGTCCTGCATTGATGCTTGGGGATTTTCAAATATTCTTTCTACTTTTTCAACAATATCTTGGGCAGCTTCCCAATATCCGGTATTTGCAAACTGATCTCTAAGTTGTCCGTCTAGATAACGATTGTTAACTCTTTCTATATCAACTAAATCAACGCCAAGACCGGGGGGATTTTTAAATCCTTCTGTTGGAGTGGCTGGTCTTGTCAAAGAAAGTGCATTTAAAACTACTCTTTGGCGAGTATAGCCTTCGACTCCTACATTGGCAATGTTATGAGATATAACTTCAAGAGCAGCTTTGGCAGCATTTAGTGCTGTTTTAGATATGCCTAGTGATTGTAACAAAGTGATTCACCCCCCCTTTAATTTTTCGGTAAAATTAAGGAAAGATGAACTATTAAAATAGATACTAAAAATAGATGTAATATGGAGTAAAATGCGTAATATGAAAAGGATTGTGCTTGAGCTACTTTTCTTACTGTTTTTATTTGCTTATTGTAGGATTACCTATCTAGAGTCGCAAGTTATAAGTTTTGATGATTTAATTTTGAGAGAGTACGTTGAATGTTTGTTTCCAAATAAGTGTGATATATCTAGGTATGGAATTGTGAATAGGCAAGTGTTTGAAGTTTTTTTAGATAAGATAGAGACTACAGCTAATACAATCTTCTCAAAGATAGAGAAGACAAGGATTTACGAGGAAAATTTTCTTGCTACTGTTGGTTTTATAAAAGACTTGATTAAAGAATATGATTACGATCCAGTATCTATATGGATTTTGCTCGGACAAGTTAAAAAAGATTTTTTGAAAATTCTTCACTACGTTTCTCAAAAGAGAAGAATATTACTGGGGTTTTATGCGTTATTGTCTCTGCCTTTATCTCCTTCTGATTATTCAACTAAAGTTGGTTTTTATCTGAATGTTTCTGGAGATAAGTTTATGCGACTTCTGTATCCGTGCCGTGTAAAGTGGGAAGAAAAACTGATAAAAAGTTATTTTAATCCTGATATAGTAATAAAACCTTTATTTTTGGAAGATTTTGATCCGAGACGGAGTTATTTTAAAGCGTGGTACTGGTTGAAGCCGTCAGTTTTGTATGAGAGCTATTCATTTAGCGATTGGCAATTTATTAAAACTATGGAAGAATTTTTAAAAGGTCATGAAGAATTGAGGTTGATTTTAAATCCTTATGAAGTTTATCCTGTTTTTAAAATGAAAATTTTGTCTTTTAAATCTTTTGTAAAGAAGCTAATAGCTTTATCTAAAAGGAGGTCAAGTTTAATTATTGCTGTTAAGCCGTCTTCTTTTGAAGTGTTTATGAAAGGAGCAAATATAGGATTTGTAGTGGAAGGAGTTGATGATCTTAATGAATTAAGAAATTTTGTGCTTAAGTACAGTTTAAACAAGTGGGGGTTGGTTTATGTTTGGGACAAGTACGAGTACTACCTGGACAATGTGACGATAAGTTTTTTGGAATTGGCGTGGAAGTTTGCAAATATATATGGGGCTAGTTATTTTTGTATAGGAAGGAGTAGTTTCATGTTTTTTAATAAAAAGCCAACTTACATAGCTAAGAAAGTGAAAGAGGTGATATTCTCTAAATAATGTTTGGAAAGTTGATTGGAAGAATTAGAGTGTTCAGGTATTGGTTTTATGTAGTGCTCATGGATATAGACTTTTTAACGGCTTATTGGTTGAAAAAGATATGGAGATATTTAAATGTACCGTATTTTGCACGTTTTTTTGTAGATTATGTGGTTTCCCCACTTCTTGCAGGTGTATTTGATGCACTAACAGAAGAAGAAAAAAAGACAGCGTGGCAGGCAAATGTTTATTTAAAATTAGAGTTACTTAAGCGAGATTTGGCTAAGGCTCTAAGAATGGCTCTTCAGTTTAGAGATGAATATTTTGTGGCTTTAATCTCTTTTAAGTTGAAACGTTATGATATGGCTGTAAAGTACTCAGAAAATATTTCTAATAGACTAAAAAGAGCTGCATACTTCAAACTGGGTGAGTACGAAAAGGCCTACAAGATTGGTAAGTGGAAGTTTGCTTTGTTTTATGGAAAAGTTTTAAATGGTGAAAGTTTTAAGTTGGAAGAAGTTAGTTTATCCGAAAAAAAACATCTTTTGAAGTTGGCTTACAAGGTAAAAAACTGGGAATTTATTTTCAATAATGCTGATAATCGTTACATTAAATACTTTGCGGGTTTAAAACTTGGTTTGTTGAGTGCCAAGGAAACTGAAGAATTGTTAAGGGGTTTGAATCCTGACTTTTCCTGGAATAGAGCTTTTGTCGTTTACGAAAAAGAGGATGGGAAGTGGAAACTTTATTTGGGATGGAGAAAGTGTTTTGAAGGTGAGTTTTTTAATGAGATGTCGTTTGCTTGCTCGTGTATTAATTTGGATGCTCTTGCTTCGAGTTGGTTGGAATTTGAGACACGATTTAGTTTATTGAAGGAGCCGGTAGCTGTTCTTTGGAAAAATTTTAATGTTGGTAGATGGCGGGAAATTTTAGAAATTTTGAAGCTCGTAGGGATTGATTGGAATTATGCTGGAAAGTATTGGTTACCCTTTAAGGCTTTAAGATTTCTGAATTCTTTTTCAAAAAAATCGCGTATGGGGCGTGCTAAAAAGTTAGTTGTTCTTTGTGGAAAAAGGTGGAGGAGAGATTCGGAGGTAATGTTAAGGGTTTTTAAAAAGATAAACTATTGTCCTCGTTTAAATAGTGTGGAGGTATTTTTTGGATTGTTGCTGGCTTTCAGATTGTTAAAAAAGGGTCTTGATGAAGATAGAGTTTTCAATGCTTTAGAAAGTATGCTAGCAGAGAATAGAGATAATATACGTAATTGTGCTACCTGCAAGTTAAATGAAAGTTGTAGTTTCAAGGTTTTGGATTATTCGGTAAAAAAGATTGATAAATATGAAGAATTATTGGCTGTTAATAAATTTTATGAATTTGATACTTCTGAATTGATGGCTTACTGGGGAAAGAATACTTTGGCACTTCCTGAGAAACTTGAGCGTTTATTCAATGAATTTGGCCCTCGATCTTACTTGGAACCAAATGGTGTACGTATAAAGAGAAATGAGGAGAATGCAATTTTACTGTTTGATTTTTACTTTGAGGGGGTTTCATTATTACTTGCAGAAATTTTAGGTTTTGATGTTGGAGCAGAATATGTGGATTATGATGTTGAAATAGTAGGTAAAGATACAGAGAGTATTGAACCTTTAGAATCGGAGTCTCTTAAAGCAGAAGAGTTGTCAAAGTTAATTTTTAAGTTGGGAGATAGAGAAGTAAAAATTCCAGATGTTTTGAAAGTTGAATTTGATCCTGCAGTCGTAAGTGGTTTTGTGAATAGGTTTTCAAAAAAGGAGCTTGTTGGATATATGCCTTCGCTTGATCCTACAGATGGGAGTTTTAGTTTGAAGAGATTTATGGATGTAGTGGTTGGTAGGGATGATAAAGTTGTGAGTTTGTGGTTGCCAACAGCTTTGGATAGTAGTATTGAGTTGTTTAATGTTTTTAAAAGGGAAAAGGTGAGTTGGTTAGAAGGTTTTGGAGATAAACTGCTTGATAGGTTTAAGGAAAGATTAGGAAATATAGGATATTTGAAAAATTATATGATTGAGTTTTCTCATGATCCAGCAGGATTTTTTGAGTTGAGTGTTTCCAGATTCTTTAAGAGATTGTCGGTTTATAAAAAAACACAGATATTTTTTAATGGCAAAGTGAAAAGATTGTTGATGTGGTGGCCGTTTTGGCAACTCCTCGAAGAGTTTGAAGTTTTGTTGAAAAATTATATGAAAAAGGGAATAGAATTTATGTCGTACAGTTTCCTTGAAGGTTTTTTTGCAGGTTTTGAGGAAAGCATAGATGTTTTACTTGAAAATTTACAGTTGTGTGGAGCTTTGGATTTTGAAATTATTCAGAGTAGAGGAAGTGCCCCAAATGGCGAGAGTTTTACTAACAAAATAGATGAAATCTGGAATTATTTAGAATCAGAAGAAGAGTTGATGTTGGGAAGTGCACGATTTATTGAAAATTACAGAGTTGCCGTGGTTCTAAGAGAATTGGGACTAGCAGGATTGGATAAGCTTTGGCAGGTTAAATTGAGGATAACTCCGGCTAAGTTGTATTCTGAATTGAAAGATAAAGTTTCGGAAGAGAGTAAAACTGATTGGTTAGCTGGTTTATTTGGAATGGTTGTTGGTTGTGGAGGAGAAGGTGTTAAAATAAGAAAGTTTGATGCCGACAGATTTGCTCTCTACAAGAAGTTTCTATGGGAGTGGAGGAAAGAATTTCTCAAGTTTTTTGAAGTAAAAGAAGAGCGGTAGTGAAGGAAGATTTTAACTTTATCTCTGAGAGTGAAGGGAAGAAGATGAGTTTTATCGAGGTTGTGTTAATAAATACTCTTCATAGATTGAAATTACTTGTTAGGGAGAAAGAGTATTTATTTCAAGCTTTAGGACTATACTTTTTTATGGCACTTTTGTTTTTCTCGCTTGGCGTATGGGGAACAGTTGTAGAAATTCAGAGTGGATGGGTTAAAAAGATATATTCACGTTATAGGTCTTACCAAAGATTTGAAGGTGCTAGAGGTGTCTATGAGACGGAAGCCGAATTGGTTATAGGACGTGATACTTTCCCCGTAAAAATTGTAGGACGGACGGATCAAAAAAAAGTGTTATTTGGAAGTTATTTTAAAAGGTACAGAAGAGCTAAGGGAATTTTAATTGGTTTGGATAGAGTGAATGTGAAGTTGGAGCATTTTTTTACAACGGGGTATGAAGATGTAGATAAGTTTATTGTTATTGCTCCAATTGAGTTGGCGTGGAAAATAGATATGGCTTCTGGAGTTTACAGTTGGTGGGAATCTGATAAGATACCATCTGCTTTGAGAAACAGTGCGAGGGCAACTGTTGAGGATGTTTATTTTACTAAATATGGAGTGGGAAGATTTGAAGTATTGGAGAGTGAGATAGTATCTGTAATAGGTTTTTTGGGAGTTGTGAGTGTTATGTTACTCAGTTATTCTGCTTCTCTTGGATTGCGCAAGAGATTTGTCAATCTTGATTTGATTTGGAGAGTTAAAAGGGCTAGTTTTTTTTCTTGGAGAAAAATTCCGCAAGTGGCTTGGTTCACTTTGTTTATGATGACTTATATGGGCATTGTTATTCTGGCTTACTTTACTGCCCAGGGAACAGCTATTTATATATCACAAACAGAGGTGATGAAATATTTTAGGGATGTGTATGGAATAAATGAGTTAAGAATTACACTGAGCTTAAATTTTATAATAGCGATAATTTTAGTTATGAGTCTTACTTCGGTTTTAATTGCTTTTTCTAAAGAAAGGATTTTTTGAAAGAACAAGGGTGCAGGACTTTAAGCCCCGCACCCCTAATATTTATTAATGACAAGGTCTTGACGGGACTGTTCTCCACTGATTATTTACTTTTTAATGGGGATCTTTTTAGTTTTCTCTTCTTCTTTCTTGGGGATACGAATTACTAGTATTCCGTTTTTGAACTCTGCTTCTGCTTTGTCAAAGTCAACATTTTTGGGAAGGCGAATACTTCTTTCAAATTTTCCATAGGATATTTCACTAAAAAGGTAATTTTCTCCTTCCTTCACTTCTTCTTTTTTGCGTTCTCCTTTAATAGTCAACACATCACCTTTTACATTCAGTTCGATGTTTTCTTCCTCAATTCCAGGAAGTTCTACCTTCAATACCATTTCATTTTCCTTGTCGATTAGCTCCATGGCGGGAAAAGATGCGGCAGTTTCATACCGAACTATATCCGGTATGAACTCAGACAGAATTTTATCGGTTAATCTGAAGATGTCTCTTATTGGACTAACTCCAAATTCTTCCATATTATTTGGTTTTCTTGGCCATCTGTTCATTTTACATCCCTCCTTTTTTCAATTTGTGTTTTGTCAATGTTTCCACTTTTTATTTTTGCAAAATGCGTGCCTAAGATTTTGTAGAATTTATCAACAGTTAGCTTAGTAGTGTTGTTTCATATTTCAATGATAGTTTCATTTTGTAAATTCAAGTACGGCGGAATACCACATAGCTGAATTTTCTTCTTCAACTACGAATTTTCCCCACTCCTTTTTGAATTCTGATACCTCTTCTTCTAATATCCCACTCACTATGAGTTTTTTCACTCTGTTTTTTAGATCTGGTATGAGTTTCTTGAGAACACTCCAAAGGATATTGGCAGCTCCTAAATCAAATTTTTTGTCTTCACGTATGGCTTTTGTACCCTCACATATGATTACTTTTACGGAACTTTTATT
The DNA here is from genome assembly GCA_027062325.1 of bacterium. GTDB lineage: Bacteria > JAMOTN01 > JAMOTN01 > JAMOTN01 > JAMOTN01 > JAMOTN01. The sequence continues at coordinate 21,069 of JAMOTN010000046.1, forward strand.
TTCTTTAAGATTTTCTGCAAGGGAGAAGATACAAGATTTATCAATTTCTGTTGCTAATACATCCTTAATACCAAGTTTTTCAGCGGCAATTGATAAAATACCGCTTCCTGTGCCGATGTCCAAAAATGAAGAGCTTTCTTTAGCATATTTTTGTAGGAACTTCAAGCAAGCTCTGGTTGTTGGATGATGACCTGTTCCAAATGCTCCGAAGCCTTCTATTGTGATTACAATATTATTCGAAGTTGCTTCTTCTGGTGTTTCCTTATCAGCTGGCTTAACAAGGATTATTCCAACTTTTACGGGTTCGAACTCCTGTTTTTGCAGCTGATTTAATTCGTTTTCATCTAAGGCTTCTATGTGATATTCGAATTTTCCGAATAGTTCTTCTAACTCCTTCCAAGCCTTCATTGCATCTGAGAACTCTGCAAAGTAAGCTTTGGCATAGGGGCGTGAAGACTTTGGAACGACACCTGTAAGACCGGGAAAGTCTTCCTCTCTTAAATCTTCGTATTCACAACCTCCTGTCTTCTCGACTAGATAAGCAACGATAGGTTCAATCAACAACTTATCTTTGGGGTATATTGTTAATGAAACAGGCATTTTTATCACCTCCGGGGGTATTGTTAAATAATTTTGAAAGTTTGAACCAGAAAGGCAGTGTGTGCAATCATCCTATCTGTTGGACGCAGCGCTTTAGGGTTCGGATTCCATTCACGGTGCAAAATCTCTAATATCCGGGTAGCAACGAATTTTTTTGTTTTTAAAGTTTCCAAAAGCTCTATAATTTGAGTTGTTGTTGGAACTAGAAATACTACTGATTTGCCAGGTTTTAGGACTTTGTATACAGCTTCTACCATAGCAAAAGGTTCCGGAACATCTATGAAGACAGCATCTGCTATTTCATCTTGGATAGGGAACTTCTCTTTTATGTCGGCATTTATCAAGTGATAGTTGTTGAATTGTGAGAATTTTTTTAAGTTTTGTTTTGCAATATTAATAAAAGAAAAACGCCTTTCAAAGCTAAGTAGTTTCCCTGTAGGGCCAATCATGTTTGAAAAAAATATCGATGCTGATCCCGAACCTGTTCCACATTCCACTACTGTACTTCCAATACGAAGATCCATGAGAAAGGGCAGCATAGCTAATTCTTTTGGAAATAGGATTTGTGTCTTCCTGTCAAGTTTTTTTATAATGTCCTCCAGCGTTGGATAGAGTATGTGAGCTTTAATTCCTTTATTTGATTGTATTGTTTGGCCGTAATTTTGTGAAATCTCTTCTTCTGGAAAAGTTCCCTTATCAGTGTGAACAGAATGGAGTTTTGAGATTAGGAATTTGCGTTTTTTGTCTATTCTTATTAACTTCACTTCAATTCACCTGCCAGAATTTTTTCTGCTTGAGAGGGAATAGTTTTGTGTAGAGAAAAAAGCAGATTATCTTTATAAAAAACTTGAAATTCAAACATAAAAATTTTTGATCTGGTTACGCTATCGTCCAACTCTTTATCGTGAATCAATACTTTGCCATTTGAGAAGTAGTAAGGGATAAATTTTATCTCTACGCTATCCGGGAGGTGAATGAAATTTGTTCTGCCAGCTTTTGAAATTTGAATTTTTGATTTTGAAAACTCTACAGTCATTGTTTCCTCCTCGGCTATTGATGCAACTGGAGGTTTTAGTTTGAAAGATATGAAGTTTGATTTGCAACGTGTGACTTCCGAGACATTTTCTAACAGATCGCCCAATTTAGTTATGGCTTTATAAGAAAAGAGAAGACGAGATGTTTTCTCTTCTAAAAAAATTCCGCGTTTGTTGATATAAAGCCATACCTGATTTATGACGATTCCAATAAAAGAAGCTATTGCAATAGAGATTAAAACCTCTGGTAATGTGAAGGAGTGAATTTTGTACCTCATCAGGAGTAATTATACACTATGGAGAGCACAATAATCTTGGTAGCTTTAATTTTGTTTGGGTTTTCAGTGTTTTTGGGTTTTATAAATTATATAGTTGGAAAACCATTAATAGCGGCACTTATGAGTGTTTTTGGTATCTACATAAATTTTCTTGCGGGTATGGCAGTATTTCTTGTTTTGAATGAACTTTTATCATATTTTGTGAGGAATGCTGTAGGAATGCGGCGCATGGTTGAAGTGCCAGATTTAACCCCTAAGGAAGTTATACTGAGAAGAAAAGCTATTAAGCGCACTCTTGGATTTGAATTAGGAGGAAAGGAGAATCTTATTGAGGGATCAAAGGTAAAGAGTTCTGAAGGAGGTACAAGGAGTTCCCAAGGTACTCCTAATATTCCCAACTTACCTGAAGGAATGAATATGGAAGATTTAACAAATGCTTTGAAGTTGCTAGGGGGGATGCAATGATCCCCCCATTTTAGAAAATTGACGAAAGATTTATTTACCAAAAAGTTTGTTCCATATTCTTTTCCACCAGCTTTCTTCTTTCTTTTGCTCTTGAGATGGGTGAGATGGGGTTGTGTTAGCAGGTTTGGAGGTAACAGTATTCTCTTCAGTTTTAGGTTTTAATAACACCTTTTCTAACTTTGGAAGATTGAAGCCTATAATTTGATCTTTCATTGTTTTATCTTTGGAGAGAATAATTGTTGTGGGAACTCCTCTAATCATAAATTGCCTAAAGAGAGGAATGGCTGCTGGAATGTAATCGAATTGGTTATCTACCATCTGCTGCGTCATTTCACGAGATACCGGTGTTACAATAACAATTCTTACATTTGGATTTAATTTTTCTTTATTCTCTTTTAGCCATGAAATAAGTTTTATGCAGTAAGGACAATGATTTGAGACAAAAGCAAGAGCGATTTCCTTGTCGTTTGGAATTGATTCCAAATCGGTGAATTCTGTTCCCAAAATTGTGAATGTTAGTAACAATGTGAAAAGCAATGCGTACCTGAATTTCATCTCAACCACTCCTTGTTGATTTTTTAGTTATAATAAATTATATACAAAAGTTGCTTTCTTTCCTAAGATATTTGGGAGGTGTAAGTTTATGAGTTGGGCAAATATTGATAAAGCAAATGACTTGTTTGAGAAGGCACTGGAATACTTTGAAAATGAAGATTTTAGTTCTGCTGAGAAAAATTTAAAAGAGGCTCTTAAGAAAGATCCAGAATTTGCTCAAGCATACATAAAATTGGGAGACATCTATCTCCTAAGGAATAAATTGACAGAGGCTAGGGATTATTATGAGAAGGCTTTGAAAATTAATCCGGATTCTATTTTAGCTTTGTATAAACTTGCGGATACTTATTTGAAAATGAGAATGTACAGTCAGTCTATAAAGTTGTTCCGTGAGTGTATTAAAAAAGGCGTAGAAGATCTTGAACTTTATGTTTCAGCAGATGAAATCTATGCAAAGCTTGGAGAGGCTTACTTAAAGAAGGGAGATCTTAAAAAGGCTGCAACCTTCTTGTTGAGAGCTTTGAACATAGCTCCGACTTCTCTTGTTGCGCGCTATCATTACGCTGTTTTGTTGCTAAGAAAGAGAAAACTGGATGAAGCAGAGCATAATTTTCGAGTTGTCATAGAACAGACTACTCGTTCGTTAGAAATAAGTGCTCAAAATCCGGGGGTGTATTTTTTCAGGGGTAAAGCAAACTTTCACATATTTAACTACGGAGATGCAAAGAGGGATATATCAAGAGCAATTGAGTTGGATACTGAAGAGATTGATTATCACGTTTATGAGGGGTTGGGATATAGCGATGCAGATGCATATGTAGCTTTGGGTGAAGTTTACAAAAAAATTGGCGATAAAATTAAAGCGGAGGAGTATTGGAAAAAGGCTCTTGAAATAGAACCTGATCATCCATTGGCAAGGAGGTATTTGTCCGGGTGGAAGTTGGTAATCTGGTAAGGTATGGGTTGGCTTCAAATGGAACGATGTTATACGAATCTGATCCAGTTTCTAATTTGGATTTCAGAAGATTTAAAAAGATGTCTAAAGAAGAGCAACTGAAAAAGTTGCGTGAGCTTGCTGATGAGATGGAAGCGTCCATGGTTAAATCACTTTTAGTTAAAATGAAGCGGGCAAGTGAATGGAGTGAGAAGCCGTCGCTTGCCCGCCGTTTTTGGGAAGAGGAGCTTTTTGGAAAGTGGGCTGAAGTTATAGCCAAGAGTGGGGACTTGGGGATAAGTGAGGCAATTTACAATCAGTTAAAAGAAGCAATAGAAGGAAAAGGTTTGAAGGGGAAAGTGGTTGAAAAGATTGATGTAGTTGATGAAATTGATAAAGAAAAAACTTTGACTTCTCCAAAACTGGATTTATCTAAATTTAGGCTTAGAGCTCCTTAATAATTCTGGTTTTGTTGAGTTATGAGTGGAAGGTATTTGGATAAGTGGAAGCTTAGATTAGAGTCTTTGAGTATTACTTCAATACTGTTGATTTTATTGCTAAAGTTGTTTTTTGAACTAGTTCCTTTAGATATAACAGCTTTAAATGCGCCATTTTCTCACACCAAGGTTGTAAAAGTAGAGTTAAAGTTTGCTGGGAAAGATTTTTCTGAGAAAAAAAGAAGAACCGTTGAACGTTCTTTTGATTACTCTTCAAGGAGAATAGTTAAGAAATTAGCTGAAAATTTGAAATTTTCGCAATTATCTAAGCGGCTTGATTACAAGCCCAAAATTTCAAAGAAAAGATTTACGATTTCTGAATTCTGGAAAAAGGGTCAGAATCTTCGTAAGGCAGAAGTTGGATTAGAAGGAAATAGGAAAAGAATGTTCAAAGTTGATTTTGAGAAAGTTGATTTTAAACCTGCTGGATTTGATGAGGTTGTGAGTAAAGCTAAAAGAAGTGAATTGACCATGGTTGGAAAGAGAGAGCCAAATTTAGATGATTCAAAAATCATTGCTTCTATTGCCAAGAAAAAATTTTCTCCACGTGTAGTTAATGAAAGTAAGTTGAGTGATAATTTAGTTATTTCGAGTTCAAAGAAGAAACGTTTTGTGGTTTCGATAAATGGCAGAAATTATGAATTTGAGAGTGATGTGAAGTTGAAAATGTTATCGGATGGTGGTCTTTTTTATCCTGACTGGGCGGTCAAAAATGGGATAGAAGGAACTGTTAGGTTGAAATTGATAATAGATAGAGATGGAAACGTGGAAGATGTTGAAGTGATAAAAGCTCCACCTTCTGCTAAGCTTCTTGATTTTACTGTAAAGAAGGTTAAGCTTTGGAGATTTGTGCCACTGAATAACAAAGTTGAAGCTATAGTTACAATTAGGTATGTTCTGAAGTAATGGCATCCATACTGCCTATCCCCAGAAAAGGCGCTCTGCTGTTTTGACAAATTCTTTGAATTTTTGTTTGTAAATTTTTACCTTCACTGTTGTTGGAGAACTCCAGATATCTGATATGTCAACAAGATTGCCAACAACTCTGGGGATGAGCTTTGCAGCTTCTGCGTAGTTTTTTGCTTTGTCAAACATAATAGCAGCTTTGTATAAGAAGAATTTTTTCTCTTGGAACATTTCTGCAAGTTCGAGGTAAACTTTTGCTGCTAGTGAGGGATGGATATTCTCTGCTGCTTTAGCTTTTAAAAGAGCAATATCTTTATCGTAAGGAAGACGTAAAGAAAGCGCAGTTGCGAGTTGAAAGGCTTTGTGTGGATCTGTCTTGATCAATTTTTTGATGCGATTGGTTATCAAATTGTAAATTAACTCACCGTTTAGTAGTTTTTTAGAGATTGTGAAATCTTCTGTTGCATCTATTAAACGAAAATTTATCCATCCTAAAATGAAGAAGTTGACTAGTGAGAGACCTGTTATAAAAAAGTTCATGAAGTATTTTTTGAAAAATGCAGCTGTAAAGTATGTATAAAACCTGGGTTTGTCATAAGCATTGGCAAGTATAAATCCATAATCCTCTTCAAGCCAAGCTATTTTGAATCTGAGAGCCCACCATTTACTTAAATGCTTTGTTGATTTGGAACAAAGTTTCAAGGTGTCTTTTGCTTTTTTTATTTTTCCGTCTTTTATGAGAAATGAGGCTATGAAAAGATATACCTTATCCATCTCTTCAGTGGATTTAAATAGGTACTTTTTTATTATCTTGTGATAAATAAATATCAAACGTGCAAATTTTTCCAGTTCTTCAGGGGATGAGTTAAATTTGTTTTTCCAAATTTTCTGGACTTTTATGAGCGTTTGAATGCTATTTTTTAGTTCTGCAACAAGAGGATGTTTTGGATTGTAAAATTCTAGCTTTTTTAGCAATACCTTGACCTTTTCAAAATCTTTTTTCAGCAGGGCTTTTTGTATAAGTTTCGCAAATTTATCTGCCATTGCTTCTTTTAGTTGAGCTTCGTTTGTAATTGTTTTTCCAGAAGCTACACTAGCTGCGTTGAGGTGAAAAAGTTTTTCTGTGACATTCGATTTTATTAGTTTATCTACTCTTGCTTTGAGTTTTTTTAAGGGGCAACTTACAAATAATCTCAAATATAGATCCAGTGCTTTTTGTGGATCTTTTTTAGCAAGTTTGATTATCTTATTGGCAATGGGTTGGTATATCTCCCTGAGTTTTTGTTCTAGTTTTTGCTTTATATCCTGTAGAATGTTTTTCTGTTCTGAAGATAAGGACTTTGATTCAAGTTTTTTAACTAGTTTATAAGCATCTTCAAAATGTCCTTGAAGCATCTTTAATTTTATCTGTTGTAGCATAAGTTGAAATTGTGCTTTAAGGGGGGAGGCACAGCAGTTATAATAGTGGGTTGTAAGGAGAATTAGAATGGGTAAGAGGGTTTTTCTAAGCACTATTTCGCCCCCTGTTAAATTTATTGAAAAGTTGTTTTAACCACAGAAGCGCCTCTTTTCTGTCTCCATTATTATGTTCAAAAACAGCTCGCGTCCTCGGTAGATGTACTCAGATTTACCTAGGACCTCTGCTGCCACTTGAAGAACGTCGAGAATTAAAAATGCTCCCCTGTAGATCTGTGATGGATCAAAGTTCCATGCAGATGCCCACCAAAATTGACAGGAGTAAAGAGCTTTGTCCATTAAAAGACGTAATTTTTCAAATTCTTCTTTCAAAATTTGCTTTTGCCTTAGTTTATCCTCTGCTTCTTTGACGGCTTCAAGAGCGAAGAATAGTAACTCCCATTGTTTAGCGTGAATGGGGTTGAATTTGCTCTGCCATAAAGGATAAGGGTCGTCGTTTGCAAGATCTGTTGCGGTTGCTGACCATGTAGATGGTGGCACAAAGACATCGCGCGCTTCAAACTTTTCCACAAGCTCTGAGATTGTTACCAATTGGAGCTTATCTGAGTTAGCAGCTTCGCACAAAAATGCTCTCAAAAACTTTTCATGGTAGTATTTGTGATGATGACCAAATGTTTCTCCATCCATGGCAATTACTATGTAGCCCTCTTCTTCGCCAAACCATTTTTCCATGTCAGATAGAAGTTTGTAGAAAAATTCATTTCCTTTGTATGAATTAAAGGAGATATCATTGCTGTGGAGATTGGAGCGTAAAACCACTCTTATGTTTCCAACTTTTGGGATGAAGTTGTATGGAACAAATCCATGATAGTATGAGAATGGTAAGTCATCAGTTATTACCCATTTGTATCCCATTTTGGCAAGGAGCATAGCTAAAGGTGTGCTGTAGCACATCTCTGGAGGAAATACTCCTTGAGGTTTAAAGTTTGGCATGTAAGTCATGTTACCGGCTTCGTTGAGGCGTAATTGGCGCTTTATTTCCTCTTCTGGGATTAAGGGGAAAATTGGATGGTAGGCTCCGCTACTTGTAAATTCTATGAAACCTTTACCTGCTGCTTCGTTGAAGTTGTCGAGTATCTCTTTCCACCCATGTTTTATGAGTTGTTCAGTCAATGAAAAATTTATGTTAAGAGTAACTTTGGGAGAAATTGATGGATCGTTTAATATTGTAGAGAGCGGTAAATAGCATTCTTTAGCAATTTGATCGATTACCCAGCCAATTTGCGTGGGTGGTTGATATATGTGAAGTAAGATTGCAACGTATTTCATTTGAATCCCTCCTTTAAGTGGACTTTTGTAAACTAACCCAAAAGCGTTGGGGTGGTAGGTAGTCCCAGCATATGTAAAAATTCGTCTTCCCCCACAATTTTTAGATCAGCACCTTCGGCAATTAGCTTTTTGGCTTTAGCAAGTTTTGAACCTGCATTTTTTCCAACAATGAGTATGTTGGTTTTCTTGGTTAAATTAGAGTCAAAAATTCCTCCGTTTTGTTCTATTAACTCCTTCACTTTAGAGCGGGGAAAGGATAGTGTTCCTGTTATAGCAATGTACTTCCCAGCCAAAGTGCCCGATTTTTCTTCCTCTGGTAAAACTACAACTCCTGCTTTCAACATTTTTTTGATTACAAAACGATTTTTTTCATCCGATAGAAAATTGATTATTGATTCTACTGTTTTTTCTCCAATCCCCTCAATTTGGATTAAAGATTTTATGTCTGCTTTTAAAAATGAGTCAAGGGTTTTAAAATAACGGGCTAAGTCTTTGGCTGCTTTTTCTCCAACTAATTGGATACCTAGAGCGTTTATAAATTTATGCAAAGGAATTTTTTTAGACTTCTCCATATTTTCTATTATCTTTTTTGCTTTTTTCTTGTCAAATGCGGGAAGGGAGATTAAGATTGCAGTATTCAAATAAAATATGTCTGCTAGGTCTTTTACGAATCCAAGTCTTACAAGAGTTTCAATTAACTTTTCCCCAAGACCATCAATAGCAAAGCAGTTCCTGGAAATTAAATGAGTGAGTCTGGCTACTAGTTGAGCTTTGCAGTAGGAACTGGTACACTTTAGAAATGGGCCATCTTTGATCAGCTTTGCTTTGCATACAGGGCAATTTGTAGGAATTTCTGCGGGTATTTGAGAGCCATCACGTAGTTCAGCTAGTACTTTGACAATTTTTGGGATTACATCTCCGCGCCTCTCCACTATGACCACATCATTTATCATTACCCCAAGTTTTCTAATTTCTTCTGCATTGTGAAGAGTTGCTCTGCTTATAGTAGCGCCAGCGAGCTCTACAGGTTCTAATATTGCAATAGGTGTTACAGTTCCCGTACGTCCTACACTCCATTCAATTTTGGTTAGTCGAGTTGTTGCTTGCTGAGCCGGAAATTTGAACGCAATTGCCCAACGTGGGGATTTTGCAGTCGAACCCAACTTGTGTTGGACAAATTTTGAGTTGACTTTTATGACAAGCCCATCCACTTCGTATTTGAAGTTTTCCCGTTCAGCAGATATCCACTGTTGATATGTTAAAGTTATCTCTTCACTGCTTTGAGCTAGCTTGTACCAACAGGTTGGTAAAAAGTTTTCTTTTAGAAAATTTAAAGCTTCCACTTCAGTATCAAAAATTGGTTCTATTACGTCGTAAAAAACGATTTCAAGTTTTCGAGAAGCAGTAATAGCAGGATCAAGCTGACGTAAGGATCCAGCTGCGGCGTTTCTGGGATTTGCAAAGTTTTCAGTTTGCTTTAAAAGCTCAAAATTTTTCCTAGAAATCAATACCTCTCCTCTTATTCTAACTGTGCCTTTATAGTTTATCGAAAGTGGAAGATTTCGAATGGTTTTGACATTTTCTGTTACGTCTTCTCCTACCAAGCCGTTACCACGTGTTGCTGCAAATAGGATTTTTCCGTTTTCAAAGAGTACTTCTACTGTTAGACCATCATACTTCGGCTCGACTATAAACTTTTCTGCTCCTGCTTCCTTCATTTTGAAAAACCACGATAAGAACTCTTCGGAAGAGTAGCAGTTTTCAAGAGATAAGAGGGGAATTTTGTGTTCTATTTTTTTAAAATTTTCTTTTGGTTGTGCCCCCACTCGTTTAGTAGGAGAATTGGCTAAATCAATTTTAAGTAACTCTTCTGCTTCCTTGAATAACTTAAAAAGTTTGTCGTACTCTTCGTCTGTAATTATGGGGGAATCGTATGTGTAGTACAAAACATCGTGTGAAAATATGATGTTCGCAAGTTCTTCCAAGTCTGCAACTGTTAAATCCTCTGGTTTTTTATTGAGAAAAAGCTTGCTTTTTTCAAATAGTCTTGTAAGGTGTGGTTTGTCTAGTGCTGGCATTTGCATTTAGTTCACTCCTGTTTATGTATTGGCTTCCCACTTGAATTTTGCTTCATAGTTGAGTTCATTCTTTAATCTATCCGCTTCCTCTTCAAAGCCTTCACGGCCAAGTAGTGCATAAGTTGCTACTTTTCCAGCTTCAACTCCCGGCTGATCAAAGGCATTGATATCTAAGTATTCTCCAGCAATTGCAGTTGCCATTTCAAATAAGAAGAAAAGGGCCCCTATGTGTTCTTCGTCAATTTGGGCAATGCTTATTTCCCAGTTGTAGCAGCCTGAATTTTGAAGAGCTATTTGAGTGGCTGTGCATTCTGTGTTTATCAATCTTGAGAATTCAACACCTGATAAGTATTTAATTGAGTAATTTTGGTACATTCCCTCTGGAATTTTTACTTCTTTTCTGAACTTTTCGACTTTTATAAAACCAACGACTTTGTCTTTTGGACCTTCATTATAGAGCTGAATTTGTGAGTGCTGATCTATGGTTCCAACTGCCTTGACGGGAGTTTGCCCCCACTCGATTACTCGCCCTGATCTTGTAAAGCGCTTTCCAAGGCTTTCTGCCCATAGTTGTCTGAACCAATCGGAGAGATAATGGAGTTGGGTTGAGTATGGCATGAGGACCAGCATATTGACTCCTCGTCTGAAAAGAAGAAGGTGTGCAGCTGCAAAAGCTGCAGCAGGGTTGCTTGGGGCTGCTATAGAACACAGCTTTTTCATCTTAGCAGCTCCTTCGAGAAGTTTTCTTATGTTTATTCCGGAAACAGCAGCAGACAAAAGTCCAACTGGGGTTAGGACAGAAAATCTTCCACCCACAGATGGGGGAATGTGTAGAATTTTGAAGCCTTCTTCACGTGCAATTTTTAAAAGGTCTCCTTTTTCAGGATCGGTGGTTGCTACAATGTTTTCAGGTTTAACAAGACTCCTTAAGTACATAAAAGCGGCCATGGTTTCTGCTGTACTTCCTGATTTTGTTATTACGTTGAAACATGTCTTTTCAGGGTTGATCACTTCAAATAAAGCAGCCACGTTTTCGGGATCAGGATTATCTATGAAAAATATGCGTGGTTTATTGATAAAATTGTGATATGGGTGATTAAGCGCAGTATGTAATACAAGGTTTCCGAGGTTTGAGCCTCCTATTCCAACGATAACGAAATTTTCAAACTTTTGTCGAATTTCATCTGCTAGAGTTTCTATTTCTGAAATTAGTTTTTCTTCTGTTTCGGGAAGAGAAATAAAACCGTAATTGGCTTTCAATACCTCATCTGTATATGGAGCAACCTCTTTTATAAAAGAAGCCAATTCATTTGGGTCTAAGGCTCCCTTAGTTCTGAGATTAGTTATACCGTCAAGTTTGAACTCAATTTTCATCTTACTCCCTCCCAGTTGTTGAGATTATTTGAGATTATTACTTATTATAAAATATAAGCGTAAAATAAGCATTAGCACGAGAAAATGGAAAATGTAAAACAGCTAGAGCTTTTGGTGGAGGAGAAGTGCGTGGGGAGAGTAATTTTGTGTTTGCTTATTTTGATGACTTCAGGAATGTTGCAAGCTCTATCTGACGTTCCGGAATTAACATATACGATTGCGGATTGGTTGAAGTGGACGTATTTTTTGGATAGTGAGGAAGCTTATAATGAAGCAAGAGGAATTGTTGCACTGTACATGGAAGGGAAAGATAAGGGGTATGACAATGAACCTGATGCCAAACTTCTAATTAAGTGGGCAGAGCGGGGGCTTTGTTGGCGCTATATAGTGTCAATGCTAGATGAGAGATTTG
>JAMOTN010000047.1 GCA_027062325.1 bacterium
TAATCTTTTATCCTCTGGATAAAGCCTCGTGAGATCCGCCAATTGAGATCTTGCCTCTTCAAATTTCTCGTTTTCAATCAAGCGCTTTACAATTGCTATTTGATCCGCAATCAAATCACTCTTCCCTAAAATTGCCTCCGCATACCTTTTGATACGTCTGTCACTACTTTTACGCAACAAATCTCTTATTATTCTTCTAGCTTCTTCTATTTTTCCCAATCTGAAAAGTGCATAAGTATAGCGCGCCATAAAGATGTTTGCCTCTTTTGTCGACATAGTGGAAACCATTTTTTTTGCCTCTTTATAAAATTCAACTGCTCTCTTATACATTTTTGCTTTTATGTAAGCATATATAAGCGACAGAGCAACATCTTTGTTCGGATTTATCCACCAAGCTTTTTGAAGTCTGTCAACTGCCAAAACAGGACTGATTTTTAAAACAGATTTTCCCCGCTCATAATAAAGCTTCCACACATTTTTTTCCTTGAGAGAGGAAAACAGCTTTTTTTCAAATTCTTCTAATTTATCAACGCCGGCGAAAACCACACTTGAAAAAACAATGAATAACATAAAAAGGACAATTTCTCTTTTTAGCACACTACCACCCCACACTATATCCTTCCGCCGATAATAATTCCCCATTGATCGGAATCATAGCTACTACCAAACCTCATCTTCATCAACGTATCGTAATCTCCATCTCCTCTCCAATAAACTTTCATAAAGTAACCATCTTTTCTCTCCCAAAAGAAAGACCCAATCGTTTTATCTCCATCAAATTCAACAGAAACACCTACTCCTTCTTTAAACTCATAATTAACTCCTACAAAAAAGAAAAATGGATCAGGTTTCTGTTCTCCAAAGTCATAACCTCCAAGGGGTGCAGGATTCCAAGGAACATGATCACTTCCTGAAACATTCGCACCAACTCCAAAGTAAACTTTTCTATCTCCAAACGTTATAAATAGGCTAGAATAGTGATCATCCTCTAAATCTGCAATAAACCCTAAAGCCGTCGATATGAATCCAGTTTGGGGAACTGTATATTTTACTGCAAACATTAAAGCATCGTCTGGTATTCTTCCACAAGAATTTTCTTTCTTCAAAATTCCAAGTTCCAATCCCGGCAAGAAAGTATAAGTAGCTCCTATTATACTCCTGTAATAGCTCTTCTTGCCGTAATTTTCTTCAAAACTAAAGTTTTCTCTCCAGAACAGCATGTTAAAATTTCCAACTTCAGGAGCTCCTGGGGAAGGCAAAAATGCCCCACCTTCAAATCCCCATACACTAGGCACTGCCTTGACAGAGAATACAACTCCTAAAATCAGTAAAACTAGCACTATTCTCTTCACTTAAATACACCCCCTTTCATCTAATCGACTAATAAAAAAATCTCTTTACTCCTAAATTGTCTTGCTATCAAACAGCGATAATGTTAAAATGTTAAAAGTATAGCTGTAACTCCTGCTGCTCCAAATCGGAGCGGCCAAAAGTCCAAAGGAGGTGTGTGTGCATGAACGAGATTGAAGCAATCATCAAAAACTTTCCAGTCTCTGCAGAAGAGGTAGAGGATGGTATCAGAGCTTACGAAACAATGTTTATTATTAACTCTTCAAAACAAGAAAACATTGACAGAGCCCTTGAATGGTTCGAAAATTTCCTAAATCTCAGAAAAGTCAAAGTTGAAAAGTTTGAGAAGATCGGTTTGAAAAACTTCGCCTATCCAATCAAACACATGAATCAAGGTTATTACGTATTGTGCGAATTCTGGTCTGAACCAAATGTTCCAGCTGATCTAGAGGACCAGTTTAAATTGAGGCAAGAAATTTTGCGTTTTCTCATTATTAGGAGAGACGACAAGGAAGAGATGCTCCTCAACCCAAAGAAATTTGAAAAGAAGCTCAAAAGCAAAAAACAGAAAAATCGCAAAGAGGAAGGTGAGGAGTAATGGTTAGAAAGCGTAAAAAAAGAAGCAAAGTTTGCGAATTCTGCAAAAACGGCGTATTTTATATAGATTACAAGGATACGGATACTTTGTCAAAGTATTTGAACGAGAGGGGTAAGATCGAACCTCGTAGAAAAACTGGGGTTTGCACAAAACATCAAAGGCAGCTTGCAAGAGCTATCAAGAGAGCAAGAATAATAGGACTGCTTCCATTTGTGAAAACTCCAGTAATCAAAATCAGCTTCAAGTAAAGCTGGAGTGGTAATATTAAAAAGCCATGAAAATGAGGCAGTTGCAAAGAAAACATGTAACCACCGCCGCGCTTGCTAGTTTATCTGCGGCGGTGGTTTTGATTTTAAAATATACAATTTTAGGCAATATTCTAGGGATAATAGGTATATTCTTAATTCCAATCCCAATAGCAGCAGCTGGAATCAAGTTTTCTATGAAAGAAGCTCTTCAAGCTGCACTGATAGCCACAATTGTTGTGGCACTTACTGCAGGAATTCAGTCAGCATTTTGGTTAGCTTTCATTGTTTATCCAATGGCATTCGCTCTGATTGCTTCCACACGATATAAGATGAATCCATACTTAGCCTCTTTTTTGGCCGCAATTATTATGGCAGCAGGTTTCTTTTTATTAACTTTCCTATTTATGGGAAAAGAAGGCTTTTCCAAACTTGAGAAAACTCTGCACAAACAAGGTGAACTAATGCTTGATATAATAAAAAATCGTTTTAAACCACAAACTACTCAGGAAGTGGAAATGTACAGATCCTACATTCAATCAATGAAAAATGCTCAAAAGTTTTTCCTCTCAAAATCAGGAATAGTTTCATTACAGATTGCAGGTGCAACAACCCTTTTTTTTCTCTTCTACTGGATTTTTTCCAAATTAAAAAAACAACTTGAAAGATTTCTAGAAATCAAAATTGCGCTTCTTCCTCTGTCGGAAGTAAAAATTCCATCATTTCTACCAATACTATTATTTTCCTCAGTACTAGGTTTTAAAGCTTTTCCTGAAATTGCTAAATTTTTATTTCTCACATCATTTGCTATGCTATTTATAGGAGGTATAACCAAAATAAAGCTCTTTATTGAAAAAGACAAAACCGTATTCCTAATTCTCACACTTCTTGGTATAATGACCGGTCAACTATTAGTCCTTCCTATATATTATGCGATTTGGGCCATTTTTTATGAATTCACTGAATTTAAACTTCAAGAAAGAGGTGATAATGAGTGAAAGTTATACTTCTAAAAGACGTAAAAAAACTTGGTAAAGCCGGTGAGGTAGTGAATGTAAAAGAAGGATACGCCAGGAATTATCTGTTTCCTCGAAATCTTGCTATTGAAGCAACCGCAAAAGCACTGGCAGCGCTTGAGAAGGACAAGAAAATGAAAATGGAAATTGCCAAACGCAAAGAGGAGAAAGCTCGTGAAATTGCAAAAGAATTAGAAAAGTTTACACTAACTTTCAAAAAAAAGGCTGCAGATACAGGTAAAATTTTCGGCTCAATAACCAATAAGGAGATTGCTCAACAACTTAAAAATAGAGGCTTTGATATAGAGAAAAAATCAATAAAGATAGAGCACATCAAGAATGTTGGCACCTACTTTGCTGAGGTAAAGCTTCACCCAAATGTAGTTGCAAAAGTGAAGGTGGTCGTAGTTGCAGAATAACCTTCAAGAAGCAGCTATATTACCTGCAAACGTTGAAGCCGAGCGATATGTACTTGGAACTCTTCTTAAAACAGACATAATCGATACACCTGAAGCTGAAGCAACTGCATCTTTAATTTTCGAAAAGCTTTCAGAAGACGATTTTTCTTCTCCTCGTCATAGAATAATATTCTCCGCATTAAAAAAATTGTACGAAAAAGGTTATCCTCTCGAATTTATAGCACTAGCCGAAGAACTTACCACTCAAGGAAAACTAGAGGAAGCAGGTGGAGCTGCTTACATCTCAGAGCTGGCAGCAATGACTCCTCCAGTTGGAAATCCAGAGTACTATGTAAATCTTCTGAAAAATAAAGCTCTTCTTCGTCGCCTTTACAGATTATCCGAACAGATAAAGACTAAAGTTTTGACAGAAACTGCAGAAGCAGAAGAAGTAATGGATTGGCTTGAACAAAAGTTACTCAACATATCCTCCCACAGGAGAACCACAGTAGTTGATTTCTCTTCTCTTGCTGACTCTGCTTTAACAAAGCTTGATCAGATTTACACAAATAACATCGAACACGTTGGAGTTCCATCTGGATTCGTAGATCTTGATAGAAAAACTGGAGGCTTTCAACCGGGAAGTTTGGTGGTTCTGGCAGCACGTCCTTCTATGGGAAAGACTGCTCTTGCTCTCAACATAGCTTCCAATGTTGCAATTCGTCAAAAAAAACCCGTTTTGATTTTTTCCCTTGAGATGCCCGCTGAACAATTATTTTTTAGAATCCTTTGTGCAGAAGCAAAAGTCAATTTGCAACTCCTTCTTAGAGGGGAGCTCTATGAAGAAGAACTAGAGCGTTTCATAACTCTGGCTCACTTGGATAAAGGAGCTCCCATCTACATAGCAGATGAGCCAACTATCAATGTTTATGAGTTAAAAGCCAAAGCTAAACGTCTCAAAATTGAAAAAGGAATCGAGATGATAATTGTAGATTATCTTCAACTTTTATCTGCTGGAAGACGCGACAGCAAACAGCAAGAGGTTGCTGAAGTATCCCGAACACTGAAATTACTTGCAATCGAATTAGAAGTTCCCGTGATCGCTCTATCCCAGTTGAACCGTGCTCCAGAGCAGCGTCAGGACAAACGTCCAACTTTGGCCGATCTGAGAGAGTCAGGGGCTATTGAACAAGACGCAGATTTGGTAATATTCATATACAGGGACGAATATTACAATCCGGACACCGAACTTAAAAATGTAGCTGAATTAATAATTGGCAAAAACAGAAATGGTCCCGTTGGCACTGTGCAACTAGCCTTTTTCAAGGAGTACACGCGATTCGAAAACTTAGCACTGCAAGAAGAATAAAGCAGGAGGTAGCAATGATCCCCGAAAAGTTTAAATCTAAAGAGTGGTTCACTATAAAAGAAGCAGCCGAAATTGCCTGTGTAAGTGAGAAAACTATTCGTCGCAAAATAAATTCTGGAGAGCTCAAGGCTAAGAAAGTGGGCGGAAGATGGCGCATAATGTTCAAAGATTTGATGGAATTTTTGGGGAAAGAGGATACCATTGAACCTGAAAAACTTGCAAAACTTGAAGAAGAGATTGCGAGACAGAAAAAACTGCTTATGAAGTTACTTTACAAATACACCAAGGCACGTGTTGATACTGCCCAAAAGCTTGTTAAAATAAATCCTAAACAAGCAATAGCAATACTCACTGATATTGCAGAAGAACTTAAGTACTTTTCTGATCTTTTACTGAAGGTATCAGTTATTCTATGGGAAGCAGGGAAAAAACATATAGCAATAAAATTACTTGAAACTTCTGAAAGTCCCGAAGCTAAAATTCAACTCGCAAAATTCTATTACTCTGCAGGCGAACCTCAAAAAGCTCTCGAGATACTTGCAAATATTGACAAAGAGAAATTATCTAATGACTTGAAATCTATTATAGAGTTGCTCTACTCATTAATTCTTGCGCAATCTCAAAGTTCAAACTCATAAGACAGCAACTCTTTTTACCTTTTCTCAAACAAGTAGTTATCCAGTAACTGCCATACCATAATGTAATCTTTGAAATAGACTTTTAACTCTCCTGAAAAATTAGGTGGCAGTTCAAAACTTGCCCGGTACAACCAACCTTGTGTAAAACTTCCGACAACTTTTAGATAACAGCTTTTCCTAACTCCAGCTACCTCTACATTCACGTAATCCACATCCACAGGATTAACCGACTCAACCCAAATCCAATAGCGAGTTTTAAACACTGGATCCTGCATAATGCTTACCTTCGACGCTACACTCAAAACCAAACTTCCTACGTTATAATTCTTCCCCGCTTCAATGAACATATCTTTAACATAGGTTTCATATCCAAAAGCTCTTATCACCAATTCAACCTCACCAGTTGGAACATCAGTCAAGGTAAAGGCCCCATTTGAAAAGTACGAGCTAACCTCATCCCA
>JAMOTN010000048.1 GCA_027062325.1 bacterium
TATAAAAATCAATAGCTCTAACTTGCACTTCTATTCATTAGAGAAACGAACTCTAACTATAAAAGTACGTCCTGAAACTTTGAACCACGCATAATCCTTTTCTCTAGTAACAGTTAGATCTGATACTTTAAACTTATAACCCCTTTCCCTAACATAAATCTCCACTAGCACACCTTTCCAATCGCTACTAATTCTGGCACTGTAGCTCTTTCCAAAAGCTTTATAACTCACCATAACAGCTCGCGTCAGCAAGAAATCTCCTTTGAAAAGCAGCTTCAATCTACTCTTATAAAGATCGTAAAATTCAGCCCAGCTCAAAACGTCTAAACTCTCAGGTATTCCTCCTTTTAATGAGAAAACTTCAAAAACTATTGATAACATTTTTGAGGACACACTCTTTAAGAATTCTTCAACCTCTTTTATTCTAGAAACATTTGCTTTAACTACAACTGCATCACTCAAAACAGTTACCTTTACATCTGCCCACAAACTCTTTAAAGCAGTTGCAACATCTGCTGGATTGGGAACTTTAAACACTTTGACAGTTTTAATACTCTCAAACGGAATAAGCTTGAATCCTACCTTGGTCCTTTGAAGCTTACAATCCAAAGTCGATGCAAGCTTTTTCAAAAGTTCCAAAATCCTTCCCTTTCCAGCAAAAAATATCTCTTTCTTAGCAAGTGATTTGGGATAATCTATTGGAACTTTTAACATTTTTTCAAAGCGAATAACCAAATCTCTTACTCTAACTTTTCTCAAAAAAATCTCAGCTACCTCTTCCTCTTTTGGATTTTTGGGGTAAATAGTTATAGTTTCACCCGATACAGCATAGGGAAAACCATTCTCCCACAAAAGTTTATCTAAATCTAAATTTCTAATATTTACTGTTGCAGTAACGTGTCCTGCCACATCACCAGAAAAAACAACATTATAGCCCAGCTTTACTAACCATTTGGCAACATTGTATATGCTCTCATCCGTAAATTTAACCACATCCGAAGCATAAGCCTTTATCAAAAGCATAAACCCATAGGCAGTTCTAACAGGATCTATAGGATAGTTAGACTCAACAAACAACTTCCCTTTATCAAGCCATACTCTTACTCGTATATTTTCAGCTTCGTAATCTTTGGGAAGATCAATTTGAGAAGCAACTCCCCACACTTTGAAAAGAGTTTTATCCTTATACAATCTATATTCAACCTTCCCATAAATCTCAAGCTTTAAAGTCATTATCTGAGGAAGATACTTCATCTCAATATTTTCCAGTACTGCAGCTCTAACAAAAGATGCCCAAATAATTAAGACCAGCAATATTGTAGCTTTTCTATCAGTAGTATTCATAAATTCAAACCCCCACACTTCATCTCACCTCATTACTCTGCCAAATCCAACTCAATCACTTCTCCTCTCTTTGCCCATATCCAAACATCCCTTATAAGTGCCTTCCTAACGCGATTTTTAAAGGCAGCATGGGGTATATGAACCTTCAAATGTACTAAACCTTCCGGCACATCTTTTATTATCCACTCACCAGCAGAATCTGTAACAGCATGTTTTTCCCCAAATTCAATCATTGCCCCTTCAACAGGGTAACCGTTGAGCTTCAAAATACCCCTTAGTTCAACTAACTCATCGTTTTGAGAAGGAATGCTGACTTGAGTCATCTTTATCGTAAATATCCTATTTTTAGAAGAAACACGTATCACATCAGCAACCGCCCAATCCTTATACGTAACCTCAACCAAATAACTCCCAGAAACTAAGTTAAAATTCACCATGCCCCTCTTTCCCGTAACCTTCTCAATCTCTCCTATTCTAACAACAGCCCCATTTACAGGCTTCAAATTTCCTTCCACAACACAAATCTTCACAGGCAACAGTTCCCCTGCTTTCTTTAAACGTACATCCAAACTCAAGTTTGAGGATAAAAACAGAGACTTACGATATGGAATATAACCCAGACTTGAAACCTCTATCTCGATTTTCTGAGGACTAATACCAGAAAAATAAGCAACCCCACTCTTATCTGTATTAACTATCCATTTACCACTTTCTCCTTTTACCTCAACTTTGGCATGAATCAACGGCTCATCTGTAAAGTAGTCTCTTACTAACACTGCAAGTTTAAGCTTTACTTTCTTTCTTTTGAGTTTTACCAAAAAACTATTTACTCCCTCCGACACACTTACCATGTTCAAATAGGTGTAAAACGAAGGAGCTGTCACCTTCAAAAGATGTTTTCCCGGAGTCACATCTACAATTCTAAAATTTCCATTTTCATCAGTCATTATATAAAAATTCTGAATATATACAGAAGCCCCTACAACAGGAGTACCAGACTTATCAACCACAACCCCTTCTACAACTGCTGAAAAAGCAATCAGAGGCAATAGAATTGAAAAACATATAAACAAAACAACAATTATCCTAAACTTTGGCCAACAACCATGCGGCAACTATCTACCACCTTCCTGACTATTTTTAATCCCCCCACATATAAAAATTAGCTAAGCTAATCAACAGCTATTCCTAAAATCAACCTTCCATGATCACTCAAAAGAGGTATCACCAATGGTGGCTTTGCAAATCCCCTAAGATTAAGCTCTTTGCCTACAATAACAGTTGGCGGAGTAAAATCCAAATTAATATTTTGCTGGGAAAGTGTAGTCATAGCATTTCCTACTATCATATTTCCCAACTCTCCAAGCGCACTTTGAGCTAAGCTATTTAAATTCTCTAATTCTGAAGGATCCATCATCAACATAGATGCTGCCACGAATTTAGCTAAGTTCAAATCAAATTTTAAAAGTGATCTTCCCTTGCTAACTCCTAAAAATCCCAAAATTACTATAGCCACTTCTTCAGGCTGAGGATCGTAAAACTCTACCGCATCTTCTTTTATAGTTCCATAAGAAAACTTGAGTTGAGGTACAACTTGAGGCAATACCGTCACAGTCGCCTTAACAAAAGCTTTTATTATCTCTTTGCTGTCTACTCCAGCCATTTAGCTTATCACTCCTTACTTTCATCATTTTCATTTTTACAAATCAAGCTACTTTTCAAATTCCAATATCATCTGATAACAGCATTTTACTAGACTCAACTATTAAAAATTCAGCTAAAATAAAATTAACAGAAGATTAGTAAAAAGTAAAGATTATCCAATGATGTAGATAGGCTTTACTTGACGCATATTTTGTTTTAGGATTTTCTAATGAAAAAATTAGAAGGAGTGAAACAGAAAGAATGTGGCTGTTTGATCTAGGAACAACTACTATAAAATACCGAAAAAGAGGAAGTTTGAACACAATGAAAATTCCAAATCCCTTGATGAGATTTGGTTCAGATGTGTTATCACGTGTATCCAATCTTCTCAAACGAGAAAAAAAAGCTCAGGAAATCATAATGGATACCATCACAGAAATTGTTGAAAACTCAGCATTAATAGCTTCAAATACCATTAACACGTTTATGCTACGAGGATTGGAGTTATCACCATTAACCGTCTTCCCCTACGGACAAAAACTTGGGACTTCAATAATAACTTACAACAACAAGAGGATCATCTCCCTTGCAACCCTAGAAGGCCCTGTCGGCAGTGATAGTGCAGTAGTAGATTGGTTTATTCAAAAAAGAGCTAAAGATCTTCCTATTCTAAAGATGGATTTTGGTACAAATATCGAAATATCGTTTATCGAACGAGACTTTGTGTGGACTACCAGTGTTCCCGGTGGGAGTGTTTTTTCTCAAGGAGCAGCTCTTGCAGGAGATATACAGATAATATCATGGCTTAATCATCTACTTTCGGAATTATTAAAGGGCCACGTATCAAGAGATGGCACAATTAATTTTGGCGATGCAACCATAAATCCTGCAACGTGTAAAGCTTTCATGCTAGCAAAAGCTGCTATTCAAACTGCAATAGAGGAACTTAAAGATATTTCTGGGATTATCCCTAAAAAATTGTTGCTCGTAGGAGATTTGGGTATGAAGCTTGAACCAGCCATCCTTATAGGGCTGGGGCTTGTTCCCTCAAATCTTACAATCGAAAAACTAGAAAACGCCATACTAAAAGCCCTTGAAGAGCTTTCTCACTCTATTGAAGAAGATTTAGAACTTCTTGACAGATGGATCGACAAAAAAGTAAATTACATAAACTTTGCCGACAAATCCTTATCAGATTCACGCTTCAATGACAAATTTTTAAAGAATATGAACTTTCATTTCTACACCGTTTAATGATTGAAGTGAAGTCGATATTGGTGTAAAATAATAGTGCTACTGAAAGTTTTGTCAGTTCCTGGTGCGGAGAGGTGCCTGAGCGGCCGAAGGGGCTCGGCTGGAAACCGAGTGTACGCGAATGCGTACCGCGGGTTCAAATCCCGCCCTCTCCGCCATTAGCAAAAAATGGACCGTGCTATGCCGGGGGGAGTAGCGTCCCCCTGTAACCTGCAGCTAAAGCAGGGGCGAATAGCCTGCTTGAGGGCTTAGGGCTGTTAGTCAGGATTACCGTTCTCAGGCGCTGAAGTTCAGGTCCTGCGCGACAAGGGGGTAGTGAACCCCGCCAGGCCCGGAAGGGAGCAACGGTAAGCTACTTCCCTTGGGCGCCGCAGGTCAACCTGGATGGAGCCTGAGGCGGTAAGCACCGGCTGACAGTCCGGCTCGAAGCAGGTTGCACGGTCCTTAATTTTTATTGAGAGCGTAGCTTACATAACTCTTTTAGCAGGAGTTGGTCAACATGTTTGAAAAGCTGACATCACAGTTTTCAAAACTCATCTCAAAAGTTACAGGGAAAAAGTTTTTAGATAAATCTAACATCAAAGAAGCTGTGAAAATGGTCAAAAAAGCTCTTGTGGCAGCTGATGTTAACTTCAAAATTGTGCGTGACTTCATCAAAAAAGTTGAAGAGGAAGCTGTAGGAACAGCAGTCGTTGACGGTGTAACCCCAAGCCAGATGTTTGTAAAAATTGTATATGACAAACTCGTTGAACTTCTTGGGAACTATAAAGCTGATTTAAACTTAGAAGCAAAACCATCCTACATAATGATGCTGGGCCTTCAAGGTTCAGGTAAAACCACAACAGCAGCAAAGCTGGCAAAGTTTTTAAAGGATGAAAAAGGTAAGAGAGTTGCTCTTTGTTCGGCAGACATCTATCGTCCTGCGGCTATCGAACAACTTAAAACTCTCGCTGAACAAGTAGGAGTCGATTTTTATGGAACAGCAGACAAAGACGCAATATCCAATACGTATGATTTCAAAGATCTCGCCAACTCTGGAAAGTACGACATTATTATCGTTGATACAGCAGGTCGCCTCCATCTAGACCAAGCGATGATGGACGAAGTTGCTCAAATGTCAGAAATCTTACAACCGCAAGAAAAGCTGCTCGTCGTCGATGCTATGACAGGTCAAGAAGCAGCAAAAGTTGCTAAGGAATTTGAAAACAAAGTTGGAATTACTGGAGTCATAGTCACTAAAATGGATGGTGACGCAAGAGGCGGTGCTATCATATCTGTTACTGCAACGATTGAAAAACCTGTCAAATTCATAGGAATTGGCGAAAAAATAGATGCACTTGAAGAATTTTATCCCGACAGAATTGCCTCTCGAATCCTTGGAATGGGAGATATAGTGTCGTTAGTTGAGAAGGCTCAAAAGGTCGCAACTGAAGAGTATGTCAAGAAAATGCAGGAGAAGATCAAAAAGCTTGATTTTGATCTTAACGACTTTTTGGAGCAGCTGCGCCAAGTCAAGAAAATGGGTTCATTATCTCAAATCTTTCAAATGATTCCAGGTATTGGATCACAACTTGATGAAAATACTCTCACTCAAGCAGAGAAGGAGTTCAAAAAAGCAGAGGCTATAATAAATTCAATGACTCCCCAAGAG
>JAMOTN010000049.1 GCA_027062325.1 bacterium
TACGATCTTCTTAGATACAGCCACTATTCCGAAAAATCCTGAATTTGCATCAGGATAAAGCGCCGATCTAAAAAATGGTCTAGTTTTTACAAGTTTTTCCTCTTCATATATCGGCTCTCTATAAACAACAACTCCTGTTCTCTCGTATGAATCAAAAGAAAATCTATTGGAAGACGTAAAATCTTCAAGACTCTGTTTTAACTTCATCCAAAAGCTCTCGGCCGAATTTTCGTCATTAATTTCTGCATCACTCCCATCAATCATCTCTAATAACTCAAGCAATTCGAAAATTTTATCAAGTGCTTCCATACTGACGTATTTTATTTTCTTCAGTTTTTTTTCAAGAACTCTTAAGTTAATCAAGAGATGTGAGAATCTTTCTTTTTTCCCAAAACAATAAATACTTCTATTTAAAGCTTCGCCTGCTTTGTAAAATTGGGTCCATATTGTTTCCATAAATAACCTATTTACCGGAAAGTAAAAATTGCTACCATTAAACTTGAACAGATTCGTTGTAAGCAAGTTGTTACGTAATTTTGTTGCAATATCTTCACCAAACTTATTTGCCATTTCATCTACTATGAAGGAATAAAGTACATTTGAGGTCACTTCTTCTTTTTCAATTGCCCAATCTTTCCCACTCTTCTGTCCAAACCTTACAGGGGTTGAAAACACTAGCTTAAAGAGATAACACTTGTACATCACCTTCACCTCTGTTTTTTATTTTTATCCCCAATTTTTAAATTCCGCGTGTTCCCTTTTAATTTGTAAAGAAAAGTTGAGAAGGGATACTAAAATACTCATGTAATAATGAATTGGCATATCTTTTGAAGATTTCTCTTTCTCATCAGCCACAGTCTCTGAAACAATATAATTTTCTTCATTTAAGAGAAGATTTTCCAGTAGCTTTTCAATAAATGCATGCATATACTTCATAAGTTTTTGTGCACGTTCTCCTCTCCTTTTTAAAGCACGTCCTAAAGAGTACTTCATACGATATAACAGAAGCGCTATCTCTTTGATGACTTTATTCCGTAGAATTGCTATCTCCTCGCTAGACAACGACGAAAACATAATCGTTTTACGAAAAGTATGAATGTAATCTAAAATTTTATGGCACATTTGCAAAAATCGGTAATACCTTCCTGAAATTTCCTCCTCGGTCAAAGCCGTTTTCCAAACCACATGAGCAAAATTTTGAATATGGCGTTCATACAACTCAGAGGAAGTAAAGTAGTCAGTGTCAGCCAAAAATTTATCAACGATACTCTCCACTTCTTCTGTTCCTACAAATTTTTCGAAAGTAAACAGATCTATAACCCCAACAGAATTAGCTCCCAAATTAATTCCTAAAGGAGCATACAATCCATTCGCATTAACATAACCTGACTTATCAGTAACAGCATAAGCAGTATTGCACTCTTTGTAGAAATAATCTTTAGCAGTTTTTTCTCCTTCCTGAGCTCTTTCGTACAATTTTCTCACAGGATAGGTTGGTTTAGCCCAGCTAAAACCTGCAGACAGAGAAAGTTTCCCTAAACTATAACCTGCAAACATTTTACTTATCAACCACCCAGCAGTTAGCACATCCTGCCACTTACCGAGTAAAAACACGTCGTCTCCTCCTGCAAACACAACATGTAACCTTAGATCAGGTACCACTAAAAACTTTCTTAGATTTTGCAAGAAAACTGAAAACTGAGAATCATCAAACGTTTGTCGCAAGAGAAAACTCAAAATAGGAAACTCTTTAGCATCTAATCCAGCTAACCGACTAATTTCAGAACCTTTAGAAATCAAATTTTTTAGTTCATCTAAAACCTGCTTAACTACCAATTTAAAAAAGTTTTCTAAATAACGAGAAAATGACAGGAACCCACTCAATCTACCTAAGAAAACTTTTTCGTTTGACAATCCACTTGATAGTATTCCCTCGCAAAACTCCCCAAAGTACCTCACAATAGATCCCAACGAGTTAACATCAAGTAACATTATAGCGTACCTTGAAAAAACATTAGTGCTTGAAACAACACTTTCAGAAGCTCCTGAAACCAACACACAAAGATCAGCTATTGGCTTCTCAATTACAAGGTATGCAGAGGTCTTATCGTCATCCTCAATTTTCTTAATAGAGCCATTCCCAGCGTTATCTGGGCTATTGCTCTCATCAGCTATTTTTTGGAAACTTACAAAATCGTTGTACTTGAGAGGTACAATTAACTTTTCCTCAGATTCATCTTCTTCTATAGCTTCTTGATTCATAATTATAAACTCCCCCAAACTTTCTTTTTCCACCTCAAGGGATGTATAGTTGACTATCTCCACTCCTACTCCCAGCTCACCCACCAACATCTCTATTACATCTTGCTGAAAGTTTTTACTCCTCAATTTAACCGTAAAACTTTTCCCTTCATTTGCAAACTCCTTCAGTCTTTTAGCAGTATTGAAAACACTTTTACACGAAAAACAAACCTCATCTTCAACATCAGAAGTAGAACAAAACTCCTTTCCACATAGCTCACAGCTGTTCACAATACAATCAAACTTAATCACATTTTCTGCAACGTAAGAAGCATAATTTTCTTCAAATAAAGGCTGTGATTCTGATTGAAGTGATAAATCAATCAAAGATTTTGAAAATAACATTTCACTATGCGGATAAAATCTTTCAAACTCTCCATTAGCTTCACAAAACTCCCCAACCATCTTAAAAGCCCTGGCTGCTTCTATACCTTTAGAAAACGCCCACGAATATTTAAGTTCAAACCCTTTTCTTTTAAAGCTTAATAAAATTGAGTAAAGTTTATTTGAAAAAATTCTTTTCAAGCCCTCACTTACTTCATCTTCCGACTCAGCTCCCCTATAAACGAGCAAAGTCATTTTACCAGCTCCAGCCGAAAGTAGACTGCAAGGATTGTGGAGATTGGGAATAGATTGAGAGGGAAAAGTTGACATCTCAACCAACAAAACCCCTACAAGTTTTATCACCAATTCAATTAAGAAAGAGCGACTTTTTATATTCTTTAAAAATTTCTGATCAACCAAAGGAACTATGAAATTTTGAATTCCAGTTATGTCAACAACAAGTTGTCCTGCCCTCAACACAGGATTTTCAGGATTGGAAGAACCTTTGAAGTGACTAAACTTACTGTAGATCGAAGAAAGTTTCTTTAAAAGATCAGTACTTAAATTCGCAGAAGAAATTGCCTCTAAATCAAGACAAATTTTATCAATCAACTCTTTCAAATCAAATAAAAGATCCTCATGTGCAAGCAGATAATATGATATCAAAACAGATAAAGCCGCTGTACTCTTTAGATGATCGAATAAACTTATATTTACACGGCTCTCTTCTCGATCTTGATCATTGGTAAATTTACCAGAGGAACTCAAAGTAGAATCAGAGTTATCCTCAGAACAAGCGCTAGCCTCTTTCTTGATAAGGGTGCTCACAATATTTCCCGTGAACACTTCAAGTATTGCTTCAAAAAGCCACCAATTTTTGTAAAGATTTTTAGTTCGGTGTTTAAGCAAATTCTCAAAAAAAGTAGAATAGCTTATCTCATTTTCTATTTCATTCATTGATTTATTCACTATTTGAGGAAATGCTATAACACTTCCATTCTCAATTGGAAAAACTTTTGAACTGTGGTATTTCTTGAGATAAACAAGCAAATCATTATTCGAGGTTGAAAATTCTACGCCTGGTGGAACCATGGGATCTACGAGAAAATCTCCTTGCAAAAGTTCCCTTGGAAAACTGCCAATACTTTCCCCCCTTTCCCCTGCCGATAAGTTATCTGCTTCATAAACAATAAATGGTATTAACATCGTAAGAATCTTTAATCGTTCCTCACTGAATTCAACTTTTGAAATACTATTCCAGTATTTTTTCAAACTCTCCACTTTTACAGCAATTTTTTCAAGAGGTTCATCTTTTCTCAAAGAGTGGTGCAACAATATAGTAGCCGACACCGAATTTACTAAAGCTTCTCTCCATTTTTCATCCAGTTCTAGCACATCCTCAAATAAATAATGAAGCTTTTGAGAAACAAATTCTGCAACTTCGCAACGGTTGTGACCTTTTTTTCTCTCCTTAACTGTCAGTTTCCCTATATCATGCAACATTGCCGAAAAAAACAGTGCTCTACGAAAAAAGTCAACTTCAAACTCTTTTTCTATCCACTTTCTTCTCACCACATATCCCTCCACTAATTCAGTATCTTAGTACTCTCTTAAATTCATCCCTATTATATAAGTTGTCACTTTCTTTCAAAACGTGACAAGCTTCAAACACCAATAATTCAACTACCAACAGATACACTACTACTAACAAAGCAAGATCAACTACTTTATAATTCTAAATTTTACCACTTTGATTTATTTCTTCAAACCACTCGAAACATTTCCAATAAGTTGAGAAGTAGCGAGTGGATAGGGGCCAATCACTACCAAAAAGCAAGCGTTTTCTTTCAACGTTTTCAAGAAATTCGGTGAGTTCACGCATAGTAGAAGGTGAATTTTTAAAGTAAAATGTGGCTGATAAATCAATCCAGAATTGACGTTGAAATGGACGATAAAACCTCATTTCAAATTCTCTAATCTTGTGGGAACAAACGTGGCAAATCACAAAATCATCGGGGTTTAGCAAAGCAACAGGCGCGAAATTCTTTCCTCGCTCAATCACATCATACAAATGCTCTTCTGACTTTAATTTATCAACTTTTTCTGAATAAAACTCTTTTATTCTAAAATAAGAGGCTAATACCTCCAAGAACTCGAATGAGTAATCCCCAAAATCACCCCAAGTGAAGCAGTCAACAAAAAATTTGACATTTTTAAATCCCTGCTTTTTAGCATACTCCTTCAACTTTTCAAGCTTTTCAATAACTTCAAGAAAATATGAATATATATCTACTTCTTTAAGGAAATTTACCAAACTTGAGGCAATCCCTCCACACTTTTGCTCTCTTCTGCCAAGCTGCCTTTCCACTGCTCCTTTCAGCTTTTCTTCAACCATCAAGCGTGGATGCACCTTAAAGAAGGCTACCTTAAACTTTTCATTCGCCGTGTTTCTGAAAAAAGAAGCAAGTTCTTCATCCACTTTAAGCAAGCTGACCGGCAAAGTCACAAATAGATATTTACCTTCCTCTTTTGAACTAGTAGCTGCAAATTTCGATAGAACGTCGGGTCCTATTCTTTCATACCATAAATTGAATTCATCCTCTGTGTTGAGAATCAGATTCATTCCAAGCCATTTAGAAAACCAGCTGTTAAATGAGCTTTCATTTCTAGAAAAAAATATACTGTTTACAAATTTTATAAATTCTCTTCCTTCATCTTCTACATTACCCAAGTGAACGTGCCAATCTACAAAGCCTTTTCTAAAAGCAAAATCAATGCCTTTCTCTTTATCCTCAGTAACATTCCTCCAAAGTTCCCTCAATAAATTATCAAACTGCATCGTTATTCACTCCAAGTGGAACTTCAATCGTTTATTTTTTCCTTCAACTTTTCCAATTCTCTAGCCAAACCTGTTAAATCCAGTATTTTATCATCGTAAAGATAACGCTTTAAACATACTGTCTCATACGTAGAAAGTTTTAAAGTATCAACACAGTAATACCACATATCTTCCTGCTTTTCTATAAACTCAAGGCGTCTTAGCAATTTAGGAGTAATATCTTCTTTCGAGATAAAAACAACTCCCGTATCATCACAAACCATTATTCCACCATGATAACGCTCTCTATCTTTCTCTCCTTCAGGATGCACTGCACGATCAACTTTTTTGTTGAAGCAACCAACAGGTGAAAAACCGCGCACCCACAACTTGTAATTTGCAGCCTTAAATCGATGCGCATCCCTCAAATTTCCATCAACCACAACCGCTTCAGCCTGCCTGTAAAGTAACAGATACTTCGATACTAAATCACCAAAAAGTGCCCGTTCATTACACCCATATTCTTTTACAAAAACTATGCATCCCTCAGGAACACTTTCGAGTTGCTTATGTAGATACCAGTTAGTTTCATCATGAGCATAGGCAAAAAACACCTCTCCAACACAGTGGAAACCACTGTTTACAGCTTTTACCCCTGGAATTACTCCTTTTTTCCCAAGAGCATCCGCAACTTCTGTGGTAGAGACACGATTCCTTCTTATATAATCTATGATCTGCCTCTTCAAGACCTCCAATTTTTCTCTAGCTACATCATTCATTTTTTATCCCCCCAGTCACTTTATGAAAATACCTAGTCAATACCACATTCTATTCATATTCAATCTTCACAGAATTATATACTTCGTCTATCTTATTAGAGAGCTCATCATAATCAGAAGCAAATACTATAAAGTAACCATGACGCTTAGTATCATCTTCAACTACTTTAAGCTCATCTCCCCTAGAGAAATTTAACCCCCACATGTAACATAACTTTTCAACAGTCGGCTCGACAAGCACTCTCTTGACAACTCCCGGTTCAAAATCAAAGAAACGAAGCGCAGCACATTTACCAAAAGGAAAAACTTTTTTTACTTCCATCTCAAACCTTTTTCTGTCCAATAGATACCAAACCTGTGCCATCTCGTAATCGAATCTGCAAACTTGAGGAACAATGTCAGAAGCTATAAAGTGTCCTCCGCCCCGTAAAGCAAAATCTATGAGTTTCAGAGAAGTTTTTGCCCTTGGAAAGTTGCCATCAGGCTTACCCAACTTAAATTCCAAGTGGACCAAAGCATAAGGAACTTCCCATTTAGAAATAAAATCAGCCTTTGGGTACCTTTCAGCAATATCTGCCTCAGGAAGTTTCAAAACTTTCTCAATAAATTCTTTCACCTCTTTTTTTTGCGACTCCGTGAGAAAATCATAGTAATCAAGACCAATAGCAACTGCTTTATTACGCGCAGAATGTTGTTTTTTCGAAGTAGCAAGGATTGTAAACTCATCATTTAAAACAAATCCCTCAATTGTTATCTCATCCCCACTTTCAAAACTCTCAACCAACACCACTTTTTGACGTGAAAATAGAAAGGCATTCTCAACGCTCTGAGAAATTCTTCTCTCAAAAGCCTCTAAAGAGACAAATTGAGCACTGTCTAAAATCTCAACTCCCCGTGACCCTTGATTATCCGATGGTTTTACCACAATTTTTAAATGGTTATTAAAAAAGTTTATGGCTAAAACATTTACTGTTCTTCTCCAATTGTTCTCAAATAACTCAATGAAAAAGCGTGGATTAAATTCTGGAGCAGTAAGTGCCACTCTTCTTCTCACAATATGCTTTAAACGTACCTGTCTTGCTACCAAGCAAGGAACGTGGAAATTGCCAAGCTCCTCTGCCACGCACGAGGCAACCTTTTGCCCTATATCAGACTGAGTTGAAAAAATATGCGAACAATTAAGTTCTTTCAAAATTTGCAAAATCATCCTTTCATCATCAAAGCCAAAAAACTCATCAGCTAATTCTCGGCAATGTGCTCTATTATTTCCATCAAACCCAATGATGCGAAATTCTCCTTCTGCTCTTAGTTTTTCAATGAATCTTTTTTGGCTAAATCCCATTGGAAAAACTGCTACTGGTATAACGTTTCCCATAAATAAGCTTCACCTCATCAAGCCAAACACTACAACATTAATTTAGGCTTTGTTATAATTTAACAAAAATGCCTTAATTATTTTACGCAATCTCACAATTTCAACGGAGGGTGAGTAAATGCCCGAGTTTTCTTATAAAGTTAGAACACCTGCTGGAGCAGAGCTTACAGGTACGATTGAAGCAGAAAACGAACAAGAAGCTAAACAAAAGCTTGAAAGCAAGAATTATACTGTTCTAGAATTGAAGAAACTTCCTGAATACACATGGGAAGAACTGCTTAGCCGCAACAACCGTCCTATTACCACAAAGGACTTAATGCTTTTTACAAAGCACCTTGCTGTTCTTGTTAAGGCAGGAATCCCTGTCGTTAAAGCACTGCAAATTCTTGAAAAACAAATTGAAAATATTCGTCTTCGCAAAAAGATCAAGAAAATTCGCATGTACGTTGAAGAAGGAAATACACTTGCCAATGCTTTTGCACGTTTCCCCGAAACTTTTGATAATCTATTTTGCAACTTGATCAAAGTTGGTGAAGAAAGTGGTTTGCTGTACGAGATGCTTACACGTCTTAATGCCTATATTGAAAAAAGTGCACGTATTAAAGGAAAAGTCAAATCAGCAATGGTTTATCCCATAGTAGTTATGACTATTGCAACAGGTGTCGTAACATTCTTGATGATATTTGTTATCCCCCGTTTTCAAAAGATGTTTGCATCTTTTGGCGGAGATCTACCCGGTCCAACAAAAGTTGTCATCGCAATATCCAACTTTTTAAAGAGTAAATGGTATATCATATTCGGTACAATCGTATTCCTCATATTCCTGTTCAAAAAGTTCAAAAGCACTCCAACAGGAAAAGTTTTATGGGACAAATTCGTGCTGAAGTTGCCTTTATTCGGTGATCTGGTTGTCAAGTACTCAATGAGTCAGCTTACTGGAAACCTAGCAGTTCTTTTGAGAAGTGGCATATCCATATCGCGTGCTCTTGCCATAATAATTGAATCGGTTGATAATGAAATAGTTAAGAAGGAATTTCAACAAATAAAGGAAGACATAGAAGCTGGACGTGCTATTGGAGAAGCTTTTGAACGCTCAGAAGTTGTGCCTGTGCTGGTTGCTCAAATGGTGGCTGTTGGTGATCAAACTGGAACACTGGAAAGCATGTTGGAAGAGGTAAGTATTTACTTTGAGGAAGAAGTTGATAATATAGTTGAGGCTTTGATGAGTCTTATTGAGCCAATCATGATAGTCTTTCTTGGAACCATTGTTGCAGGTATTCTCATAGCCATGTTCTTGCCAATATTCAAAATGGCCAAACTTGCTGGAAAGGCTTAAACCTTATAAAGGAGGGGCTTTTATGCAACAGATGCAAAAGGACGAAAAGCAAACTCAAAAATCACAAGTTGCTCTTCGAGAAGAAGCTATAATGAATTTTTGGCGTGAAAATAAAATTTTCAATAAAGTGCTGGAAAAACGCCGCAATGAGGGGGCACCACTCTTTTCCTTTTTTGAGGGGCCTCCCACTGCAAACGGTATGCCGCATGCTGGGCACGTGTTAACCCGTGCAATGAAAGATGTATTCATTCGTTATCGCGAAATGACAGGGCATTATGTACCAAGAATTGCTGGTTGGGATACCCACGGACTTCCCGTAGAACTTGAAGTTGAAAAAATGCTGGGTCTTAACAATAAGCGTGATATAGAAAATTACGGAGTTGAAAAGTTCATCCAAAAGTGCAAAGAGAGCGTCTGGAAGTACAAAACTGAGTGGGAAAAAATGACCGAAAGAATTGGGATGTGGTTAGACTTTGAACATGCTTATATAACTTATGATAATCGCTACATTGAATCGCTGTGGTGGGCATTGAAAAAGTACTGGGAAGCTGGACTTCTTTACGAAGGATTCAAAATTGTCCCATACTGCCCCCGCTGTGGGACCGCACTCTCTTCTCATGAAGTAGCACAAGGTTATAAGGAGGTAAAAGAACCTGCCATATACGTAAAGTTTAAAGTAAAGGGGCGTAATAACACTTATTTTATGGCTTGGACAACTACTCCTTGGACTCTTCCTTCAAATGTGGCATTGGCTGTAAATCCAGATGTTACTTACGTTGAGGTTGAGCATCGCGGTGAAACTTTGATTTTGTGCAAAGACAGACTTTCTATACTTGAAGGCAATTACAATGTGATTCGTGAGTTTAAAGGAAAAGAGCTTGAATATACGGAGTATGAACCACTTTTCAACTTTGCTAATCCAGACAAAAAATGTTGGTACGTTGTGTGTGCAGAGTTTGTATCCACAGAAGACGGTACAGGAATCGTTCACATAGCACCTGCTTTTGGTGAAGAAGACTGGAACGTTGGAAAAGAATACGATTTACCTATGGTAAACCTTGTAGATCTTCAGGGACGTTTTGTAGAGGGAACTACTTGGGCTGGTAAATTTGTAAAAGATGCAGATCCAGAAATAACAAAGGAGCTTCAAAATCGAGGACTTCTCTATAAAGTAGAGGAATACACGCACACCTATCCATTCTGTTGGCGTTGCTCTACGCCCCTCCTTTACTACGCAATGAAAACGTGGTTCATAAAAACAACTGAATACAAGGACAAGATGATGGAGATAAATCGGAATATAAATTGGTATCCAGAATATATACGCGAGGGGCGCTTTGGGGAGTTTTTGGAAAACAACATCGATTGGGCGCTGAGTCGCTCTCGATATTGGGGGACACCTTTACCCGTTTGGACTTGTTCTTCTTGTGGGCACCGCGAGTGCATCGGTAGTGTAGATGAACTCAAGAGTATGGCAAAGGAATGGCCTGAAGGGGAGCTTGATCTCCATAAACCGTGGATCGACAAAGTAATATTAAAATGTCCGAAGTGCAGTGGAGATATGAAACGCGAGCCAGAAGTTATTGATTGCTGGTTTGACTCTGGTTGTATGCACACAGCGCAATTTCATTATCCTTTTGAAAATAAAGAAGACTTTGAAAAGAGATTCCCTGCTGATTTTATATGCGAAGCAATCGATCAAACACGTGGGTGGTTTTACACACTTCTTGCTACGAGTGCTTTCTTGTATGGTAAGAGTGCTTACAAAAATGTTGTAACATTGGGACTTATACTTGGTTCAGATGGACAGAAAATGAGTAAAAGTCGCGGCAATTACGTGCCTCCAGATGAGGTGTTTGATACAGAAGGAGCAGATGCTGTTCGCTGGTATTTTTACTCATCAACTGTACCATGGAATGCTCGTATATTCTCAAAAGAGCATGTTCGCGAAGCGAATCGTAAATTTCTAAACAAGATAAGAAACGTAGTCAAGTTTTTCAAAATGTACGCAGACATAGATAAAATAAATCCATTCGACTTTGAGTTCAAAATTTCCTCACTTCCTATGATCGATCGCTGGATTTGGGCGCGTTTCGCAGAAACAGTAAAAAATGTGCGCGAAAATATGGACAAGTTCAACGTCACAGATGCAGCGCAAAATATTGAGAAGTTTTTAGACGATTTAAGCAACTGGTATGTTAGACGCTGCCGTCGTCGTTTTTGGCGTGAGGTCGTGGACGAGGACAAGAAAAAAGCTTACTTTACCCTTCACAGAATTCTCGTTGAGTTCACCAAACTAATTGCTCCTTTTGTGCCGTTTATAGCAGAAGAGATGTACGAGGAACTTGTTAAAAATTACGGCAAGGGACAGATTAGTATCCATTTAGAAGATTATCCTACTTATCAAGAAGAACTGGTTGACAAAGATCTTCTTCACCGCATGGATTTCTTACGCTTGCTGGTTGAACTTACACGTGAAGCACGTGGTAAGGCAAAGATAAAGGTGAGGCAACCAATTCCTGCAATATACGTGTGGGCCAAAGATGAAGTTGCACTTTCTGAAGAAGAACTTTCTCTTATTCTTGAAGAGATAAATGCCAAAGGAGTAGAACTCAAGGATAAAAGCTGGTTTAATAACAAAGTCACATTCCGCCTAACCGTTAATAAAGCAAAGCTTGGCCCAATTCTTGGATCCGGAATAGTTGAGCTTTCAAACTTGGTAAACGAGAAGCGTGATGAGATCGGTTGGCAGTTAATAGATAAGGGAACATTTGAATCTGAAATAGATGGACGCTCACTACTTCTGGAACTTGGAGATATAAAACTTGAAGTTGAGGGTATAGAGCCGTTTTTTGCTGCTGGAAGAAGGAACATTGTGGTTGCTATATCGAGTGATATTCCCGAAGAACTAGTTGTGGAGGGACTCGCAAGGGAGCTAACACATCATATTCAGAACATGCGCAAAAAAAATCGATTTAATGTAACCGACAGAATTAAATTATTTGTCTATTCGGATGATGAACTTGTCAAAAAAATGTGGAGAGAGTTTGCAGACAAAATAGCTTCTGAAGTCTTAGCTGATGAATACAGTTTTGAAAAACATGATGCTGCAAAAGAAGTAAATTTAAACGGCAGAAGTTGTTGGATATACGTACAAAGAATTTAGAAAAACTTAGGTATTTGTAGGAGGTTTTTAGAATGGGTAAGTTGGATAGAGGAATAAAAAGTGTTGGAAAAGATGTTATAAAAGGTGTTCAAACTTTTGCTTACGAAAAATACGGCACTGGAGCAGAAATAAAGTGGATTGATGAAAATCATATAAAAGTCAAAGGCAAAAAACATAAGGTTCTAGCAGTAACAGAAACAACTTTATGGGCTCGTATTAAGTATTTGCTAGGCGCAATAGCGGTTGGATACATTCTATATCTTTATTTTGAATCTTCTCTCTTTCACAAAGCATGGGCTGAGTTTAAAAAGAGTGGGCTAGGAATATACACCTTTTTCACAGTACTTTTCATCCCGGGTATGACAGTAAATTTATTTATAGGATATCTATACAAAGCTTTTAATCTTCAAAGTGAATTCATAATTCTTACAAACAAAGCTCTTATCGTTACACGATGGGACAAAGTGTTTAAAAAAGCCAAAGCTAAAACCAAGGTTACTCCAAGCGAAGAGGAAGAGCTCCAACCTGTATCAATTGCAAATGCTCAACCCGTACTTAAAAAGAAAAAGCGTCCTAAAAAAGCACTTGTGGTGTCGTACATGTATAACCTCGAAGACATAGATGAAGCAAGCGTACGTCCAACAAAATTATGGTTTGCACCATTCATAAACATGATACACCTTCGCACGAAAGATAGCATGTTTGGTGGCATCACAATTGAAGAAGTTAAAGATAGAGACGCATTTATTGAGTTGCTCATCAAAGCCATAAAGAAACGCAAGAAAAAATTAGCCGAAAAAGCAGCTCAAAGCACAGCAGACAAAGCCAAAGAAGCAGCCCAAAAAGTAACATCTTCCGACTCTTCATCTCCTAAGGAAGTGGGCGCCACAGATGCGGGACAACTAGAAGACGACATAGAAACCGAGCCTTCCGAAGAGACTTCAGAATCTATGGAACATGATGCCGCCGAAGATACTTCCGAAAATGAAGAGAATGAAGAGGAGGATGAAGATTAAAAGGCTACTTTATCCGGCTTTAAATTCAATCCAGCGGTGAGTAGGCTTTGCATACAGCACTACCCAACTTATTTCTCTCCTGAAACGTGAATCGTAGTTGATGAATACTATGCGTGGCATGTAAAATTTTCCCTTATTATCGTACCTATTTAACTTTTGGACTACCAAGTTACCATAAATGTTTAGTCTAATTCTACCGCGTATGCTGTTTTTAGAGTATATGCTAGCTTTTATACTTCCTGCATCACGAATCAGCCTTATGCCATCTCTCACTACAAGTACCATAGCAGAAGACGGATCAGCAGGTTTCAAGTCTCCAATGTAAGCATTATCCACACAGAGCACGCCCTTCCCTGAATAGTAACCATCTAATACCGCATCTCCCTTGACATATATAAATCCATCAATTTGAAATGGCTCATTAAAGGAACCCCTCAACTCTATATCTCCATTCACGCGCACATCCGCATTCTGCGGACTCAAATAGGTAATAAGATTACGAGGATCAAACTCATCTGGATGCTTCACAGGATAGTTTTTAAAAGTAGTCCAAGGAGTGTAAAGATCATGACGTGGCATCATATACTTTTCTATTGGTCCCGAAAGATTTGCATAAACTGGTGGCAGCACGTAATAGTACTTGAATATCTTACCCTCATAGCGTGTTGCCCAATACATAAATCGGTCATGCAAACGATTATGACAACCTATGTAACCAACTTCTGGCTTATCCCAACGTGGATCTTTTACAAAGTAATTTATTATGTCATCTATGTCAAAAAACGGCAAATACACATCTAACTCACCGTTGGTTCTAACTCTCCCTGACTTCAAATATGCTTTAAATATCAAACTCATATCCTCTTCTTCTTTTACTTGAGGCTTAATCTTAGCCAGCAAATTTCTTATAACTATTAACTTATCGTGCAATGTGGCTGCTTTAGGAAGCTGGGACATTATCATATTTATGTATTCTTGCCTTATAGGAGCAACGCGACTCATTCCATTAGAAACTATGAAAGTACCATACTTTAATACATCACGCTGAGTCCCAGCTA
Source organism: bacterium (assembly GCA_027062325.1). Classification (GTDB taxonomy): domain Bacteria; phylum JAMOTN01; class JAMOTN01; order JAMOTN01; family JAMOTN01; genus JAMOTN01. The sequence goes on from JAMOTN010000049.1 coordinate 14,174, forward strand.
TAAATAAAACGTACTTTGGGGCAACCGGTTGTAAAGCTCTAACACTAACTGGTTTATAAAGTGAAAATTTAAAATTATAGCGTTTTTCCCACAGATGAATCTGAGTAACAGCTACCGCCCGGTATCCTGCAAGCGGCATCTTCTTCGTCGCATATACTCTTATTGCATCCGGGTAAAGATCAACACGCTTTTTCAACATCCACTTGACAGCGAATTCAGATTCCGGCTTAGTGTAATTAAAACTGACTTTTGTTTTAAGGTGCCAAGCCATATCCACCTCCTCAGTCTCATATGTCCAATGAACAACTCTGTGAAGATCCACAATATTTAAAAACTCCTCAAGCTCTGCAGCCTCTCTTGAAAATGGAACTTTAAATTTCTCATATGAAGTATTTGCAACACGAGATATCTTTTTCTTTATATCACTCAAAGCCACCTCTTCCCAGCCAAGTGCCAACCAATAAGCCTGCAACTTTGCAACGTCGCGTAACACAAAGTTGAGTTGTGATTGCCAACTTCCGGTTACAAACGATATAACAAGAGTCATAATAGCAGTTGAAAGCAAAACAAAAAGTAATATACTTCCTCGCCTGTTGTTAAAATTTATCTTCACAACAGAAGCACTTTCTCCCCAAAAACTGTCATTTTCTCTCAATCGATGCTCCATTTGATGCACCCGCTGATTTTAAAAGATCTTCCCCATCTTTGGCATTCGCCGCACTCTTGCTCTCACTCCAATGTATCAAAACCATAGAGATTCTAACGAGAATAAAACCTGAAACAAATCCTATTATAGAAAGTATTCCATACTTATACGCTCCAAACACAAGCAAAAGAGCAACCACAACAAGCCTAAACATTGCCTGTGCCCGTGCTTTTTTAGGACTCATCAAACCAAGCGTTACTCGTTCAACACTCCACGAAAGAAGCACAATTTCAATAATTGAAATTCCAAAACCTGCTATCAAACCTCGTATTAATCTCTTTGAGTCAATACAGGATCTTATATCACACGGCAACAACATAAAAAGTGTTAGCAACACAGCAAATGCAACAACGGCTCCAACTACAGTTTTAAACAAAAAAATCTGATAACGCTTCATAGCCGAACGCAAATCTGAATTAAGGATGCTCTCTTCGCTATTCTCGCTTCTTGATTCGACTTTTTCATCAATTAAATCACTACTATTTTCCACACTCCTACCCCCCAAACATTAAAGCTACTTAACCAAGTTTACTATGAAATCTATCTTATTCAAAGCTCTATCTTTATACGCTGCATAAGGAATAAAACCGTATTCCCTACATTTACTTACAAAATTCGTAATGCGATTTGCATTGTCACCTGTAAATCCACTTCCATCATCAACGTAATCAATAACAAGTACTGGTTTTCCAACCTCTTTAACACGAAAAAGATAATTTAAGCGCTCTGCTATATAATCAGATGCATTCTCCTGCAATTCTGTGTAAAACAGATCCTCTACTGCCCATCCATCAATCACTTTCAACAAATCAGCCGAGTAATCAAGAATCCTTTCAGCATTTTGTATAACAACTATAAAATTTTTCTTTCTTGCCCTTACATAATCTGCAATTCTCTTCACAAAATTTACCATCTCAACCGCATACCAACTTTCAGGAGTAGCACTTTCCTTATCAGCCCAAAATTCAAACTCATCAACTTTATCAAGATAAACTCCATCAAATCCTTCGTCAATTATCCTATCAAGGTATCCTAGAATCAATCTCTGCCAATCCTCGTACCAGTAACGCACAGCATAATTCCCTGGCCACTCAGAATTTTCTTCCCCTAGCCAATCAGGTGGATTTTCATCCCAAGCAGTATTCCAATAATATCGGTAATTTTCAGCTTCTCCAATTGATAGGTAGGACAGTAATATTTTGCCATAAAGCTTCATCTTGTACATCTCTACAGAGGTAAACTCTCCATCCTCTGTCCCATCCTTTGAGTAATCCAAAACTCCTAAATCAAATTCAGCAGTAGATACAGTAAGCGGATCAATGTTCTGCAACCAGCAAAACCAACTTGATACACGAGACAGCGGGGGGCTATCGTTATCATCACACCCCCCCAATGTAAATGCTACAACAATAAAAGCTCCCACTACTATTATAAGTAGCTTATGAAATATATTAAATTTTTTCAGCATATATTTAAATCTCCTATTTCACCTCCCTGTGTCACTTTCTCTCTTTACAAAATCCCCTTTACATCCTTTCTGTCAATTCTTTAGCTTTCTCAGTTATATTCTCCTGTCTCTTCACTTCATCCACAAGTATTTTTATGTACTCCTGACGTAACTTCTCAATTCCCACTTGTATTTCTGTAATAGCAGCCTTAATCTTCTCAACAGCCAAACTTTCCTCCTCAGTTACATTCTTAATCTTACCCAAATTACGTGAAAGTTGTGATGTGAATCTCAATAACTGTTCAAGATCAGCACTAACTCCATTTATTATACTCATTTGATCTTGCAGAATTTTATCAGTATTTTCTATTCTAGCTGACAACTCTTCTACAACTTCAACAAGATGTATGATAACACTCTTAATTTCGTTACTCTCCTTATGAGTACGCTCACTCAAGTTCCTTATCTCCTCTGCAACAACTGCAAATCCCCTGCCGCTCTCACCAGCACGCGCAGCCTCAATTGCAGCATTCAAAGCAAGGAGGTTCGTTTTTTCTGCAATGCTACTAACTATCTCAACAAAGCCTTTAACTTTATTAACAATATCCTCCACCTTTCCCATAAAAGAACTTACCATCTGAAAACTATCTCCAACATTCGTAGAAACACTAACTAATTTAGCAACAGCCTCTTGACCACTCGAAGCAACTTCTGCCATTTTCATAGCTTCATCTCTTATAGCATTTGCTTCTTGAGCAACCATACGACTTGTAGTTGACGTCTCCTCAACAGCACTACTAATTTCAGTAACATCTTTTGTTAGATTATCAGCGTACTTTCTAAGCTTTTCAACGATGTCTACAATTGCAGAGGTAGAAACCGATAACTCTTGGGACTCTGAAATAAATTCCTTCTTGATTTTTCCTATAATCCAGCTCATAAACAACCAAATAATTATCAAAATAATCATTGAGATAATAAAAACTTGATTAGCAATCTTATTAAGCATTTCTTTAAGAAACTTATTAACTTTTAAACTTATTCCACTAGCCTTAACATTTATAGGCTTCAAATACAATCCAGAACACAAGACCCAATTAAGACGCGGTATATAAACTGCATAGGAAAGTTTCTTCTCCAAATTATTTGTAACAGGATCCGTGTAGGCGTATTCTACAAAGACTGCCCCCTTTGCCATCGCTCCTTCAATTAACATTTTTCTGTAAGGAACACCTCTTGGATCCTTCTTATTAACATCAACAAGCTTACCAGATAAACTGGGCTTAGGATGAAAAAACATTACAACTTTGTTGGGCCACTGAGATACGTCATAAATCCAGAAATATCCGCGGCCTCCTTCAAAGCGCCACCCTTCAAGAGCTGTTTTGAACTTCTCCTTAAAATCACTCATTACATCATCAATGTAAGCACCAGTTCCAACTATCCAGCCCCACTCTCTCAAAACAAAAAACAAACTCATCTTTTTCTCTTTTCTTCCAGTTTTAGGGTGTGGCCAATAGTATATAGCATAATCCAAACCTTTTTTAGCATTGTCAACAATGAGCTTTATTACCTCAACATTTTTTAGATTTTTACCCTCAAGCTGTGGCTTTATTGGATGCGCAACCATTACGTAATTCATATCAATTATAAAAAAGTAGCCATTACCATTGTCATAACGGCACGACTTTACAACAGCCTTTACCATTTTCTTCTTCTCTTCATCAGTTAAAGTCTCATCTTGTATTATACGCGATAACATAACCTTGACACTTTCAAGAATTTGCCCAATCTTTTTTCTAGTAACCTCTTCAAAATTGCTACTGCTAAGCTGAGATTCGATATACTTCTTACCGTTCTCAACAAAGTCTTGCAACACCTCTTTGTAAGTATCAATTAAAACTTGACGTTGTAACTCATCACTTCTTTTAAGAACTTCTTTTCCCAATTTTTCAACCACTAAATAAGAAAAAAAACCAAAAGCACCAACTAAAAGCACAACCGACAGCACTAACAAAGTAGTGTATTTCATTCAAATCCCCCCTGAAAATTAAAACCTTTATCAATACTTATTCCATCTTGTTATTTACTATTTAATTTTTTTACTTTTATTATTTATTTTAACAAAGAAACTCCAAAGTGTTTGGGGGCTTAATTTTTTCACAACACCTCTGCCAAATCTTGAATACTCATTCTCAAAGTTTGCAGCAAACTTTGTAGCTTCTCTTTCAACTCTTGAGCCTTTTCAAACTCCAGGTTTTCAGCAGCCTCTATCATACTCGTATAAATCTCTTTAGCTTTCTCAAGCAACTCCCTTTTATCTAATTCTTTCTCCTGCTCTTCAATCAATTCCTGAATGATCGGTTTGATAACAGGGCTCGGAGTGATACCATGCTCTTTGTTGTACTTCTCCTGCTTTCGCCGCCTTCTTTTTACCTCTTCTATCATCTCTTTCATAGCACGGCTCATTCTTTCTGCATAAAGGATACAGCGTCCATTAACATGCCGTGCCGCACGCCCTGCCAACTGTATGAGAGAAGTTTTAGAACGCAAGAATCCCTCTTTATCCGCATCTAAGATAAATACCGTAGAAACCTCTGGAAGATCTATTCCCTCTCGCAACAAATTAATCCCCACCACACAATCGTAAATCCCTCGCCTCAAATCAGCCAAAATCTTTTGTCTCTCAAGCGTCCCAAGTTCTGAGTGCAACCAGGCTGCCTTAATACCCAAATCGCGCAAATGAGCTGCCAATTTTTCTGCCATCTTCTTAGTAAGCACGGCAACTATCGCTCTTTCACCCCTAGCCTTTAACTTTTTCATCTCCATTATCACATCTTCTGTCTGGATCCTCCAATCTCTAACCTCAACAAGCGGCTCAAGAAGCCCAGTAGGTCGCACTACTAACTCAGCAACCTCTTCAGAAACAGAAAGTTCCCAATCACCGGGAGTCGCACTTACAAACACTATTTGAGAAGTGCGCTCTAAAAATTCCTCAAACGTAAGCGGCCTATTATCATAAGCAGAAGGAAGCCTAAAACCATACTCAATCAAACTTTTTTTGCGTGATCTATCGCCTTCTCTCATTGCCCTAAGTTGCGGTATAGTTATATGAGACTCATCTATGAAGGTAATGAAGTCCCGCGGGAAAAAACTGATAAGAGTCGCCGGAGGCTGTCCGGGCTTTCTGCCATCTATGTGACGCGAGTAGTTCTCAATCCCCTTACAGTATCCAGTTTCTTTAAGCATAGCTAAGTCATAACGCGTGCGTTGCAGCAATCTTTCTGCCTCTAAGAGTTTTCCTCTCTTTTTAAACCATTCAACACGCTCTGCTAACTCTTTTTCTATGCTCTCTATTGCCCGTTCTTTAGCATCCTCATCCAGAAGATAAAATGTTGCTGGGAATATGACTGCTGCCTCTGCTTCCGCCGCATCTTGACTAACAACATTGTAGTAAACTATACGCTCAATCTCATCCCCCCAAAACTCAACGCGATAAGCCATATCCTCAGCATTAGGTAAAAAAATCGTCACCACATCTCCTGATAATCTGAAGGAAGCCGGTTCAGGTGCTAAGTCGTTTCTCTTGTATCCCATTTCAAGAAGTTTCTCCACTAATTTCAATGGACTTAATTCATCTCCAACTTTTAATCGTAATATTTTTTTCTCGTAAACATCAGGTGATCCCAATCCATACAGACACGAGACCGTTGCAACAACTATCACATCGCGACGCGATACCAAAGCAGATACAGCTTCATGACGTAGTTGATCAATCTTCTCGTTTAAGGATGCATCCTTTTCTATGTAAAGATCCCTCTCAACTACGTAAGCTTCTGGTTGATAGTAATCGTAATAACTTACAAAATAACATACAGCATTATCTGGAAAAAATTCCTTAAACTCAAGATACAGCTGAGCAGCCAAGGTTTTATTGTGAGAAATTACAAGTGCAGGACGCTCAAGATGAGCTATAATATTCGCCATTGTAAACGTCTTACCAGAACCTGTCACTCCAAGCAAAGTTACAAATCTTTTTCCCTCTTTCAAAGCACGACAGACAGCATCAATAGCTGTTGGTTGATCTCCAGATGCCGAATACGGAGCAACAAGCTTAAATATTCCCATTAGTACTTCGCCTCCCAAAAGCAAGACAGCAAATACGCAATAAAAAGAACAAAAGGGGCAGCCTCGCCGTACATTTAAAATGGCAAGACTACCCCTATTTATGAGGCATTAATTTGACACACTGCTATGCTCTATTTATCCTCAACGTCTCCTCCACTCTGTCAATAAGTTTTCTCAATTCCTTTACAACGCTTGCAATCATTTTCATTGCCTCAACAATTTCGTCTATTGCATGTACAATATTTTCCATAACTTGATTAGTCTCCTCAGCTGCTGCAGAAACTTCCTGAGAATGTTGCACCATCTCACTTGTAGTTTGTGCTTGCTCTTCCACCGCTGCTGCAATCTCTTCTGCCACCGTCTTAACTCGATTTATAACTTCTTTAACTGCATCAAATTCACCTTTAACATTGGCTGCTTCTCCTCTTATTTCTTCAAGTATAGACTTTATCTCTTCGACTCCTTTTATCGTTCTATCCGCAAGGCTCTTTATCTCCTGAGCAACAACTGCAAATCCACGTCCTGCTTCTCCTGCTCGAGCTGCTTCAATTGAAGCATTGAGGGCTAGCAGGTTAGTCTTGTCTGCAATTCCAATAATAAGATCATTTATCTCCTCTATCTTGTCTATCTTGGAACGCAGCTTCTCCAGTGCATTTTCAGCTTCTGAGGCAACCCCTTCTGCTTCACTCGCTACCTCATTTGCCGTTTGAGTATTTGCGGCTATAGTCTCTATACTGGCTTTCATCTCCTCAAGCGCTGTAACCACGGAAATTATGGAGGTAGTTGTTCTATTCATAGCCTCTCTGACTTCAGATATCTGTGTCTTCGTGTGATCTGTCGTCTGTTTCAACTCCTCAGAGCTTGTTACCAGATTTTCAACTTCTGTTGATATATTCCTTGCCTCTCTCACAAACTCAGCAAAAATTGAGGCTAACCCCACACTTTTTGTGAAGACATAACTTGCAAGCCAAGCCATAAATACAGCGATTACAAGAATTAGCAGAAGAGTCTTTAATAATTCTTTTATCGCTTTGGCTTTAATATATCTTACTGGAGTATAAGCAACAACATACCAGTCCACATTCTTCATGATCTTGTGAACTGCTACTATAAGTTCCTCTTTCAAATCACTAAAACTGAAAACCCTCCCTATAGCATTCCCCTTAACTTCTGCTTCCTTAAGAACAGGAATAATAGAAGTCCATTTAGTTGCCTCTCCTTTATTCATAGAATAATTATTACCACATATAACAACCCCATTTTTGTCAATCAAAGCAAAATTTATCAGTTCTGTAAAGGTCCCTTTAGCAATCTCCCCAATCGACTTATCAACAATTAACTTTTCAAACTTTTTAAAAGGAACCACTAAAATCAAAGTCCCGACAAATTCATTCGTATTCAGTGAAAAAATTGGAGTCCCAACTAATAAAATCGGCTCACCATAAATATTATCTTCATTTAAATACTCTTCTACTTCTACCATCCCTTCCCTTCTATGAGCAGCGACTCTCCTGAATAATTTAGAAATTGGACTATTAAGCCACAAAGGAGAGGTTAAATTCTGCCCTAAGATAGGACTCTTTGCCACATCATACAGTACTATTCCATCTTTATTCACTAATATCCCATCCTTTATATGCTCAGACTTAAAGACAAAAGAAAATTGCTCGTGCCATCTCCTATAAACCTTCTCATAACTCAGTGAAAGATTACTCCCTTCAAATTTCCACTTATCTTTGAAAGCATAGGAGTTATTATCAGGATGGATAAACAACCAATGAAGAATTTTTCCTTCCAGAGAATCAGGAATCAACATCTGCATATCCATAGATTCAAAAAACTTATCCCCAGCATAATAGCTTTTCAATCGCGAAACCAAAGCTTCTGCAGGTGGAAAATTGTGCTTTTCTATCAAATTCTCCCACTCTTTCTTTAAATTCCAAAAAGCATTTTCAAAATCTTCTAATGCTCTGGATGACAAAACAGCCAAACTCAATGCTGTATTTTTGTAACCTTTTACCATTTCACGAAAAGCATCCTTTTTCCAAGTAGCCTCAACATTAAGAGCTTCAGCTAAAGTATTTACATTAAATTTATACGAAAAATACATCACCATAAGTTGAGACAATAGGGCTGTAAGAATTATAGAAATGAAAACTATAAGTTGAACTTTATGTGTGATCCTCATCTTGGCTTTGGGGCGATTCAGGCTGCGAGCCTCAATCTCACCCACTTTTTTCACCCCCCTTCTAAATTTTTATTACAGTTTTAAAATATCGAAAACTATAACCGGCAAATTGCAAAAACAAACTCTCTACGCTGTCTGGTGCTATAGCAAGTGCAGCTATAAATTGATCCCCTCAGCGCATGGCACTTCAACTGCTGTATCTTGACTTTTCAAAACAATTTCAACAATTAAATCACACTAATTCAACTTATAGCCCCTACTTGCTCTTCCTCTGCAAGGAACTGGCAAACAACGCCCATAACTTTAGCATTATTTTAATCTATTAATTTTCCAAAACATATACTACCCCTTCCAAAATCCCCAAGGCACCACTCCCTTAACTCAACTTTAAAATTAAAATTCAGGGCGTCTATGCATGCATGCACAATGCCAGTTACCTCCGCAGAGCCTCACACCTGACAGTCCCCCAGTCCTTATTATTAAATTATATATTATTCAATCACCTCTTTAAAATAATTCAAAATTGAACAAAAATATTTTTGAAATAAGATCTATTCAACTATGCGCATTACTGTGGTAAATTAAATAGTGGTCTAAGGAGGTGGCCCATATCCAATCCATAAAAGTAATAGGCGCACGGCAACATAACCTAAAGAACATAAACGTTGAAATACCAGCGGAGAAGTTAGTTGTAATAACAGGTCCTTCTGGAAGCGGTAAAAGCAGCCTTGCAATACACGTTTTGTATGCGGAAGGTCAAAGAAGATACTTGGAGTCTCTCTCATCTTACGCTCGCCAATTTTTAGAAAAGTTTGACAAAGCCAACGTAGACGAGATTATAGGATTATCTCCAACCATCGCAATTGATCAAAAAAAAGGAATAGTAACACCACGTTCAACAGTCGGCACCTCAACAGAAATTTATGATCTTTTGAGAATCATATTCGCACGTGCTGGAACTCCTTACTGCCCTAAATGTCAAGTTGAGCTTGTTGGAACTACAAAGGAAGAGGTCGTTGAGAATATAAAATCGAAGTTTATCGGGAAAGACATACTTATAACTAGCCCTATTGCCGAACAAAAGAAAGGTAGCTTTAAAGACGTATTCGAAAAACTCTACACGGACGGATTTAGTAGAGTAATCGTTGACAAGAAACTTGTAAAATTAAGGTCTGGTAAACAAAGCGAAATCTCACTTGATAAAAATAAGCGCCACAGTGTAGAAGCAGTAATAGATAGAATAAGACTTACAAATCCCGATGAACTCAACGCAAGGATATGGCAGGCAGTTGAAAAAGCCATTGAACTTTCTGATGGATGGCTCAAAATTTACATATGGAATGGACAGACAGAATTTGACAAAGAAGACGCTCTTTTTTCAACAAAGCTTTCCTGTCCGAACTGTAAAAAAAGCTATCCAAAATTAGATGTTAAATTATTCTCTTTCAACTCTCCAATCGGCGCATGCCCACGATGTTCTGGGATTGGTAGTGTTTTCACTATAAACGAGGAGGCACTTGTAGATCCCGTAAAACCTGTGCGCCGTGCAATAAAACTACTATCTCTTCCTTTCATGTGGGGAGTTGGAAGCCGCTTCAAAGATGCCCTATGGATTCTGGGAATAGATGCAGATACTCCGTGGCAAGACTTATCAGAAGAGGAAAAGAACTTCATTCTTTACGGTGGAAACAGTCAATACGGTGAATTCGAAGGAATAGAGTGGCATCTCTTGCGTCTATTTAACTCAACGGAATCAGATAAAATTCGTGCCGAAATTAGCAAGTACCTGAAGGAAAATACGTGTCCAGTTTGTAAGGGACAGAGGCTGAACGAATACGCCTTATCTGTACGCCTAAGATTCGAAGATTTTGAAATAACAATTGGAGAAGCTGTTGAGACTGAAATCGAAGAGCTGCTGGCTATCTTTAAAATCCACAAACTTCCCGAAGAAAAGTTAAATATTTTAAAACGAGCCGTTGACGAACTGATAAAGCGTCTTGAATTTCTAGTTGAGGTTGGAGCAGGTTATTTAACTCTTAACAGGAAAATCTCAACCCTTTCTGGAGGAGAACATCAACGCGTCAAGCTGGCAAGCCAACTGGGAAGCAATTTAAGTGGTGTTACTTACATCCTGGATGAACCAACAGTGGGCCTTCATCCTGTGGACACAAAACGTCTCATAAATGTGCTAAAAAAACTAAAAAATCTTGGAAACAATGTTATCGTAGTTGAACACGACGAAGAAGTAATAGCAGCAGCAGACTGGATTGTCGAATTAGGACCCGAGAGTGGTGAAAAAGGCGGGGAAGTAGTATTTTCTGGAACTCCAAATGAACTTTTGACAAAAAACACAAAAACTGCATTCGTATTGAAAAAAACACAGCAACTTGAAAATAATATGCTTGATGAAAAGATATTTGTTGAGAATAAATTTGTTAGTTATAATAACAATCTTCTTCCATCCTCAGAACAGAGGAATGCGCAAAATTTTGAAAAATTCTTGATAGTAAAAAATGCTACTCTCCATAACTTGAAAAACATAACTGTACATTTCCCTAAAAATGCTCTCTCAGTTATTGTGGGCGTATCAGGGAGTGGTAAAAGTAGCCTTGCAGAAGAAATAGAAAAGCAATGGGGAAGGGAGCGTGACATAAAACTAAAAGTGGTTGATCAATCTCCAATCGGGCGCACACCTCGTTCAAATCCTGCAACCTACACCGGAATTTTCACATACATCAGGCAGTTATTTGCTCAAACAAAAGAGGCAAAGCTTCGCGGTTTTACACAAGCGCACTTCTCATTCAATGTGGCAGCAGGAAGATGCGAAAAGTGCAAAGGAGAAGGCTTTATAAAGATAGATATGCAATTTCTTCCCGACGTATTCGTAAAGTGTCCGCTATGTCACGGAAAACGTTACAATTCAAATGTACTCGAAGTGAAATTTGCAGGCCTTAACATAGCAGAAGTCCTGGAGCTGACGGTAGATGAAGCTATTAAAATTTTTGAAAGTTTTCCTCAAATTGCCGATAAACTAAAACTTTTATCTGATGTCGGTCTGGGGTATTTAAAACTTGGTCAACCTTCCACTACCCTCTCAGGTGGGGAAGCACAAAGAATAAAACTTGCAAAGTGGCTACAAACGCGCAACTTAGAGGGTGCTGTGTTTCTACTTGACGAGCCAACAGTTGGTCTTCATTGGTTTGACGTGGAAAAGCTAATTGCAGTCCTCAAGCGCTTGGTTGATAAGGGAGCAACTGTGATAGTAATAGAACACAATTTGCAACTGATAAGCAGTGCAGACTGGGTATTAGAGCTTGGCCCAGAGGGTGGAAAGCACGGCGGCCATCTCATATTTGAAGGAGAGATGACCGCCTTTCTAAAAGCCAACACAGTAACCGCACGTGAACTAAGAAATTGGTTTGGGATAAAATCTTCCGTTGAAACACGCTGAATAACTAATTGCAACCAATCCTGTTCAAAATTTCCAAATTGTACAAATTCTTATCGTTATCTATCAATATTGCTCCCACTCTTTTCCTCGAAACTGCATTTGGGGAAAAGAGAATAAAACTTTCCGCTCCTCTGTTTGAATCCAGTACATTCACAGGCAAAAGTTTTTTGACACTTTCATTAATTCCACCTAAAACTTCACCTTCTAAAAGTATGGAACCATCTTTCTGCTTAACAAACTTATAAAGTGCCTGCATATTCAAAGCATCCGATATAATAAAGACCGAAGCAGCTTTTACCCTTGCATTGAAAAGTTCTACCGGTTCTGCAACCTTCACCTGCAATCCTAAGTTATAAGTTTTATCAATCCTAGAATTTGCAGACATAACCTTGAACAAACCAATACTCGTTAGAATAAACAACTTATTCCCTAAACTATAAGGTTGGGCAAAAAAGCTTAAATAAAGTTCATCATCATTGTTCTTCTGCAAGTAATATACATCATCTGCTGAGAATAAAAGTACTCCGTCTTTAAAATTCAAAGCAATCCTATCTCTATCTCCATATGTCTTCCCCACAAATTTAACGTCCGATATCCAGTCAAACACGTATCCTTTCTTCAAGTTTCCTTTTACGTTAAGCAACACCTCTGCAACTAGCAAAGTTTTACCAGTAGTGAAGTTCAAAACACAGTAACCATCAATTGCTCTAAAATTCTTCACATACCATATATTTTTATTTGCTTTCACTTCAAAAGAAAAAGCCAATACCAAATGCAACCTCTTATCCTTACCCGGCAAAGTTTTGAAACACATTATCCTATATCTCTTTTCAAACTGAATTCGTGAAGTGTAGTAAGCAGCAGCTACCCATAGCTCATTTCTAGGATAACTTTGCACATAAACGTCTCCTAAAACTCCATTAAAATCAACCTTAACATCACTATCTCCCAAACCTACCCATATACTCCTTACAGACTTTTTAACCCAATAACCCATAGTCTCCAAAACTTGCTGTCCTTCAGTTAGATATCTCACAAATAATCCTCTTCCCGTCCTAATATACTCATCATTTCCAAGCTCTTCAATCAACAATGCATCCTTTCTAATAACAGGCCACGAGTAGTTATCAAACGGAATCCTACAAACACTTTGCATATCCAGTCTCACATTTGCAGCTAAGTTAAGGATTACAAAAGTCAAAACAATTAAAATCCAAAATTTTCTCTTCAACATCTTATCAACTCCCCCCCTACAACATGACAGTTAGTAATTGCCTTTACCCTATTCATTTTAAACCACGCACAAACATCCTGCCACCTGCACCCTCTACAAACCACCCTGGATATAACAAGTGAATTTCTATTAACAGCTCGAAATACATCCCCAGGACGATACAGAGTCTTTAAACCTTTCCAGAAACAACTCTTCTTTAGCACTCGATAAACAGCTTTATCCAATCTGATGATCTTCTCCTCCATTTTGCACATACCATCAATCAAATTTGGACACAACATACATACCTCATCTGGAGAAAATGTCAACTTCAAAATTCTGTTGGTATAACCATCAGCAATCTTTTCCACTACAGACTGCAAATTACGTGTAAAACTATCAGAATAACCATACCCTACAAATCCCTGGAGGCAAACAATATGATGGAATCGCAGCCGTAAACCTTTAAAATTCTCCAGCAGAATCACCACTTTCTTTTAAAATTTTAACAATCTTGTTAGCAGCCTTACCATCTCCATACACAAAACTTTTAACGTAATAGCTCTTCAATTTAGAAAAATCAGTAAGGACTTCTTTTAAAAAGCTTTTTAACTGCTCTGGCACAGGAAATAACCTAACATTCTTATCCAAAACCTCTATACGCTCAGTCTCTCTTCTCATAACAAAACAAGGTTTTCCAAGAAATGCTGTCTCCTCCTGTATTCCTCCAGAATCGGTTATTACTAAATCCGCTCCAAGTAACATCATAGAAAACAAAGCATAGTCTAACGGCGGCAGTAAAAGCGTATTTTCTAACCCATGTCTTGCAAATACTCTTTTAAATTTCTGAGATTGCATATTAGGATGCCAAACAAACGTAAACAGCACTTTCTTAAACTCCAAAGCAACTTCCAAAATAGCCTGTGCATATTCTGAAGCAGCTTTAAAATTTTCTCGCCTGTGAAAGGTTATAAGAATTAGTTTATCAAATGCTCTTATGTTAACTTTTTTTAACACATCTTTCAATATAAACTTTAAACCAGACTCGTTCAAATTTTTATAAAGTTCAAAAGTATTACCCTTAAATTCTGAAGATAACAAACGCTGCAAATAAGATCTGCTATTCTCCAAATTCAACTTTTTAACCCTTTCACTCAATACAAACACAAGGGAATCTATACCAGTATTTCCAACAACCCATATTCTCTCAGGGTTAACTCCTTCACACAAAAGGTTACTCTTAGCTCTATCAGTAGGAGCGAAGTGGTAAGTTGAAAGCTCAGATACTAAACGTCTATTCATCTCCTCCGGAAAAGGACTTCTCATATTTTTTGTTCTAAGCCCAGCCTCTATATGAACAACCTCTAACCCTTTCAGAAAAGAAGCAAAAGCCGCTGCAAATGTGGTTGCTGTGTCCCCTTGCACTATTGCAACACTTTTTTTTCTCACTTCTTCATCTAATTTCCCTAAAAATTCTCCAACTGCCTTTAAAATACTACTGTAAATGGACAACAAATCAGTATTATCTTCAAGTTTTAAAAAATGAACATTTTCCTTTAAATCAAACACTTCCAGCAAACCCTTTAGTGTATCAGAATGCTGCCCACTTATAACAAACTCAACATTTAAATTTTGACGTTTCAATTCCCAAAATAGCGGAGCTAACTTGATAATTTCTGGCCTCGTTCCTGCAAACACAAAAAATCTTTTCAAACCAAACGACTCCTTACACATGCCACTTAATAAACTTAAAAACCAAACATTTTAAAACAAAGTCTAAAATTGTGCATCCTCATCTTCTATGAAAAACGTATCAACCTCCAATTTAACTTCGCCAAACCACTTTTTCCACAACTCTCTAGAGGTCCTTTCCAACTCAGTAAAAAGCTCAGCCAATCCCAACATCTCAAAATCACAACCTACCACTTTCTCACCAAATATTACACTTAAAGGAACATTCCTTCTATTAATCAACCAATCAACGAAGTTTTTAACAACTTGAACACACATACGCTCACTCTCATAGTGTCCAAAGCAAACAACAGCTCTCGACTGCTGGAACGAATCGTAAATCGGATGATAGCCAACTTCTCCTGTTACAAGCAATTTGTAATCTCCATAAACAACACTTGAAGCACTACCAGAGCAAAACAGTATTTTATCTCCTGCTTTTAACCTCTCACCGCGTTTATCTAAAAGCAACGACGAATCAAAACGAGGTCTAGCATTGTAAAACTCCTCAAGATAAGAAACTAGGCTGTTAAAAGTCACTTCTCCTTCTCTTATAAAAACTGAAACTGCATAACTTCCCAATCTAAACGGATTTGCAAAATCTTCTTGAGTTATCAAAGTCTCAGAAGTAGGTGTCCCCAAGCTAACCTTTAGACCATTTTCACTCAACCATTTAGCTACATGCAAAGCCGCCAAAAAACTTGCTCCAAAAATTGACGAATCCAGATTAACATGCGCAATATACAAATCTACGCCCAACTTGGCTAATTTAAACAATGCTGACACAGGGTAAACTTCCAAATCAAATTTCTTCATACCCGAAAACACCAACGGATGATGCAAAAACAGTATATCCACAGGTCTCTTATTTTTTCTGTATTCCTCAAGCTTTTTCAAAACACTCTCTCCGCACCCTAAAGCAAAAGCTATTCTAACTCTTCCTTCTTCCTCAAAACCTGTTATGTATTCATCGTTAAGCCGCAACTGCACTCCTGCTGTATCCCACTCAAAAGGCGTATCTCCGAATAAATCATCAAAAAAGCTCTCAATCTTGTCACGCACAAATCTTCTGCCTGATATATCAGAATGAATAGCTTGAGATTCCACTCTATCTTTCCTCCCGTGAAGTCAAATTTTTTCATCACAAAAGCAACATTTAACTTCAAAATGTTATTCTACTACACCTTAGCCGTCTTTCAATTACCAATCGTTATCTTACTAAACTGCTCCTTCAATATCCTTCATCTCCTCCTTGACCTCATCAAATAGATAAGCTAATACCTCACTTGCCTCTTCTAAATTCCCCACCTGTTGAGAGATATCTTCAACCGTATCTTCCATCTGCTTTGCTACAACTTTAAAAGTCTGACCCTTTCCCTCTATAAATCGACTTGCCTCCATCTTAGCATTCACAGCCAAAATTCGTGTCGTAGCAAGAATATCCTTCATCTCAAGAATAACCGCATCCAAATTTCTCGAGAAAGTAAACATTTTCTCACTCAAATTCTCAAATGACTTCAACAACTCACGTACATCGCGTTTTTTCAGCTGCTCTACCATTTCAACAAAGTCGTAAACAAACTTTGCCCCTTTTGAAGTCAAAAGATCCTGCCTTGAAAAATCCACTTTTTCTATCAAATCATCCCTAACTTTTGGGGAACCTGTAAGCTCAATAACTAAGTCAGCTTCAGGTAGTAAAGCATCGTAATTATCAGCAGTTGGAACTCCTATCTCTCCTGCTTTTATGATGCCGGGAGCATTTTTTTGCTTATCAACAACTCCAATAATTT